>WAPT01000020.1 GCA_015520605.1 Nanobdellati archaeon
AACATACTTAAACTCCAGCAAAAGCTTCTTGGGTTTGACGAGATCCAGCTTGTTCTAATCCTCCGGAAATATCAGACCGCTCTTTTTAAGCACCTCATCGGAGTAAGCTTCAACGTAGTCCGTTACATCCGGTACGACCCACTTCGTCCTGATTCCGTAGATTTTGCCCAGCCTCGTTCCATCATCATGATAGAAAAACGGCTCCTTCCAGCTTTCTATTTCACGCACGGGAATGGGTCGTCCCGATTTATCGAGAGGAACATTATAACCCTCCTCGAATTTGCAGGCAGGGAAGTACGGGTATCCGAATTCCTGAGCCGGATTTGGGTAACCGGTAACCCCACCGGAAGCTATTTCCTCCGGAGTTGCCTCCGGTGTTGGGGTTGTGGCCGGTGGTGCGGATGGCGGATGCTGCTGAACCTTCTGCTGAGATGGCATGATGCAACCACCAAGGAGTACAGCACCGGCGGCAGCTGCCAATCCCTGAAGAAAACCTCTGCGTGTGGTTTTGGACTTCCTAACAAGCCGATATATTTCCTCCCCCAACATCCGAGTATCACCATTGATGAGTTATACAAAAAATTTAAAATGCTTTTTCACCACGCAGTAATGAGAATTCGACTATCGTCGAAAAGATTTATGAAGTCGTGTCAGGACGCACAAAATCGCAAAGAAGTAAAAAGGAAAGAACAAAAATTCATTATCCCGCTATGAAGTATTTCAGCGCTTCCGCTATGTTGCTCACTTCCACCACTTTGATCCCGAGCTTCTTCTGGAGGTCTATTTTCTCCGGCACGTACTCCGTCTCGCAGTAAGTGACAAAGCCGAACTTCTCGCAGTCCCGTCTCGGCTTGTACTGTACCAGAGTTGACTGTCCAAGCGGAACGAGGAATATCTTTATTCCGTGTTTTGCTGCTGCCTCGCCCTTTTCAAGCACCGCTCCCACAGGACCGATCGTGCCGTCGGAGTTTATCGTTCCAGTAATTGTGACATCCTTTCTGAGCGTCTTGTTCTCGAGCACCGCTATGGTTGCTATCGTCAGCGCAGCCCCGGCTGAAGTCCCCTCGATCACCGTTGCGTTGGCCTCAATAGTATAGATCAGGTCAACATTGTCGAGGCTCCTGTTGAGATACCTTTCCGCTACCCTCCTCGCCATCCTCACGCTGTTCTGCGTGTCCGTCCAGAAAAGTATGTTGTCTATGTTCACAAGGCTTCTCCCGCTTCCCGGACGCGCCTCAACTATAAGCTTTGCCATCACACCGTTCCCGTTGCTGTCAACTGCTGGAATCAGCATCTCCACTCTGCGGGTGCCGTTGAGGACGATTTCGTGCTGTTGCCGGACAGCCGGCACTGCGGTGTGGTGATGCCCTATGGTTATCGTGCCTGTGGATTTGTTCACTGAAATCTCCATCGTGGACGCTTTCAGCAGGTAGAAGAACATCCCGCTCTGGAATATCAGCGCAACCACAACCAGAATGAGAAGCGCTTTAACCAGTGCGTCCCCGCCTTCCCTCCTTCCGCTGGGCATGGATTTCTCCGTGCATCAAAACTTTAAATCACTTTCTGTGATTTCGACAAATGCCAACCTGATATTTACTTAAATTTTTCGTCCCTAAAGGGGAGTCCATGCACCACAAGGGAAATTTTGTTTACATTCCCGGAAATCATCCCGAAACGCAAATATTGGTACCGAGAGATGAATTTGAGCAGGAGCTTAAAAAGCGGGGCAGCAGAGCAGAAGCCATTAAGTATTTCCAGGAAGAGCACCCCGCAGGTAAAGCGGAGCTTGAGTATTTCAGGAGATGGTTCGAAACTTATCGACCCAAGAGGGAATAAAGTCGTTAAGGTCAGAGAATTCATAAAAACATCAGGTTCCAGCCACACCGCTCCTTGTGGAAACGTTCCTTATCTCCTCATAGAATTCACGCAGCGCCTCCATGTAGTCCTTCCTGCCCTCCTCAATCTCATCCATCACTCTTTCCACCATCCGCGTCCTCTCCTCAGACACAAACTCCTCGAAGTTCTCCCGTAAAAACCTCTCAACAATCATACCTCTCTTTGTAGGAATAAGCCTGGATTTCTTCTCAAACACATACCTCCTGATAAAAAGTTT
Source organism: Nanobdellati archaeon (assembly GCA_015520605.1). Lineage (GTDB taxonomy): Archaea > EX4484-52 > EX4484-52 > EX4484-52 > WAPT01 > WAPT01. The sequence goes on from WAPT01000020.1 coordinate 2,114, forward strand.
GTTTATTATTGTTGAATAAGTCGACGGTCTTCCTATTCTTCTCTCCTTCATCAGCCCGACGATATCGGCCTGTGTGTAGAGCGGAACCCTGCTTCTCCTGACATAGGTAAGAACAGCATGATGTACTCCGGTAAGCAGCTCTTTTTCTATCTGTACCGCATAAGGGTAAATATTGAAAGCTCTGCCCTCAGCACTCACAACCCTTTCAACCTCCATAGCAAGTGGAGGACCATCGACCCTGATCAAGTACTTTACCTTTTCCACCCTGAATGAGGGAGCCTGACTTGCCATAAACCTCCTGAAAATGAGATCATAAACTCTCAGATGCCTCCAGGTTATCGGCTCCGTGGTCTGAATTACCCCCTGATAGATTAAATCGCGGAGTGTCTGCGCATCAACGGGTCGAGTGGGCCTTATACACTCGTGCGCTCCCTCTCCCTCCTTGCTTATGTCCCACGTCCTCGGAGTAAAGTCCTCCTTCAGGTACAGCTTTGCCACCTGCAGACCTTTATCCGAAACTCTCGTGCTATCCGTTCTGTGATAGGTTATGAGACCGTTTTCGAAGAGCTGCTGGAGGATCTGCATGGCTTCTCTTGTCCCTATTTTCAGAAAGCGGTTTATATCTCTCAGCACGGTATCGGTTGAGTAGGGAGGCAAAGGGTTTCTTTCCTCCATCACTCTCTCAATCTCCGCTATCTCGGCCCTGCACTCCTTGGACTTGTCCTTAAGGCTGATCTTCAGCTCATCTTCACTTCCTATTTGGATCGTGAGCTCTCCAATCCGGAGCAGATAATGCTTGATCTTCTGCCTGTGCTCTTCATACCTCTCAATTATCCATCTAAGCACCGGGGTTTGGGCTCTGCCCGCGGAGAGATTCCTGTCATTGAATTTATTTTGTAAGATGGATGATAACTCAAAGCCTATCCACCTGTCCTCTACCCTCCTCACTATCTGAGCTTTGACCCTGTTAAGATCAATATCTCTCAGCTCCTGCAGAGCTTTAAGCACCGCGTTTCTCGTCACTTCATGGAACTCAGCTCTCTTAACCTTTGCTCCTATCCCTCCGAAGTTGGCAACGTCCCACGCTATCTTTTCCCCCTCGGTATCGGGGTCTGTGGCAATTATCACCATGCCTGCCATCTCCGCCATCTGCGCTATATTGAATACCCTGGCTTTCGAGTCATCATCAGCTTTCTTACCGCACCTCGGGCATACATCACCCTCTATCCACTGCACCACATCATCCCTGCACTTCTTTATTGAGCCATAAACTGGAACGAAGGTGCCGTCCTCTTTGACCATAACCCCGTGATAGTAATCGTTCTCCACCAAATCCACAACGTGTCCGAGTGAGGCGGTAACTATCAGCACGAAGTTGCCGGTGGTGACCTCGTAGAATGGGTGGTTGTTCCTGAGAATGGTTGCCGGCTTTCCAAAAAACCTTGCTATCTGCTTTGCCTTCGTCGGGCTCTCAACAACAAAAAGAGCTGGCACTATGACATCCGTCTCGGCGTGCTCAACCATCTTCCTATAATGGGCTCTGCTCTCCTCCACCTCTCTCTTTAGCCTCTCAAGCTCGAGCTCGTTAAGCGACCCTAACACTTCCAGCTCGACATCATAGTAAGACGCTCTCGTCCTGAACGCATTAATAACGTCTTCCTCATCAAAAATTACGCTCAACCCCTTTGTTATTCCTCCCGCGTAAAGCCTTGAAGTTCTTCCGCTTGCCTGAATATAGGTGGAAATATCGGGAATGATTATGTGGTCTTCCCTAACGACCACATCCTCGGAGCACTTGGAGAATTCGCGCTTTTCAAAAATCTCCTTCAGAATGTTCCTCGCTTCCTCCATCTTTTTTTTATCGCGAAGGATGTACGGAATGAGCTCGCTGAGCCTTTCATCCTGTTTGAAAATGGAAGCCAGCATGAGGATGAAACGGGGTGTGGCTTCCTCAATTTCTTTTATACCCACTCTGAACTGTGGCGCTCTGAAAAAGAGAGCATACCTCACATGGTAAGGATAGTCAATCCCTCTGACGAGCAGACCGTACGGTGATGCCACACCCACCAGCACATCCAGTTCCTGGTTGAGAAAGCTGTTCAGCCTCGCTTCAGCCTCCTTTTTGCTTACCTCGGAAGTTACCACAGCACATCTGACTCCGTTCTCGCTGAGAAAGCTCTCAACATCTCTTGCCTCATCTTCAGTTTTCGTGAATACAAGCCCCCCGTATCCCATTCTTTTTATTATCTCAAGCATCGCTCTCTTTCTTTCCTCCTCCTTCTTCACAGCTATGGCATAGTCCTCAACATTTCTTATTGTCTGTCTACTCACTCCCACCGAAAAGTTGAGAAGCCTCATGAACAGCATTGCCTTTTTTCCGGGTTTGGCTGTTGCGGTGGAAACAACCATCTGTCCGTGTCTCTTTTTCGGGTTTGGTTCTCCCTTCCGTATTTCCTGCTCATCAAAACCGAGAAGAACGAGAAGCCTTTCCACGTTCCTTGAGGCTTTAAGCACCGCATCAACATCGTCCACGAAGATGAAACCAAAGCGTAGATGTTTCATATTCTCGAAGTGTTTGGGCAGAAATGCGGCACTTGTGAGCAGTATGTCGAACTCACCGTTCTTCAGCTTTTCCATGAACTCCTCCTTTTCGGCTTTCTTCATATCCGGCAGGTACGCAAGTACCCTCACATTGGCTTTTGTTATCTCCTTCAGCTTCTCGTAGCTCTGTCTGAGAAGAAGGGTTGTGGGCACAACGATGTAAGCCTTCTTTTTCTCCACCTCCGTAAGGTAGGAAGCATAACTCAGTCCAAAAAGTGTTTTTCCGATACCTGTAGGGGCCACAGCGGCAAAGCTCATTCCCGCAAAGAGTTTCTTTGCCCAGTAGCGCTGAATGGCTTTTAGCTTCTTGCCCGTTCTCTCGCCAAAATATCTCTCAAACTTCTCGCATCCCTTTATCCGTATCGCTTCAACGAGCCTGACGTTTTTCTTTGCACACACGCCCGAGGCAAGCTCCCCGGTTGTAAGGGTGCCTCCACACACGGGACAGAGATTCTTGTATGCCACCGGCGGGTTTTTTTGCTGAGAAGCGTTTTGCATGATGAAGAAGTGTAAAAACGAAAAATATAAATGTGTGGCACAGACCACCGTGTGATCTGGAAACAGTATGTCCTGCGGGCACATCACATTCAGTTTTACATCACCGCAAAAATCCTAGGTAGGCTTGCGTGACTTCTTATAACCGACTATCGGTGAATCTATGCCCGAAGTGCCGAACTATTAAGATATCGGCAAACCGCAAAGCATATATACAGGTTAGGGACTCTATTCTTTTCACTGACTATTGATAACTTCAAAAGGTGCGGCGAAAAATGAATAAAATGTCCGTTCACAACACAAGTGCTGCTGATGAGAGAGCACAGAGGGAATGTGTTGCGCTATTCGTCATCATCCTCAAGAGACAGCTTGATCTCAAAACCGCGCGCCTGAAGCTGGAAGGTGCGGCGCTCAGATGTAAAAGGAATGGGTGGAAACTGAGAATACTGGTAATAAGAGATGAGCTTGAGGACTGCCCGGGATTCATGGAATTCAAGATGGAAAAAATTGCCAGATGGCTCGGCTGGATTTATGGAATAAAGGTGGAAATTACCGAAGATTCCTCAGCCGTTCCTTTGCTCAGGGCCGCAAGAGTGATCAGAACGGGAAACTACGCTGCTGTGTTCTGCATGTCACCACGAAGCAGAATCGCAAGTCTCCTTCCAAGACAGCTCAGGGCGGAGATAACAACCCTGTTAAACTGCGAGTGCGGGAAGGAAAAGCTGGAGATCCTGCAAGTTTAAAATATCCACGGTAAAGTTTCATCAACCCATCAAAAGTGCCGCAACTTTTTCTCCGAAGTGCGAAAAGAGAAACAAGTTGAACGGGATTGATGTGGAGGCAAAGGTCAGGGAATGTATGCTCAACCCCCTCATAAACCCGAAAATGATGATATTGTGAAGCGTGTAAAAGAGAGTCACCACCACGCCAATATCCCATAGCGCCGTGCTTCCCCTAAGAATACCGGTTATCACAGCACACCAGAGATAGCCAAGCACAGGCACCACTATGTTCTCCACGGCTTCAGTGTGCCTCAAATAAGAACCTATAACTGAAGCTATCGCACCGGCAACGAACCCCACGATAGGATTTACGATATAACTGACCACGGTTGTTAGAAATAGGCACAGGTCAAGCCCGACCACCACGGGTATCGGTTCCTGTATCAGTTTTGAAAGTGCCGCGATGCCGGTGAGGGTTATTATGAACAGCGCCGCCTTCCCCTGCGGAAAAACGACCATTAAAAAGATCAGCATCATTATTAGTATCGGATTTGCGTTTCTGATCGAGTTCCTCCCGAGCTTTGGGATTTTAATGGCGGGTATCAGGTGTCTTTTTCCCCTTCTCAATTCATGTGTAAATACTGCGGACACGCATTCCTTTCCGTCCTTTTTCTCCGGTCGGTGATAGTCTGTGTGGTTTTCCGCGCGGATCTCTCCAGCAGGCTCAGGGAGGGCTCCAGAACGGCGGTGAGTCTCTATTGCCTTCCCCGTGTCCTCCATTCCCTCCTCCCTATTTTTTTTCCTTGTCCCGGCAATTTTTCGCAGTATCTTGATGAGCATGGCTTTCACACAAAACCTTTATGAGGTTCTTGTTATTCGTTCTCCTCCCTACTCACCACCGAGTCTATCCATTCCAGGTATTTCACGCTACCTCCTATAACAGGCAGAACTATGAACTCAGGGGTCTCATAGGTGTGAAGTGCGAGGACCTCCCGCCTTATCTCGTCAACTTTTTCCGCCCTGCTCTTGATGATCATCAAGAATTCTCTTGCTTTTTCCACCTCTCCTTCCCACCAGAAGTAACTGGTGCATAAAGGCAGAACGGAAATGCATGCAGCAAGTCTTTTTTCCAACAAGGAGTCTTTAATCCGGAGTGCGACCTCCTCACTGTCGGTGGTCGTGATGCATACAACATATCCTTCCATCTCTTCATTCAGGTTTTTGAAGCTGGTCATACATATCATCCCTAAGATAAAGGTACTTATTAAAAATTTAAAATAAATTTCAAAATGATGAGGATCTTTGATTGAATCCTTACAAACTCATTAATATTTTTTAAATTTTTCCCTTAAAAAACTAATGACAGTTGGGAGTTTTTTGTGACCAAAAGGGCAGGTTTTCCGAAATAAGCCGACAAAATATGTTCCGGAGGTGAAATAGAGTATGGGAGAACTTTCAATTGCGGCTATGGAGAGGATTCTGAAAAAAGCTGGAGCAGAGAGAGTTTCCAAAAGGGCTGCAGAGTACTTAGCTGAGGTGCTGGAGGACATAGCAATGGATATCGCAAAGGAGGCAATAACCTTGGCAGCACATGCTAAGAGAAAGACCGTTAGAGTTGAAGATATAAAACTCGCGGTAAAGGGCTGAGTATCTGATCAGTTCTCTTTCATTTTTTATTCATTTCTTTCTTTTTGTTTGCGCAGAACACATCTCTTTGTCAATGCTTTTTCTTCACCATCCCCACGACAGGCTGAGGCAGTAAAGCCCCTTCAACAGGAAAAGAACTCCCCCGGTCCACACAAAGGAACTCTCTGGGACAAAAATTGAGATGAAAAAAGCAATCGCCGCTATCAAATCTATCAAACCGAGTAAAACCGCAAGCGGCTCGAAATGACCGTGGGAAATCCCGGAAAGGAGGGATAAAAATGACTTCGTACCGATGAACAGCGCAAAAAACAGCTTTACGGGAGTGATATGTACTTTTAGCAAAAGCACCAGTCCTCCGAGAACGTCCATGAAGCTCAGAAAGGTGAGAATCATGAAAAGGGCATATGTGTGTGAAGTTTAAAAATCAAAGCCAAAATAACCTCAGGGATTGAGAGGGTCTGTGGATTATGGTACGCACCCGAAAGCGAGTGTGTCACTTATGCTGTTGTTGTAAAGACCCCAGACTGGAAGAGGTTCGGATACGTACGGAAAATAAAGGAAGAGGAGCGCGATGACAAATACGGGGACAAATATGGGAGTTACGTGCTTACCGAAAAAATTGCCCGCGAAATATACCGCACTTTCAGGGGCAACGGTCTAACTAATTATGAAATTTTACTTCAAACAGAGAATCTGCCTCGCAAGATCTATTCCGAAAATATAACAAACGCCATCTTTGCTTCGGGATTGGACGAAAAATTGAACGGAATTTTGAAACGGCGCGGAATAAACATCTATTCTGAAAGGGAAAGAAAAAGCGATGAAAATTCTTGATGCTTCTGAGTACATCCTCCATATGGAAAAGCTTGGAGAACCCTTTCGATTTGTGGCCGGAAGAGTATTTGCCAAGGAGAAGGGTTACAGACTCATCCCATTATTCTGGGTACAACAAAAACGGGTTCTGAAACCAGCATGATTCAAGGATAAAAACGTTGTGTATCGTTATCCCGCGAAAATATGTATGAACACCAGAATTGCTGTTCCGAATTATATATCCGAGAATATAAAAATATATAAACAACTTCATACCCTGTTGTATGCAGGGACACGAGCACCGTCCGGGAGAGCAAATGAAGGCTCTCCTTCTCTTCTCCTTCTTCCTTATTCACATGCCAAAAAGGACGGTTGAAACTTCCTCAGTGCGGTGAAGCTACGTACCATTTATAATTTTTCAAGGAAAATGGTTCCGTATGCCTGTAAGGTTGATCGCAGTCGGTGCGGAGGCTCGCCTTTACCTCAGAGAAAACAGAAAAACCAGAAGAAAGGTGCTGATAAAGAAAAGGGAGCCCAAGAAGTACAGGGCGAGTAAACTTGACATAATGCTCAGGAGCAGCAGGAACAGGCACGAAATCAGGCTCCTCAGAAAAGCGGGGGAAGCTGGAGTCGCTGTCCCCCCGGTGCTGAGAGAGGGCAAGTATTTTTTCGAGATGGAGTTCGTTGAGGGTAAAAAACTTCGGGATGTGTTGAAAAAAGAAAATGCCGTTAGATACGGCGGGGAACTTGGCGGGATGGTAGCCAGATTACACAATGCGGGCATAATCCACGGAGACCTCACCACAAGCAACGTCATAGTAAGGAGGGAAGATGGTAAGCTTGTGCTCATCGATTTCGGGCTGGGGTTCTTTTCAACGAGCGCCGAAGACATGGCTACAGACGTGCACGTGCTGGAAGAAACAACACTGGCAACGCATCCGGAAGAAGAGGAAGCGTTTATGAAGGCTTTCCTTTCCGCTTACTTTTCTGGGCTGGAGAATAAAAGGGAAGAGATTGTGAGAAAAAGGCTTGAGAGCATAAGAAAACGTGGAAGATATGTGAGAAAGGATGTAAGGACGAATTGAACTTTCCGTTTTCTCAAAAATACCAAGCACCACACTTTAGTTTGATGCAATTTTTCACCCCCGCGGTTGTAATATAAAGCTTTATATGATACAACAAAGGAATTTCCTTCATGAACTGGCATGCAAAGGAATGGAAAGATGTTGTCAAAGAGCTTGAAACCGATGAAAAGAGAGGGCTCAGTGAGAGGGAAGCCAGAAAGCGTCTCGAGAAGTACGGAAAAAATGTTGTAGAGGTGGGGAGTAAAATAAACCCCCTCAGGATCCTGCTGGAGCAGTTCACAAGCCCTCTCGTTTTGCTTCTGATGGAAGCTGCCATCATTTCCTATCTTGTCGGAGGTAGCGAAAACAAAGCAGAGGTTGTTCTTATTCTCTCGATCGTCATCGCCAACGGAATTTTCGGTTTCGTACAGGATTATAAGGCAGAGAGGAGTATGGAAGCTCTTCGCAAGATGATGACCACAAAAGCAAAGGTTATAAGAGGTGGTAAGGTTGTTGAGATTAATGCAGATGATGTTGTGGTTGGAGACATAATTCTGCTTGAGGAAGGAGACAAGGCGCCTGCTGACGCAAGGATAATCGAGTGCAAAAATCTGATCGTTAACGAGTCCATACTTACGGGAGAGAGTGTTGGTGTGGAGAAGACCGCTGAAAAGATTGAAGAAAACACACCCCTTGCTGAAAGGAGGAACATGGTCTTTGCCAACACGTTTGTGGAGAGAGGAAGGGCAAAAGCTGTTGTGGTCGCTACAGGAATGAACACGGAGTTCGGTAAGATTGCAAAAGAGGTTGCTGAAGCCGAGAAGCCTCCCACTCCGTTTGAAGCTGAACTCGCCTCCCTCGGCAGGAAAATATCGACGATTGTTCTCGTACTTATAGCAATTGTATTTGCCATGCAGATGATATTCGAACACCTCAGTATTCTGGAAGCGTTGATGGTCGCAATTGCTCTTGCGGTGGCGGCAGTTCCAGAAGGTCTGCCGGCTGTGGTTACTATAGCGCTTGCTCTCGGCACGAGCAGGATGGTTAAGCAGAATGCTCTTGCGAGAAGACTTTCTGTTGTGGAGTCTTTGGGCTCTGTCAATGTGATCTGTACGGATAAAACGGGCACGCTAACAGAAAACAGGATGACTGCACGCACAATCTTTGCGGGCTTTGAGACCTTCGGGGTTACGGGAGTGGGCCACGAGACAAAAGGCGAGATATTGAAATACGGTGCTAAGATAAGCGTGAAGTCCTTCAAACCGCTGAAAATGTGCATACTGTGTGGAGCGCTTTGCAACGATTCTAATGTAAGGGTAAGGGATGATGGTGGTGTGGAGACAAGGGGAGACGCAACGGAAATAGCTCTCAAGATCCTTGCAATAAAGGCCGGAGTTTCCTTTGAATACCCGAGGCTGGACGAGGTACCTTTTTCCTCCGAAAGAAAGATGATGTCCACCCTCAACAGAGTTGGCGATAAAGTTTTGCTGTTTGTTAAGGGAGCTCCCGAAGTTGTTGTTGGGAGATGCTCAAAGTTGATGAAAGATAACCGCGTTTTTAATATGAATGGAAAGGAAAGAGAAACCATACTTAAGAAGAATGATGAGATGGCCTCCAGAGGTCTGAGAGTTCTCGCGATGGCTTATAAGGAAATGGAACCGAACACAGTGAAGGTAAGCGAGAATGATGAGAAAGATCTGATTTTCCTCGGGCTTGTGGGAATGATAGACCCGCCACGCAAAGAAGTGCCGGAAGCGGTTAAAATAGCTAAAAGAGCGGGTATCAGAGTGATAATGATAACAGGAGATAACATTCTAACCGCCAAAGCCATAGCTAAGGAGGTGGGAATAGAAGGCGATGCGATAGAGTGTTGGAAGCTCGACAGCATGAGTGAGGATGAGTTCAGGAGAGCAGTAAGGAGTTGCAACATTTTTGCAAGAGCATCACCCCACCACAAGGTTATGATACTCAAAGCTCTACAAGAGGATGGGAACATAGTTGCCATGACGGGGGATGGAGTTAACGATGCCCCCGCTCTGAAGAGTGCTGACGTTGGCATAGCGATGGGTATCAGAGGCACCGAGGTTAGCAGAGCCGCTTCGGATCTTGTTCTTCTGGATGATAACTTTGCCACAATAGTGAATGCCATAAAGGAGGGTAGAACGATTTTTCTCAACATAAGGAAATTCGTGAACTACCTCCTCTCTGCAAACCTTGCAGAAGTGCTGACTGTCTTTATCCTTTCCCTAAAAGGATTTCTCGCTCTTACGCCCGTGCAGCTGCTCTGGATAAATCTGCTGACCGATGGCTTTCCCGCTCTGGCTCTTGGTGCGGATCCCGCTCCGGCTGAGATAATGAAGCGAAAGCCCAAGAAAAAAGGAGAGGGTGTAATAACAAAACCCGTTATGGCAAGCATAGCGGTTACGGGCCTGCTGCTTACATTTGCGCTTGTAGCGGTATTTTTCCTTGGACTGTCGAAAAACATAATATACGCTCAGACCATGCTCTTCACGGCCTTTGTGTTCTATGAGTTCGTGAGGATCGGTGTCATAAGGAAGCACGACAATCTTACTTTCTTCTCCAATAAATGGCTCGTGATTGCGCTGTTTTTTGCTATCACCCTCCAGTTCGCTGTGGTTTATACACATCTCGGCAGGTATTTTGGCGTTGTTCCTCTATCCATCAAAGACATAGCGCTCCTGATAATCCTCGGACTCGTCCTTTACATTGTGAATGTGTTCCTCGATAGAATCGTGTGGAAAAATGTAAGAGAATGTTGAGTTAAAACAATTTTTTGATAACTGCAAAAAATACTGCAACAAAGAGTTTGAGAAATAGTTCCGGATAAAAATACAATATTAGAGAAAGAGGGCGAGTGTTTTAATCCTCAGCTCTGCACCAGAATCTTGGCCTTCTCTGGATCATACTTCCATCCAGCGGGTAGCTTGCCCTTCCTTACGTAGTAATCGGCAAGTCTCCTTATCTTGGACTCGAGAAGCATGAGAGCATGTTTTGACCTCGTATCCTTCTTGTTTTTCTCAACATGCTTGTGGAGGTTCACAGCTCTTCGCAGAAGATTAAGGAAATCTTCTGGGATCTCGGACGCAAGCTCCCTCTCCTCCAATATCTTGGTCATCTTCTTTCCAACAACATCTTTCACGCTGGTTATTCCGTACTGGTCACGCAGGATGAGACCTATCTGAGCAGCGCTATATCCCTGCTTCCTTAACTTCTCAACCAAAGCCACAACTTCCTCCGGCTTGTAGTCAATCCAAGGTGGCTTGCCCTTCCTGGGTGGCCTGTGGCTTCCGGATTTACCCCGTCTCCTTGCATACATCCTTGCCAAGAGGATCACCACATAACATTAAATTTACGATGCTTTAATTACAGCAGTAAGTTTTTTAAGCTTTATTACACTTCTCCTCCTTCTCTACAAGCTTTCTGTAAGCTCTTCTTAGAGCTTCCCTTACTCTACTTCTGTTCTTGCGAAAGCTCCCCTCAAGCATGGCAGCAGCTCTCTTTATGCTTCCTGCTTGCAGGTACAACTCCAGAAGTTTTTTCTCCTCCTCCTTAAGCTGGAGTTTCCCAAGAGCTTTTTCAGCTATTCTTTTAAGATCTCTTTCACCGTAGTAGAGTGCTTCAGGTCTTGCTGTCTTTCTAAAGGGGAAGAGCTCGAACTTTATTACATAAACTTCATCGGGAAGCGTTCCATAGTGCTGGAGGAGCTCGCTTCTCAACTCCTCCACGGTGTTGAAGCCATCAAGCATTGCATCCTCCTTATCGAGTTCTTTAACCTTCTTCTTAACAACTTCCAGAATTCTTGCTTCTCCTATTATCTCCCCACCAGAGTGAACAAGTACTGTATCTCCCTTCTTCAGATTCGTTCTCACCCTCACCGTCGCTTTCTTTCTGCCCGATAACAAAGCCTCTCTGTACTTTCCCTTGAATTCAAGATGCTTCATGTTTTAACACCCACCTAAATTAAAATTTGAGTCAAAATTAAGAAGTTATGATAGCCAGCATGAAGGAAGCTGTTGGGGAGCTTGTTCAACTCGTAAAATCCGGTAAAATTAGGAGTAAGAGTGAGCTTGAGGACTTCAAAAAGAGACTCAGCAAGAAGTACGGGCTTGAAAGGCTGCCAAGGAACTCCGAGATCCTGCAGGCTTTGAGTCCAGAGGAGAGGGATAAATTCCTGCATATCCTGCTTAAAAGACCTGTCAGAAGCGCTTCCGGTGTTGTTGTTGTGGCTGTCATGACCCCACCAGCAAACTGCCCAGGTAAGTGCATCTATTGTCCTCAGGGTAGGAACGCACCGAAAAGCTACACCGGATATGAGCCTGCAACCATGCGGGCCAAGCGTCTGGATTATGATGCTTACTCTCAGGTCAAATACAGGCTAAAGCAACTAGAGGCCACGGGGCATTCCGCTGAAAAAGTTGAGCTGATTTTGATGGGCGGTACCTTTCCAGCTCTGCCGGAAGATGTGCAGGTAAGCTTTGTGAAAAGGTGTTTTGACGCTCTTAACGGAGTGGATGCATCCAGCCTGAAAGAAGCGCACAGGATTAATGAGAGAGCAAAACACAGATGCGTTGCTCTTACCATAGAAACAAGGCCAGATTACTGCATGGAAAGGCACATAGACTTGATGCTCGAGATGGGCACAACAAGGGTTGAGCTGGGAGTGCAAAGTCTAAACGAGGAGGTGCTCGAGCTTGTAAGGAGAGGGCATGGCGTGGAGGGAGTAATAAAATCGACGCAGCTCCTCAAAGATGCTGGCCTGAAAGTATGCTACCACATAATGCCCGGTCTGTTTCAAAGCCCTGAAGAAGATATCCGGATGTTCAGGAGACTGTTCAGCGATGAAAAATTCATGCCGGACATGCTCAAGATCTATCCTGTGCTTGTAGTTGAAGGCACAGAGCTTTATGATATGTGGAAAAGAGGGGAGTTCAAGCCCCTCAGCAGCGAGGAGGCTGCAGATCTCATAGCTGAGATTAAGAGGTTTGTCCCTCCGTGGTGCAGGATAATGCGCGTTCAGAGAGACATTCCCGCAAATCTGATAGTGGATGGTGTGAAAGCCAGTAATTTAAGGGAGCTTGCGTGGAAAAAAGCGAGCAAGAAAGGAATAAGATGCAGGTGTATAAGGTGTAGGGAAGCAGGGCATCGATTCTACAAAGACGGAATTATGCCGGAAAATCCGGAGATCGAGGTGAGAAAATACAGGGCATCCGGAGGCACGGAGTTCTTCATAAGTTACGAGGATGTTGAGCTTGATGTTTTGCTTGGATTCTGCAGGCTGCGCTTCCCGTACAAACCGATCAGAGATGAGCTGAAGGAAGGCACAGCTATTGTAAGAGAATTGAAGGTCTTCGGCTCCTCTCTCCCACTAGGAAAGAGAAGCAGTCTCAGCTTCCAGCATAGAGGGGTAGGGGCTATGCTGCTCCGCATGGCTGAAGAAATAGCAAGTGAAAACGGGTTTGAAAGGCTTGCTGTCATCTCAGCAGTAGGCACAAGAGAGTATTACCGAAAGCTGGGTTATGAGCTTGATGGTGTATACATGATTAAGAAGCTTGATAGTTAATTTGGTTATTTCGGCGCTTGTGGTCGGGACAAATTTTTTAAGTTTTTTGCCAATCATTTTGGACGTAATATAATATTAGTTACTGATTGGGTGTTATTATGAAATATACGGATAAAGTGGAAAAAAGTCTTAGAGAAACCGTAAATAAAAAGTGGAAAGAGTTTAAATATAACAAGTGGAAAGAGTTTAAATATAACCAAAAAAACAAAAATAATCCCTCTTCTTATTCCAATCATAACAGTCAGCACATAAGTGAAGAAAGCAGCTCTGCCAAAAAATGTGGAATACTCCGCAATTCCAGGGGTGTATACACTTTTCAGGATAACACGCGGATATGGTGTGTGAAAAGAATAAAGGAGGGTCAACAAGGTCTTGTAGTTGAGATTCTGTGCAGGAAGTATGGTGATCACTCTGCACCATGGTTCGGAATAAGAATAGAGGAAACCGAACTGGGCTATGTTCCTACCTACGTTTATCTTGACAGGAAATCAATTAAGATAGATCCTGCGAGTTACCCATGTCATCCGGGCAGATATCAAGACATGCAGGAGATCTATGAGGAAATTGCCAAAAACGTTGAAGGGATGTGCAAACGCAATGCAATAGAAGATATAGATGCTGATAAGGTTTTATTTTTCATTGTGGAAGGTAAGAAATACCTTCTGAAACACGCAGATGAAACTTTAAAACATGACCCGGAGCTGAGTCCGGAAGAGAGGAAAACGAAGATGGATGAATGGAAGGAGCGAGTGTGGTTTTTGGAGAGCAGACTTCTGAAATGAGCTCAACACTCCCATGCTGCCGAAGGGGCTGTATCGATAACGGGTAAGTTTATTCTAAAGGGTCTGTATCTGAGAGCGTTCCAATAGACACAACCCTTCTGTTTTGTGAAATGGACAAGGTGTAAGGTACTTCGAATTATCATTTCTCGTTATTTATGTTATTATGACGCTATCTTCCAGAAAACTGAAACATTTAAAAAATTTATGCAAGGGTTCGATTGGATGGAAAAGGAGTTTCTGAAAGAGTACGAAGAAATAAAAGAGGGTGAAAGCGAAGGAATAAGAATTAAGGGTAATTTATTATGCATTGGAGATTTCTCATTTGAGTTACCGCGATACGGTTATTTAACCCAAATGTGGCCTGACGATATGTGGTGGCCAATAAAATGTTATACTGAAGCGACACTTGAGTCTGAAATAAGAAAAGCGAAACCTTTGTATGTGATTCATGAAGGCAAGCTGTACAAGAAAATTGTCGATGAGAATGTTGAAAATAACGACTAAAAATGAGTTTCTGTGGGTTGAGGAATCCCATCACAAATCCGTTTTATCCATTTCCTTCTTACATAATGCATTAATGAAAATGTGTCTGTAGTTTGAAAAATTTATCAGGACACCTCCTCTGCGGGCATTATCATTAATAAATTTTTTCCTCAATACACCTTATGATGTTGTCTGGTTTTCACTTTCCCTAGACTTGGGCTAAGCGGTGGGTTTGCATGATTGAGATGCCAAAAAGATATGACCCTCATGAAGCGGAGAAGAAGTGGATGGAATACTGGGAAAAGGAAGGGATATTCAGATTTGATCCGAAGATAAAGGAGAGGGATAAAATTTTTGCGATAGATACACCTCCACCGACCGTTTCTGGCACGATACACATGGGTCATGCTTTTGGCTTCTCTCAGGCAGATTTCATTGCTCGCTACAAAAAAATGAGAGGCTATAATCTTTTCTACCCGTTCGGGTATGATGACAACGGTCTTGCAACAGAACTCTTTGTCAGGAAGGTTAAGGGTGTGCTTCCAAGAGACATGAGCAGGGAAGAGTACGTTAATCTTGTTCTCGAAGTTACGGAAAAAGCGGAGAGGGAGTTCGAGAAGCTTTTCAAAAGGATGGCGATGGCCTTTGACTGGAACCTTGTCTACAGAACCATATCTCCGAAAGTGACTGAGATAAGCCAGCTGAGCTTTATAGAGCTCTACGAAATGGGTAGGGCTTACAGAAAGGAAGACGTAACCATCTGGTGCCCGTCATGCGAAACCGCTATAGCTCAGGTGGAGATGGAGGACAGAAAGGAGAGGACAAAACTCCATTATATAATGTTCGATGTCGAGGGTGGAGAGAGCATAACAATTGCCACCACCCGCCCAGAACTCATGCCAGCATGCGTTGCAATATATGTGCACCCGGAAGATGAGAGATACAAACACCTGATAGGAAAGAAAGCAAAGCTCCCCATCTTTGGTAGGGAAGTGCCCATAATGGCAAACGAAGACGTTGATATGGAGTACGGAACCGGGGCTGTGTATCACTGTACCTTCGGAGATTATGCCGACATAGAATGGGCAAGAGCTTTTAACACGGACATCATCATAGTTATAGATGAACAGGGCAGAATGAACGAGAAAGCGGGTAAGTATGCTGGCTTAACGGTGAGGGAGGCGAGGGAAAAGATAATTGAGGATCTAAAGAAAGAGGGTCGCGTGCTCAAGGAAGAGGATGTGGAACATGTCGTAAATGTGCACGAGAGGTGCGGAACTCCAATTGAGTTCCGTGTGACAAAGCAGTGGTTCATAAGATACCTTGATCTCAGGGAAAAGTGGCTTGAGCTCGGCAGGGAGCTGAAGTGGTACCCTGAACACATGCGCACAAGATATGAAAACTGGGTCAAGGGTTTAAAATGGGATTGGTGCATCTCAAGGCAGCGCAAGTTTGGTGTGCCGTTCCCGGTGTGGTATTGCAAGGAGTGCGGAGAGATAATAGTTGCGAAGAGGGAGCAGCTGCCCGTTGATCCGTTTAAGGATAATCCTCCTGAACCTTGTCCGAGGTGCGGAAGCACGGAGTTTATTCCCGAGCAGGACGTTATGGACACATGGGCCACATCATCACTCACACCCCTCATAAACGCAGGGTGGGAAGGCGATGACAAAGGAGAGCTCATGCACATCATATACCCCATGGATTTGAGACCGCAAGGTCACGACATAATTTCCTTCTGGCTCTTTAACACCGTGGTCAAGTGCTACCTCCACACGGGCAAACTACCGTGGAAGGCAACAATGATAAACGGACACGCTCTCGATCCTCACGGCAGGAAGATGAGTAAATCCAAAGGCAATGTTATAGACCCCCGCGAGGTTATGGACAAGTATTGTGCTGATGCGCTCAGATACTGGGCTTCCAGTACAAAGCTCGGCGATGACCTACCCTTCCAAGAAAAGGATGTGCAGACAGCAATGCAACTCATAAACAAGTTGTGGAATGCCTCACGTTTTGTTCTAAAGCATCTCGAGGATTACAGACCAGAAAGTAGCAGAGCGAGTGTGGTCAGAGCGGAGGATGCATGGATCCTCGCAAGGCTGAGCAAAGTTATAAAAGAAGTCACGGAGCTCTTTGAGGCTTACGAGTACGCTAAAGCGAGAAAGCTTACGGAACAGTTCTTCTGGTATGACCTCTGTGACAATTATCTTGAGATGGTCAAGCAGAGGCTTTACAACAGGAACGCGTATAATGAAGAAGAAATAAGCAGCGCGCAATATTGCCTGTACCATTCCTTACTTGCGGTGCTGAAAATGCTTGCACCCATCATGCCCTACATCACGGAGGAGATCTATTCTTACTATTTCAGGGAGGTGGAAGGCAAGAGGAGCATTCACGAATCCTGCTGGCCTTCTCCAGAACCTTGGTGGGAGAACGGAGAGGTTGAGCAGAAAGGTGATGTCATTGTATGTCTTCTCTCAGCTATAAGACAGTTCAAGAACCGTAACAGAATGCCCCTCAATGCGGAAATAAAAGAGCTCGTACTTCCTGAGGAACTGAAAGCCGTGTGCAAAGAATTTGAACCCTGCATAATGGAGACTGCAAAAGTTAAAAAAGTCACATATGGCGATGTTAGCTCATCCTCCTCCGTTCTGGAGGTAGAAGGGAAAGAATACCCCATAGAAATAAAGGTCTGATTCTGGAGGTGGTAATATTTAGCGAGATAGAACCAATAAGCAGGAAGGAGCTTAAGAATCTGCTTAACGAGTTGAGCAAAATCAGAGGTAGAGGCACACAGCTGGTTTCTGTTTACGTTCCAGCAGATTATAACATAAATGAAATTGCCAACATGATAGCATCTGAGATCAGCACCGCTGAAAACATAAAGTCCAAAACCACCAGGAAGAATGTCATAGCTGCACTTGAAAAAATAGCGCAGCGCCTGAAGTATTACACCAAGACTCCTGAAACCGGGCTGGTTATCTTTTGTGGCAATGTGGCTGAGAGAGAAGGAGAGACGGACTTGAGGCTGTGGGAAATCGTGCCTCCTGAGCCACTTAAAATCAGAGTCTACAGGTGCGATCAGAAGTTTGTTACCGAGCCTCTTCAGCACCTGGTGAGGGAAAAGGAGGTTTATGGTCTGATAACTGTGGATAAAAGCGAGGCGGCTGTGGGCTTCTTGAGAGGGAGCCACATACAGGTGTACAAAAAACTTGAATCTCTTGTGCCACCTAAAACGAAAGCCGGCGGACAATCAGCTCAGAGGTTTGAGCGTGTGAGGGAGGGTCTCTTGCTTTCTTTTCTGAAGGAAGTGGCAGAGGTTGCAGCATCAGCTTTCAGAGGTGAGGAAGATCTGAGGGGTATCCTGATCGGAGGGCCTGGCCCCATAAAGGAAAAGCTCGTTAACGAAATACTTCCGCAGGATCTGAAGGAGAAAGTGATAGCGATCAAGGACACCGGGTATTCGGGCACGGAAGCTCTTGAGGAACTTGTGGAAAGGGCTGAAGACGAGCTGAAGGATGCGAGAGTTTCAAAAGAGAAACAGATACTGAGGAAGTTCTTCCTCCAACTTGCTAAAGATACGGGCCTTGCAGTTTATGGACTGGAAGAAACCATAAACGCGCTGCAGATGGGAGCAGTTGAAACTCTGATAATCAGCGAGGATGCTCCTTACATGGCCATAAAAACTATCTGCCCTTCATGCGGGCATGAAGAGGAGAAAATCCTGAAGAAAGGGGAAGAAGTGCCGTCTACCTGCCCCAAATGCCACTTTCAACTTCAGGTTGAGGAAATAATAATCGAGGATTATTTCCAGAAGATTGCGGAAAACTGGGGTACCGAGGTTGTTGTCGTATCCTCTTCAACTCAGGAGGGAGCGCAGTTTTTGAGTTTGGGAGGTGTAGGTGGGATTTTGAGGTATAGGCTTGAGAGTTAACCCGCTAATTAATGATTCCTTCTAACTAAGATCGTTATCACTCCCGCTTTCGAGATATATCTTTACTTTCCTCACTCTTTTGCTTCTCTTTTTTCTTCTTGGCATTTTTGCTCTTCTTTTCTTCCACAAATGGTGGTCTATCAAGATGGATGACATAATCTGCCGCATGCTGTAACGCTTTGGAAAAAGCGGGTTCCCTGCCTATTATTATGACCTCTTTCCCGTGTTCCTTTGCTTTGTGAACGAGAGGTAAGAAATCCGCATCTCGTGTTGCTACAGCAATTATGTCTATATCCTTTCTGTGAACGGTATCCATGCACTCAACCGCAAGATAAACATCAACATCAGCAGTCTCATCTTTTATTTTGCTCATGCCGATGACGGGCTCGAAGCCCTCGTTAGCCACAGCCTCTATCAGTTTCTCTGGGGCGTACTGGTTAAGAAAGGCTTTGGCTATGACCACCTTGCCATACTTCTCAAGCTCATATTTCAGCTTCTGGAGGTTGACCTTGAATTCCTTGCGCAGAATGTTCGGGCCATCCATAAACACAGCTATTCTTTTTTTTCTCCGAAGAAACCTCATCATAAATACCACCCGCAAATTCTGATTTCTCACCAATCTTTATAATTTTAGCAGGTTGTATGGGAAGAGCTCTTACCATTATGCTGTGCTACTCTCAGCAAAGAACCTACTCCGCTGTATCCTGCAGAAGGCCGCGGATCCAAATAATCTTTAGATTATTTCCAAGAATTCCACGTATCTTTGAGAAATGACAGATTCTTCATCAGTAGTTCTCCTGATGGTCCCGCTTGTTACAATTTTGGATGTGTGGCTGGTGGAATCCATAACTCTGTCTTTTGCGCTCTCTGGCAAATCATTGAATTTCATTATGCTTTCCTGTTGCGAAGTCTATCGCATTGCATTTATTCTTCACTCAACTTCCTCAGCTTTAAGCGTACACCATACATCATTCTGCCAATTGCTGGATGTTATGTGTGTTAAAACGTGAGCTTCGATACTTCTTACAGTTAAGGGTTTGTAGTTAAAGTCCCTGACTTATATTTCTGTACCGAAAGCTTCCGCTGAGCTTTTTTCTGAGCTTTTCCTTTATCAACTCCGCAGCTTTCTGTTCGTTTTCCTGCAGTCCAGATGCAAGATCACAAAACTACTGCAGGGTTTTCATGACCTCCGCGCTTTTAGTATTCCGTTTCCCTCCACCCCCGTCACCACCTTTTCACATAAACTTCTCGTTGCTACGCCTGCCACCGTGCTTAGGTCCTCATCCTCAACCGCAGTTTTGATGTTATTGAGGTCTGTTTCCATCTCCGGAAGGTAAAGTTGAAGAGCAACCTCGACATCATCGTATCCAAGCTTTTTCGTGTAGGGTGTAGCTGAAACAGCTCTCAGAACTGCCGGATGCACCGCCTCTCTCTCAATCGAAAAGTCCGCTATCGGAGCTTTTGGTATGTTCAGCTCTCTGGCCATCGTTTCCTGAAGTTTAAGGGCCTGAGCAGGCTGGAACTTACCTCCGGGGAGGCCATCCCTGACAACATAAATAGCGTCTGGATTGTACGCAAGTGTGGAATGTATCAGGTAATTGTAGGCTTCTCTTGCTGTTATCCACGGCTTCATATCTTTCAGCTCTGATATGCTTATCTCTTCCTCTTTTTCCGTTTTTCTTGCAGGACATGCTGTTCTTCTGTTCACATCAATAAGGTAAAGCACCGCCTTACCTTCTGGTTGGGAGGCCCACACACCCTGTATGTAAGGTTTCCTTCCATTCTCCACATCATCAAGAAGATGAGCTGTCACATTTCTGTAAACATCCGCAATACTATTGTAATTGGCCTCTCCGTCGAGCTTTTCCTCCGTAATGCTTCTGTGAAATTCAGGTAGCGATTCTTGCTTCTCTTTTATGCTCGTCCCGAAGTAGGACTCAAGTATTTCCGCTTTATCCCCGTTGAGCTTCAGATGGTGTGCTTCCAGCGGGTGCATGTCCTTGATAGAAGCTATGCCAACTTTTTTCAGATCCATGCCGTAATCCTTTCCGCCATCAGCCATGATTATTTCCGCATAGCACCTCTTCTCGATGTTCTTGCTGTGCATGACATCGATGGGTAATGATGGCATAGATACTGCGTATTCAATCCCGAGATCCCCAGCCAGATGGTTTCCCACCGCTTTACACACTTCCAGCAGCACTGCATGCTCCAGCTTACATGTTGGCAGCTGTCTGCCAAAGAGCAGCGTTACATCCGCATCGCCATCCAGCACTCCACTTTTATACAGCTTGTCCTGAATTTCTGAAAAGGTGAGAGAAGTGTTGCAGTAATTTCCCATCCAACCGTCGATGATCTTTTCAATTTCATTGCCGTTCATTCTCTTTTTCTCCATGGTTTTTTCCAGATCCTTAATACTGGTGATATACCTCACAACACTCTCACCACCCACTCCGACCACCTCCGTGCTTGAGTTTTTGAAGAACATGCAGTAATTGGTGTTGAGCTTTTGCAGACTCCGAAAATACTGCCATGCAAGAACAGAGATATCGATGTATGACTAAAGGAACGGTAAGTTTATCAGAAGGTTCCCCTTTACTCCCGTTACACTTCAGCTGAGGCGAGGGGCTTTGGGGCGGGAAAAGGACAAAGAAAATCACGCGGCCATTATTTCCCCGCCCCTCGCCTCAGAAGCATCAGCATAAAACCAGAAGCCAAAGCCATAAAAGAAAAAGCCAAAATAGAAGGGAGTTGCGTTTCTTAAAAGCTTCTTAATGGGAGATGCCGCAGTATGGCTGATAGTATGGCTGATAATTTCCGCACACTCCAATAGAGAGTAACAACCGGAGTTTAGCTGCGGCATCTCCGCCTGCACCTTCTTCCTGCTGACAGCCTGAATTAATGACAGGATAAATATATAAATGTTGTGGGTGTACTGCTTTAGTAATATTTGTTTGGTTGGATGGTTCTGACCATGAAAGATGAGAGCGCTTGAGGATGTTACTTGCCGGTTGCGTTTCACTGAAATGGTGTTAAGGCTGTTGAGCGCAACCTTGGAGTTCTCGTTGGAGTTCCCGCGCCATTAAAGGAAAATTTAAAAAGACACGCTTCAATTAAGTTATTGAACCTTCTTGCGGTCCGGTAGCTTAGCCTGGTCGGAGCGCCCGCCTGATAAGCGGGAGGTCGGGAGTTCAAATCTCCCCCGGACCACCATCATTCTCTTTCAGATCCACCCCCAGTCATTTTGAGGACCGAGGCTTTTGTTACATTATTTGAAACAATTGTTTCAAAAATGGAACAAACAAATCACAAGGTAATACCTAGTCGTTAACTTTATTAATACCCACAACCCTAATTCTATGAACATGACAATGTACGAGATTACCATTCTCGGTAGAGGCGGACAGGGAGCTGTAACGTCAGCTTATGTCCTTGCAAAAGCAGCCTTTCATGATGGGATGGAAGTGCAGGCATTTCCGTTTTTCGGAGTTGAAAGAAGAGGCGCACCGGTCATGTCTTTCTGCAGGATAAGCGATGAGCCCATAAAGCTCAGGGAACAGATTTACAAAGCGGATTACTTCATTGTGCTGGATCCTGCGCTTCTTTCAAGCGTAAATGTGCTTGAAAGAATAAAGGACCACGGAGAGATCATAGTGAATTCTGCTCACTTCCCGGAAGAGCTCGGAAAAGCTGAAGGGAAGGGAGTAAAGGTCAGTTATGTGGATGCCACGAAAACTGCTCTGGAAATTATAGGAAAACCCTTCGTAAACATAATAATGCTCGGAGCCTTTGCAGCCATATCCAAATTGGTAACGCTGAACGCTCTCGAAAAAGCCATAGAGGAGCACTTTTCCTCAAAGCCTGAAGCTGCCGAGCTAAACAAAAAGGCAACTGAAGCCATATTCAAAGCTCTTCAAAAGTGAGGTGTGTCCATGTCAAAAACAAAGCAACAGAAAGATCTTCCTGGTGGAATAATAACGGATATTGGAAGTACTGCAAGAAACAAAACCGGCTCGTGGCGCACCTTTAAGCCAGTGGTTAATCTCGAGAAGTGTGCTGGCTGCGGCATCTGCGAGAAGTTCTGCCCTGAGGGGTGCATAACCATCCAGAAGGTTGAGGGGTACGATAAGCCAAAGTGCGCAATAAATTATGACTATTGTAAGGGCTGTCTTATCTGCATGGAAGAGTGTCCGTTCAAGGCCATAAACAGTGTTGTTGAGGAGAAATAAAGGATGCGGTGGATCTCATGCCGAGAGAGGTAATGGAAGGAAGTCAGGCTGTGGCAAGAGTCGTTGCCAACTGCGATGTTAAGGTCATTGCTGCTTATCCCATAACCCCGCAGACACACATCGTGCAGGAGCTTGCCAAGATGCATGCCGATAGTGTGATTGATTGTGAATACATAAACGTTGAGGCGGAGTTCTCAGCAATCTCTGCCATTCTTGGTGCGACGGCAGCAGGGGCGAGAAGCTTCACCGCCACATGCTCCCAAGGCTTAGCATTGATGCACGAAGTGGTGTTTGCTGCAGCGGGCATGAGAATTCCACTTGTGATGGTTATAGCCAACAGGGCTCTCTCAGCTCCGATAAACATATGGAACGATCATCAGGACAGTATGGCTGAGAGGGATTCTGGCTGGATTCAGCTTTACTGCGAGAATGTACAGGAAGTTGTTGATAGTGTAGTGCAGGCTTACAAAATAGCTGAGCACAAGGATGTTCTTCTACCCGTAATGGTATGTATGGATGGCTTCTATCTTACTCATGTTTATGAGCCTGTTGAAATCCCCTCCAAAGAAAAGGTTGTGAAGTTCCTCGGAAAGTTCAGTTATCCTTACAAACTTGATCCCAAAAAGCCTGTAACCATGGGGCCACTTGCATTTCCTGCAGATTATGCAAGGCTAAGAAAGCAGCTTGCCGAAGCAGTGTGGAACTCGAAGGAAATTGTAAGGAAAGTACATGACGACTACGCGAAGCGCTTCGGAAGATCTTACGGAGATGGTTTTCTCGAGGTTTATGGAGATGGTAGTAAAGCTATAGTTGCCATGGGAAGCATGTGCGGTACGATAAAACACATGATAGATAAAGATGAGCTTGAGGACGTCTCTCTCATAAGGGTAAGAACTTTCAGACCCTTCCCGAAGGATGAGATCAGGGATGTGCTGAAGGATAAGGATACTGTGATTGTAATGGAGAAAAACATATCCTTAGGTAATGCTGGCGCTGTCTATCTGGAGGTTAAAGATGCGCTGTACGATGAAAAAAGAAAGCCCAAAATTGTGAACTTTATAGTTGGACTGGGCGGAGTGGATGTTAACAGACCCACCATAAAATACGTTGTGGAAAAAGCGGAGAAGGTTAAGAGCGGTTTCGTAGAGATCGTGGATGGAAATGAAATTAGCGCATCCTACTAGAAGGAGGTGCTTGAAATGGGAATAGGGTTGAAGCAGTTTGCTCCCGGTCACAGAACATGTGCCGGGTGCGGTTCGGCCATAGTTTTCAGGCATGTGCTTGAAGCGCTGGGTAATGATGTCATAATCTGTCAGGCAACAGGCTGCATGGAGGTAACCACAACCCCGTATCCCGAGACTTCCTTCAAGGTGCCGTGGATCCATGTTGTGTTTGAGAACGCTGCCTCTGTTGCAAGCGGAGTCAAGAGGGCTTTGAAGGCGCAAGGCAACAATCACACGAGAGTTGTGGCAATGGGTGGAGATGGCGGGATGATAGACATCGGGTTTGGTGCTGTCTCTGGAGCTTTAGAGAGGGGGGAGGATATAATTATCATAGTTTACGATACTGAAGCCTACAGCAACACCGGCTTGCAGAGGAGTGGTGGCACGCCATTTGGTGCTTCCACAACAACAAGCCCGGCTGGCAAAAAAATCCCGGGTAAGCAGGAGTGGAAGAAAAACATAGCTATGCTGGCTGTAATGCACGGAGCAAAGTACGTTGCTACAGCCAACCCTGCGTTTTGGGCAGATCTGCAGGCAAAGGTTAAGAAAGCCTACAAACTTGAGGGAGGCCCAAGATTAATCCATATTTACGCTCCTTGCCCAGTGGGCTGGCATGTAGAGCCGAGCAAAACAATAAAGGTTGCAAGGCTTGCCGTTGAAACCGGGCTGTGGATGTTATACGAGGTAGAGGAAGGTAAACTTAAGATCAACTACAAACCAAAGGAGTTCAAACCCGTGGAGGATTACTTCAAACTTCAGGGCAGGTTCAAGCATCTACTCAGCAGGAAGGACATAATGGAGAAAATCGAATCCCACATCAAGGAGTGGTGGGAAACGATGGAGAAAGTGGAGGAGGAAGGCGTCAACCTGCTGAAAATGATATAAAGGCCATGCTCAAAAGGGAAATGTAAAAATCGTTATGTGATGTTCCAAGAACGGTGATGTGGCATGCTGGCAGGCAGATTCGTGATCGATATTATCAATACAATCAACATAATCATTGCCTTCATATTGTTTACAATAACAATTAGAACATATTGTTCCTACAAGCTCAAAATTTTCAAGAGGGCATGGGGTGTGCTCGCATTCGGAGCTTTTTTGTGGGTTCTCGGTCACATATTCATGATCCTGCATGCTCCGCCCTATATCCATTACACGCTTTTCACATTATTCATTGTTTTCCTGGCGATCGGGATATTTATGTTATCCCAGGCCGCCAAAACGCTGGGGGGTGTGTAAAAGCCTGTGGATATGGTTTTGGTAAGTTCATACTATCATTAGGCTATCATTAGTTTACCGTATAAGGTGACTTCCATCACAACTCCTCGCCTTAAACGGTACACCTTCCCTGCAAAAAGCGCAGCTTATGCCAAGTTCGTGACATTTCTTTTCCACCACCTTCAGCATACTCCTCCTGAGCTCTTCAGGAAGATAAAAGTAACTTCCAACCTTTTCTCCTTTCCTGAAGTAAAGCTCATCAAGCTTTTCTTTCAGCTGTGGAAAATGCAGTACTATTCTGCCGTATCCGTCCTTCTTCAGCTTCAGTGTGGAAGTTACAACATGATCCACAAAGCTGCACGCTTCCAGCACCTCCAGCCATTCCTCTTTACTTGCCCACGGCAGCAAGGGATCAAGCCTCAGGATTGTGGGTACTCCAGCATCATGCAACATTTTTAGCGCTTCGATCCTCTTTTCCATGGATGGTGCGTTCAGCTCAAGTTGCTTGGCCGTTCTACCTGTGATTGTTATGGCAACGGCAGCCCTCATTTCCGCAAGAAGGTCAACATCTCTAGCAACTATATCGCTCTTTGTTACAACAAGAACTCTAACGCTGTGTTCTTTCATTAATTGGAGACATTTTCTTGTGAGCTCCTTTATTTTTTCCGCAGGCGGATAAGGATCAGAAGAGTTCGACATTGAAATGAGCACACCGCTCTCCAGCCTTTCCAGGTCTTTCTCCAGCCTTCTGAGGAGATCCCTTTTTTCTCTCACCTCCCAGAAACGGGGAATATAGGTGGCATAACAGTAAAGGCAGCGATGTGCACATCCGGTGTAGGGATTGAAGGACAGCTTGGGAGAGCATGTGCACAGCTTTGATTTCCATGGGTCGAAAGGTTGAAGGATTCGCATAAAAACAGGGTTAGCTGTGAGATCTTAAAAACTCTTCCACCTCCTGCCTTGTGGGCAGGGAGGTTATGGCTCCTTTCCTCTGAACGGAAAGGGCCGCAACGGCAGATGCGAAGCGCAACAGCTCATGACCTTCCATCCCGTCAAGCATCCCGACACAGACACCTGCCGAGAAAGCATCTCCAGCTCCCGTGGTATCGACAGCTTTAACCTTGAAGGCCGGACATGAAATTTTTTCACCAGCTCTCGTCACCATCACGCAACCTTCGGCACCTCTGGTGATGACCGCCATCCTGAGGTGTGACGATTCCTCCACAAATTCCTGGAGCCATTCGAGCGCTTCTGAAAGCCTGTTCGTGTTGGCAAACCAGAGTAATTCTTCTTCAGAAGGAAGAAACACGGTAGATGCTTTGAGAAGGTTAATAAGCTCGCATCTGGCGCTTTCCTTCAAATAATCCCTCCTGAGATTTGGATCAAACGAGACTATTAAGTTATGCTTTCGTGCATACTCAATCGCTTTTATCAGCCCCGGCCTGATTTTTTTCCTGAAATAGGAAAGTGTGTGGAAATGGAAGATTTTTGCGTTTTTGAAGGCATCTTCCTTAATGCCAAGAACAAGATCCTCATCAGCCGTGCCATCCAGATAGAGGGAGAATTCCGGCCTGCCCTTTTCATCCAGACTGACAAAAGCCAGCGGAGTCTTCTTCTCGCTCCACACGATGAAATCCGTAACCACACGGTTTTCCTTCAGCGTCTCAAGCAGAAATTCCCCGAAAGCGTCCTTACTTATCCCGGTTATCAGAGCTGCACTTCTCCCGAGTCTGTTAACCGCAACAGCAAAGTTTGCAGGAGCACCACCAAAGCACCTCTCAAACTTCCTGCAGTCTTTGAGACTTTTTCCCCTCTCTCCGATAAAGTCTATCAACACTTCCCCAAGAGTTATGACGTCGGGCATTTTCCTCCCTCAGGAATAAAGAGTTATCAGACTTTCTATCCATTTATCCATTTTTTATTAAGGAAATTATTTCTTTATCTATTTTTCGGGGACGCAAATTGCCATATCTCACTTTCGGTCTTTTTCCGTCGATCTCCATCTCGGATGTTATCTCTCTGTACACCGATCTGGGATTAGCGCCGTTATTCGTAACAGCGTATGCTGCAATCACAACGTGGGAACCGCCGTAAAATCCATCCCCATCATCCACAACTATCGTTGCGTAATCCTTCGCCTTTTCACCGACCGAGATGGGGATACCGCCCATCCTGTACGCTTCCCTCATCATCTCAGAATCTCCTGAAGTATCGCCACAGGCAACGAACGGACGGGGAATTCCGTCTCCATTATCGTTAAGAATTCGGACAAGCTCGTATGCCTTCTGATACCTTCCGACGGGTTTCACTACCCATCTCGATTCATTTTCTTTTCGCAAGATTTCCGTGCCGACAACCTCGAGATAAATATCCCCCGGATTTCTTCTGAGTTTGAGCTCTTCGTAAGGTTTTCTTACACAGTCCTTTATACCTGCCGAGCATACATAGAGGTTAAGTCTGAACGGCGCATTACAGATCAGCTCCCTTCCATAGCGCCTTAAAGTCGTATCCGGTCCTGGCACTTTCTCTTTAAACCGCTCAGAAAGGTCATCACTTCCTCCGCCCAGCTCGTGTTCAAGTAGAGTCATCAGCGCAAGCTCCACGCCGTGATCCGTGTGGGGGTTGTAGTTTCTGCACCTTCCGTTTTCGGCTATCACTTTCCCCAAAGTTTTATTGATAATTTCTGGTTGCTCTCTTATCTTACTCACAGCATTCACGAACTGTTGCGAAGGTGATTCTCCATCGATACCGAGGAATTCGTAAACCTCCGAAAATTCGTCGGCCAGAAAATCCCTGCCAATGTCGCAAGGGCTGAATGTACCGTCGTGATCGGTTATAATTTTCATTGATTTATCCATGATTTTTCACCAAAAAATCGCTGAATTTTACATAATTTTTGTAAAAATTTTTGGCGATTTACAGTCATTAATTTGGACATAAAACGTATATAAATGTTTCGATATTTTACCATGAGTTAGCACCCACTCTCTCGTCTCCGAAAAACAGAAACAGCTCCTGTAATCGTTGTCTGAACAACATCCCAACAACAACCAGAAAGCCTTATAATAAACTCTCCTTATTCCTTTACCATCTTCTTCCTGAATTTCTCGTAGAGTTCCACAAGCCCCCGAATGTTTGAAAGTCTTGATATATCCTTCTCGTACTCTATGTTAAGGTGAATACGGAAGTGTGGGAATCTTTCTTCAACCATCTTGTGTAAAAGCATGGTGTCCAAGCTTCTTGCCACGCTTCCGCCAAAAACTATCTTGTCCGGAGCCACCAGGATCGTCAGTGAGCTGATATAATCTGCAAGGTTCTCATAATATTCGGCTTTTAGCGCCTCATCCCTGAAAACAGCGTGCACATCACCATTACCTAACTTTTCCAGATACCTGCCAGAAATGTAGAGTTCCGCACACCCCTTTCTTCCACAAAAGCACTCCTCATTACCTTGCCTCAGAATCATGTGTCCTGCCTCTATAATCTTATTCAGGAAAAGCAGTTCCTTGTAATCATAGTAGTTAAGGGGGATTGCGTTAACACCGGTGCCTATCTGAATTACGAGCAGGGTTCTTGTACGGTTATAAACATCTCTGAAGAACTTCTTTGCATGGTGATAGGCAAAAGCATAAACATCGTTGACGGCAAAGCTAACATCAACGTACTGTCCTATAAGAAACGGAAACCGCTTGGAGTAAAGCCTAAACTTCCATTTCCCCTCAACTTTTTCCATCCTTATTATACCGGGAAAAGTTGAGATTATTTCCCCATCCAGAGACCTGAGGAAAGAGAAGAACTCATCAAAAGCCTCTCGAGACTCTCTAAAAAAGGTGGACACAACACAAAACTTCTGTTTTTTGTTTACTTCCTTGATTTTGTCTTCATATTTTTTTTCGAATTCGATGAGATGTTCCTTTTCGGAGAAAAAGACGGAGGTTTTCGTACCACCAATATCAAGTGCAATCATGTTTTGTCCTCTGGTTTTTAAAATTTAAATAAATCATGTGCAGCATCGCATTTCTTTGTTGTGTTCTACGAATACCTGGACAGGGGCTGAAAACAACTTGCATAATTTTTTCTATCGGCAGGGCATAGTGTGGTAATTTTAAAACTCCTCTCTAAAAATGTTAACTTTGAGGCTTATGGAAAAGGTGGGAATTGCGGAGCTCCCGCTGCACGGAGGCAAATGCCCAAGATGGCTCTTTAGCAGGATGGTGCCTCTTGCGAGAAGTATAGTTGAAATTATAATCAGGGAGTATGGAAGTGTTGAGTTGCTCAGGAGACTCTCCGATCCGTTATGGTTTCAGGCTTTCGGCAATGTGCTTGGATTTGACTGGCACAGTTCGGGATTAACAACCACCGTTTGCGGAGCGCTGAAAGAAGCCGTGAACAGGGATGAAGACTTACCGATCAAAATCGCCGGAGGCAAGGGTAAAGTTTCTCTCTCCACACCCGAACAGATCAAGATTCTTGCTGTCAGCATGAACATTCCGGACTGGAAGCTCGACACCCTCATTTACGCGAGCAGAATGAGCGCGAAGGTGGATAATGCTGCGGTGCAGGACAACTATCAACTTTACCACCATGTAATAGCCTTCGATGAAAGAGGCAGGTGGTGTGTAATACAGCAGGGGATGAACGAGGCAAACAACTATGCAAGGAGGTATCACTGGATCTATTCCAAGGCTTCGACTTCCTTTGTTGATGAACCGCATACGGCAATCTGTGCTCAGAAGAAAGAAAACAGCGTGTTGGACATAACCTCCAGAAAGAATGCTGAGGTCAGGAGGGCCTGTGTCGATCTCGTGAACGATGAAATTAAAAAACTGAAGAAGTGGATGGTGATGGTGGCGCCAAACAACCTTCTTAGATATGCTCACCCATCAAGAAATTATGTAGAGAAAGGAAAGGAAAAAGAAGGGACTACATCGAGTAAACTTCTGAGAATGCCTGCAAACCATTTCAGGATCCCGTTGCAGAAATCGTCCATAACTCTACTTGAAAGGATTTCCGACCAGAGTCCTAAAAGCTTTGAGGAAATCCTGCAAGGTAGGGGTGTGGGTCCTGCCACGGTCAGAGCTCTCGCTCTAACTTCACAGCTAATT
Organism: Nanobdellati archaeon; assembly: GCA_015520605.1. Classification (GTDB taxonomy): domain Archaea; phylum EX4484-52; class EX4484-52; order EX4484-52; family WAPT01; genus WAPT01. The sequence goes on from WAPT01000020.1 coordinate 32,011, forward strand.
TACGGTACGGAGATCAGCTGGAAGGATCCAGCAAAGTTCTCGTTTGCTCACGGCGGGAAGGACGGGGTGCCTTATCCTGTCAATAGAAAAAGGATGGAAACCACAATCAAACTGCTAGAGGATGCGATAAAAAACGCCGAATTAGGTAAAAGGGATAAACTCCTTGCCTTAAAACGTCTCGCTGATTGGTGCGAACAAGTTGAAAGTTCCGCGGATGTACAGGAAAACCGTTGTATGTAAAAGCTCAGAAATTTAAATTTCATGAACGGCTGGAAATCTAAAGAGTGAAGAGGTGCTGTTCATAATGAAAGGAGAAGCTGTGGTCACCGGTGGAGCGGGTTTCATCGGAAGGCATCTCGTAAGGAGGCTTTTACAGGAAGGTTATGATGTTTATGTGATAGATAGTTTTCACACAGGGAGCTGGAAAAATAGAGAGGAAGGTGCCTATTATTTCCCGGGCAACGCGGGTGATGTTGTTCAGGTGATGAAAAGACTTGGAATCCAGCCATCGGTTATTTTCCATCTTGGAATCCCCAGCTCCTCTCCCATGTACAGGGATAACAGAGAGAACATAGCTCTTGCCGTCAGGGACTTTGTGAAGATAATGGAATATTGTATGGGTGTGGATGCTAAGCTTGTTCTTGCCTCCACATCAAGCATCTACAACGGAAATCCGGTGCCATGGCGGGAAGATATGCAGATACTTCCGACAGATTTCTACACTGAGGTAAGGTACTTTATGGAAAGGTTGGCAGACGTTTATAATCAGCTCTACGGAATTGAGGTGGTGGCCTGTAGACTCTTCAGTGTCTACGGGCCGTTTGAGGAGCATAAGGGAAGATACGCCAACCTCGTATCGCAATTCATATGGAGCATGATGAAGAACGAACCTCCATTGATCTTTGGAGATGGCACACAGAGCAGAGATTTTATCTTCGTGGAGGATGTTGTTGAAGGATTCATAAGAGCGGCTGAATACAAAGCAAATAGGTTTGAGGTATTCAATCTTGGGTACGGAAAGAGCTACTCACTTAATCAACTTGTTGAGATGATAAATGAAGTACTTGGCAAGAATATAAAACCAAAATACGTAGAGAATCCAATAAAGAATTATGTGATGCACACACTCGCAGATATGACAAAATCAAGGGAAATATTAGGTTTCAGGCCAAAAGTCTCGCTCGAAGAGGGTATCGAAAGATGTGTGGAGCATTACTCTAAAAAGTTCTCTTCCTAAAAAGTGGGATTTTGGAACAAAAATCAGGAATAGAACAAAAATATATATAAGTGTTGAAATTCGGATATATTCTTTATGAGAATTTCCAGATCCAAAAAAGTGAACGAAGATAAACCAACTAAACCGGCAATAATAGATTTCGATAAAGTTATTGTTTTTCTTATTGGAATTGTGGGCCTCATCATCATCTGGCCTTTCGTTACAGCACTGATTCTGGCTGCAGTCACCGCCTACACATTTTATCCTTTGGTGAGCTTCTTGCAGAAATATCTTCGTTCCTACAACCTCGCTATCTGCGTAACCTTGCTGCTGGTGGTTGCACCCATAGCATGGAGTATCAGTTACATTGCGGGAGGTCTAACATCAGTTATTTCGACCATGCAAAAATTCTCCAGTAACATAACCGGGGCTCTGATAAAAATAAGCGAGTATCTAACATCCATCAATCTCAAGATTCCGGGATCTCAGTCCGTCATAGCCGCGGCTCAGAGTATGATAAACGACTTTATAACCAAGAGCCAACAATCGCTTATATCATGGATCAAAAACCTTCCTGAATTACTGGTCAGCACACTTGTTTACATATTTGCAACATATTATTTTCTTAGAGATGGAAAATCCCTCAAAGAAACCGTTCTCAGATGGAGCAGAAAGTTCGATACGGAGGAAAGAAACGTGATAGAGAGCATAGTTAGGGGTCTCGACAACAGCTTCCGCGTGCTCTTCGTTTCCTACATAGGGATATCTACGATTGTTGGAGTCATGAGTGCTGCCATCTACTATGCTTTTCACATACCTTATGCCGGTGTTCTTGCCGTGCTTACATGGCTGTTTGCGTTTTTGCCCGTGCTCAGTGCGCCTATGGTTTACGGACCGGTGGCGGCATACATGTTTTATATGGGGGCGATTCAGCAAGCGATCGGCGTTGCTGTGTCGGGTGTGATCTTTCTCTCTCTTGTTCCTGACCTCGTTCTCAGACCTATTCTTTGCGGAAAGGCGGGAAATGTTCATCCTTTAACTATAGTGCTGGGTTTTTTCGGGGGGCCAATGGTTTTTGGTTTAAAGGGATTTCTCATCGGACCACTGCTACTTGTAATTGTCGAGACCGTGATAAAAGGATATCTCGATGCATGATCACACGGAAAAATTTTTATGATAGTTCCCTTTTTATTTTTCCTCAATGAATACTCTTAAAGTTGAAAATTTTGCATCCCTGTGTTATTTCATGAGATGCGCAGCCCATTGAGAGGATAACCGGTGAGCTCATGATCAGTAAAAAAAAAGCCACAGTGGCGGGGGTGATTGGAGGAATTCTAATGGTTGCATTACTGATCATGATAGCCGGACCCGCAGAGACCCTTAACGCTCTCAAGAGTGCGAAAGTACAATATATCCTGCTTGCATTTTTAGTACAGATGTGTATCTCCGTTCTGTACTCTCTTCGATGGAAAGTCCTGCTTGAAACGGTAACAAAAAAAGTTAGTTTTTTTCACATTTACCTTATATCATCCTTTGGATATCTTGTAAACATTTTGACTCCGGGTGCGCAGGCCGGAGGGGAGCCCGCGAGGGCTTATGTTCTCAGTAAGGTGGAAAAGCTCCCCTCCTCGAGATGTTTTGCATCAATCGTAGTTGAGAGGTTCTATGATGTTATCAGTTACCTGTTGTTCATTCTCATCGGCCTCATAATGCTATTTCGGATCTACACCCCAGGAGTGCTCGGCACCGTGTTTATACTTGGGGGTATTTTCATCATAGTTTTTCTGACCATTATCGCAATATATGTTTCTGTGGACAGGCGAGTCTCTCTGAAGTTGCTGAGGATGATTTTCAGGATACTCAGAAACATAAAACCTCTCGTGAATAGGGTTGACGAATGGGCGGCTAAGGCCGAGAACACAGTGGAGGAATACTCCCGCTCTTTCAGAAGAATTCTATCAAAGAACATAAAGAAAAACGTCGCTTATTCGTTAGCCATAAGGATGTTGGAAATTCTACGACTCTACATAATTCTCCATGCATTTGGACTACTTTTTGGCGTGGATAAGGTTGTTGTTATCTTCTCCATAATAGTGCTCTCAATGCTCGTGCCATCACCGCCGGCGGGTCTCGGAGTTGTAGAATCAGCATACTTGCTCACATTCAAACTGCTGGGGGTAAAATTAAGTACGGCTGCAGCGATCATGATTGTTGATAGATTCATCAGTAGCGCAATACCCGCGTTTATCGGTACTGTATGTGGATACTACCTCGGGTTCAGGCTCATGAACAACAAGCTACTGATTGAAAAGGGAATTTCAAAACAGACGAACTGCAAGGTTTAATTTTTTCTGCGCAGTTTGTTTTTCTCCGCGGGCACCCACCGGAAATCAGAGAGTCCGCACCTTGGGCATGTGTTTTCATCAGTATCAACCCTGATGTTACAGTGGGCGCACTTCTTCACCCATTTTATGCTATGAGTTATGCCTCTCACACCAACACCCCTGAATCTAAGCCCGAGCGATACGCAGAGGTTCTGAACAGCGTAATCGTCCGACACGACCACAACCTCTTTCCCTTTCTTTTTGAAGTACAGGGCCAGAGCAACCACACTCAGATCAGCATTACTAAGTTTCCCTCCAATTTCCCGAACCTTTTCCCTAACCTCCTTCATGCACTCTCCATCGGGATATAGAACATCCATCCCTCCCTTAAGAAATATATCAAATGTTATCTTCGCCTGCAGGCTTTTGAGCTCCTCCATTACCACATGGGTTGTTACGCAGATCTCCTCGCTTAGCCTCGATCCCTCAGGTTTTACAAATGCCGAAGCATCGAGCACATAAATGATTTTCTTTTTCCTTTCCTCCATTCCCTCCTTTTCTTCCCGCATGCCCGAAGTTTTTGTCGGGCAGTCTTAAATATTTATAAAAGTTAGCACATATGGGAGGATTAGAACATTCTCAGGTCTTGTTATATAGACGCATAGACGCTTTCAAGCGATCAGGAGGTGGGAATGATGGATGTAAAGCTGATAGAGGCGAAGCAGGCAAAAAAGGGTACGTATGTCATGATAGACAATGTTCCCTGTGTGGTGATAGATATGAAGGTTTCTTCGCCCGGGAAGCACGGAAGCGCCAAGTGCAGAATAATAGCGGAGGGAATAGCAGATGGAAAAAGGAGAGAGATAACGCTTCCCGGCAGCACTAAAGTTCCCAGTCCAAATGTCGATAAGAGAAAGGCGCAGATAGTTGCTGTGCTTGGCGACACCGTCCAGCTTATGGATCTTGAGACTTATGAGGTTTTTGAGCTCAGAATCCCAGAAGATCTGAAAAATGCTGTGGTGGAGGGAGCCGAAGCCGAGTACTGGGTGCTCGCAGGTAAAGACAGAGTGCTGGTGAAGGTAAAGAAGGGTGAGTGATTCTCGACACAGCCCCATGCATCGCATCCATCCCTACGTTTTGCATTACTGCGTATCGACCCATCAATCCCAAGAAGGTTCGGGGAGAAAATTCCGAATGTGCTTAAAAACCCAAAGTGTTTTCTCTGTTCTGCTCGCTGCGAATGGGACGCTCCCGAGGGTCTTTCACTTTTTCCTCACTTGTCCTTCACGCTTTCCCAGAAATTGGTTTTTGTCATTGTGCTCGGATAAATCGCCTAAAAATCTCCCGTTACGGATTTGGAGAATGAGAACGGTTTCTAGAAGCTATGTAGTTCAAAATCTCAAAAAATTTTAAAAAATTAATTAATGATTATAAACATATGAGTGCTAGAAAAAGAAAATTTTTCTTGCCCTGTATGTTCATCGGGATGGGTATTGGATTTTTATTGATGAACTGGATTGAAACGGCCTTCGTGGCCTGTATGTTTTTAGGGATGGGTGTGGGGTTTTTGCTGGACTCTCTGTTCGTTGTGGAGGAGAAGAAAATCAAGGCCAATAAGGTGTACCGGAGTTCTTCCGTAGCATTAGCAATATTGGGTTTAAGTTTAATGCTGGTGGGGGTTCTGCTTCTTGTGAGTCCGAAGATGCTGGAGGTGCTGGAGACCTATATGTTTGGGTTCGGCTTCATTATCTTCGGTCTTTTTATTCTTGTAAAGAGTTTAGGAAAGATGTAGTGGGTTGCGGTGAGCCCGGATCTGGCATGCTTTGATCTGCTGTGGCCCCTCCCGGAAAAAAGGGTTCGAAAAACAACATTACATCAGCTTCAACTTCTCCACACCATACTTTTCAAAGTATTCTTCCACCTTCCTGCCTACCTCTTCCCTCTTCTCACTCTCCCATCTCTCAAATGCGAATGGAAGCAACTCTATGGCGTTACTCATTGCGTAATATTCAACATCCATCTCAGTAAGCACCTCAGCCACGCTCCTTCCATCATCACGCTTCTCCATCCTGTTCGTAAGTGCTATAGCAACGACATTCTCCACGCTTTTCAGCTCTTTCAGCTTTTCCACCCACTCGATAAGGGATGACCCGGTTGTGGTCACATCTTCAATTACGGCAACCCTACCTCCGGGAGCTCCCACAAAAAATCTGTCCTTCGGCACACCGTGGGATTTCACCTTCCCCCTACCCATAGGAAGCACATGACTGCCTTTTCCAAAATTCTCGTCCATCTTCGCCCACTTGTATTGCACTATTATGCCGGTTTTGGTTGCGCCTTCTGGAACGCCGAAGAAGCAGTCCACATCAATACCTTTGCTCTTAACGAAACTTATGATAAAGTCCGCAAGTCTATCTATCATGTACACATCCTCTGTTACATTTCTCCAGTTCACATAAAAGTGGGAAAGTCTGCCTGACTTTAGCCGAATGGGTTCCTCAAAGAAACCAATGATACCATTCTCCAGAATAAACTCATTGAAAGCTTCCTGGTCAAATCCATTTGTGAGCATTATTTGAAACTGGAATCTGAAATTTTTAAAGTGTATCTTTCTGAACGTCTTTTCCGTACTTTTTTGGCAAGGTTCTTTCATCACGTCTCTTCACTTTCATTCCACTTTCATTGAGTTTTCTTATCGCGATTTCACAAACCTTATACCCCCAGACTCTTTCATACATCATCGATGGTACTCACACACCCTATTCGAAAAGTTTTAAACTCGAGAAAAAGATGTGCGCTCTCATTGTTATTATACATAATCGATGAGTATACCTAACGAAGTCTGAGTTTAACCAATCCATTACCTCGCACCAGTTTAAAAATGTTTTAAAATAGTTCTTCTCAATTTTCTGTTGGTGTGAAAAATGCTTCTGAATACCTCACGGAATTTCCTCGTTTCCGAGAATGAAAATATAGAGGAAGCGAAAGTAATAGTTCTTGGCGTACCTTTCGATAGCACGGAAACCACACTACCGGGACAGAGGCTTGCACCCCTCGAAATCAGAAAGGCTCTGCTCTCCCTCGAGCTTAACGAACTTTTAGATGAGGTTTATGACGCTGGAGATGTTGTTGTGGTGCACGGAAGCGTGAAGAAAACGATGGAAAGGCTTGAGGACGTTCTTAATGACATATGGAAGAGGAACAACAGAGCGGTGCTTCTCGTGCTGGGTGGGGAGCACACCGTAACTTATGGGGTTGTGAAGTTCCTAGCCACAAAGTTTAACGAGTTACAGCTTGTTTTCATGGATGCTCATGGAGATGCTTACGATGAATATATGGGTTTAAAACTTTGCCATGCGACCGTGCTCAAGAGGATTGATGAGCTCGGGAATGTTAAGATAGCCACGGTTGGGATAAGGGAAGAGCTAGAAGAGCTAAGCAACCTTAAGAATCTTGTTAGCATCGATGATCTTAACAGGGAGAAACCCACTTATGTGAGCATAGATGTTGATGTTCTTGATCCATCCCTCATGCCCGGAGTATCAGACCCTGTGCCTATCGGATTGAAGGTAGAGAACGTTATTAATTATATTAAAAGGTTTGACTTTCTTGTTGGCGTGGATGTGGTTGAACTCAACCCCATACTTGAGAATAACATCTCCCCCAGAACCGCGGCATGGATCATGAGAGAGATTATGATGAAGGTAAGAATGTAAGTAAGAATGTAAAGTTTTAACCCCTCTTTTATATTACTTTTTCGGTAAACTTCCTGTTATTACAAAAACAGAAAATCCAAAATTAAGCTACATCGAATAGCAGACAGGCGAAATCCTTATAAAATTCCGAACCATCTCCTTCTCTTCATGATTGATGTGCACTGTCATCTTGAACAAAAGGACTATGACGAAGATCTGGATGAGGTTATAGAGAGGGCCAAACAAACTGGGCTTAAAGCCATCATCACCTGCTGTGCCAACCCCACCGATCTTGAAAAAAGTCTGAATATAATTGAAAAATACAGGGGCTTCGTGTTCTTAACCGCATCCCTTCACCCAATCCATGTGCCTGAGTACACCGATAATCAGATCGAAGAGTTTATGAAACGGCTGGAGAGTTTGAAGAATAAAATTGTGGGTATAGGAGAGGCTGGCCTGGACTATTACTGGGTAAAGGACGAAAAACAAAGAGCAAGACAAATGGAGGTTTTCCGAATGCATATAGAACTAGCAAAAAAACTCAAACTACCCCTTATAGTGCATAGCAGAGATGGTCACGATGATACTGTTGCTATTCTTGACGAGTACGACTATGATAGAGTGCTGTGGCACTTCTTTGGTGTGAAGGACAGGGTGGATTGGTTGGTTGAGCACAAATACAGAGCATCTTTTAATACTCTGTTATTGAGAAGTAAGACTCACAAAAAGATAGTTAAAAAAATACCCATGGAGCTGATTATGCTTGAAACCGATGCGCCATGGCTTGGGTTTGGTAAAAGAAACGAGCCTTCAGCCATAGTTAAAGTGGCCGGGAAAATTGCTGAGATTAAAAAGATGAGCTTCGAGGAAGTCTGGCAGACATGCGGAAGGAATGCTATGGAGTTCTTCAAGCTGGGAACAAGTTTTCGAAGCTCCGGTTGACAAAACCATTCTGCAGATTGCGAAAAATAATAATCAGAGCGACCAAACAAATATAAAGGTCGTGCAAAAAAAACAAATTAGGGAGGCGGTATGAGCGTTAAAAACAGCAACCCGTACGAGTATGGGGACTCGGGTTCAAACATAAGGGTGAGATCACTCACCCTTGAGGAGGAGAACGAGCTACTTCGCGATTCATTAAGGGAGTTGCAAGAGGAGCTGGAAAAGTTCAGAAAGCCACCATTAATAGTTTCAAGTGTGGTTGACGTCATCTCTCCAGAGAAGGTGGTTGTGAGGCTTAACAGCGGTGATTTCTGCGTCAATGTGGCAAAGGAGCTTGTCGGGAAGCTCGAACCCGATGACAGAGTGATCCTTGAGCAGCGCTCCCTCACAGTCCTCGAGAGAATAGGCAAGTCCAAGTACTTTGATGTCACAAAATTCGTTATAGTAGAGAAACCGAAGGTCAGCTGGAACGATATAGGTGGGCTTGAGGAGCAGATAAGGGAGATAAGAGAAGTCATAGAGCTACCACTCACAAACCCCCACATTTTCGAGAAAGTGGGTATAACTCCACCTAAAGGTGTGCTTTTATACGGTCCGCCAGGGACAGGTAAGACTCTGCTTGCAAAGGCTGTGGCCGCTAACAGTAACGCCACATTTATTGAAGTTGTTGGCTCCGAGCTCGTGCAGAAGTTCATTGGAGAGGGTGCCAAATTCGTCAAGTCGATTTTCCAGCTCGCAAGAGAGAAAGCTCCATCCATCGTGTTTATTGACGAGCTGGATTCCATAGCCGCAAAGCGCATCGAGGTTGGTACATCTGGAGAGAGGGAAGTGCAGAGGACATTCATGCAGCTTCTTGCCGAGATAGACGGTTTCAAGCCGCTGGGTAACGTTAAGGTGATAGGCGCAACAAACAGACTTGACATTCTCGATCCGGCGATCCTCAGGCCGGGGAGGCTCGACCGTCTGATTCATGTACCAAAGCCCAATTTCGAGGGAAGGGTGGAGATATTCAGAATACACACAAGAAAAATGAACCTTGCGGATGATGTGTCGTTTGAAAAACTCTCTCATTTCACAGACGGCATGACGGGAGCGGATATCAAAGCGATCTGTACCGAAGCCGGTTATTTTGCCATAAGAAATAACAGGACAAAGGTTACGATGGAGGACTTTGAAAACGCGATAGAAAAGGTCAAGAAAAAGATAAAGAAAAATGAAAGACTGGAACACAGCTGGATGTACAGCTGAATGGGGATGCTCCAGTGAGAATAGTCAGAGCCGGAAAAGGAAAAGTCGAAAAATCCTCACTGTTCATTAGGCCTGCTGACCTTATAACCACCGTTCGATGGCTTCTTGCAGTTGTGTTAGCAGTTATCCTGGCATTCTCTCCCGGTAAACTGAATGTTTGTGCGGGGATGGCGGCAATTATCCTTATCTTCTTCATGGATTATCTGGACGGTATGCTCGCAAGAAGATTTGAAGGACACGACAATTGTAATGTTGAGGGTGCTTTCTACGATATAGCGGGAGACAGGACTGTGGAGTGCGTGCTGCAGGTTCCGTTTGTTTATGCTGCTGTTCTCAATCCTCTCGTGTTGATCTACTATCTATCAAAAAATTTTATGATAGATCACATACGGTATGTCATTGCTTTAAAGTCAAGAAAAGCTCCGTTCATGCAGGGAAAAACCCGGATGTTTGTTGGGTTGGTCTCCTCCAGGATTATGAGAGGTCTATACGGCTTCATGAAAGTACTCATGTTCCTCCTGCTTCTTCTTGCGATGTACAACACCGGCTTTACTCACCTTGCTAATATTATAGCATACATCACAGTTTTTATTTCCATTTTGAGGACGGCCCCTGTTGTAATTGAGTTCGTGAGAGGATGAAAAATTTAAAAAACAAGGAAAATTTGTGCATCTTCATTTTATTTCACTGATTATAGAGAGATGTTGTGTGCTTGGCACGAAAGCATGCCACAAGATAACACATCTTGGCGACATATATTTTTTATTATTAATTTCCGCTATTAAACCCTATGCTCGAATTGAATGACAAGAAAGCGCTCTACGTTGTGTTTGAAGGTATGGATGCAAGCGGAAAGAGCACCCAAGCAAGAATGCTCGCTGATTTTCTTTCCTCCCAAGGTTTCAGTGTGTTCTTTTTTGCCGAGCCGACAGGCGGTGTTGTGGGGCGCTTCCTGAAGGAAAGGATGTTGAAGAGTAAGAATTACGCTCCCGAAACAATAGCTTTGTGTTTTGCTGCCGATCGAGTTATTTTCAGGGATGAAAAGCTGATGGAAGCGCTGAAAACCCACGATGTGGTGGTTGCCGATAGGAGCTACTATTCCTCGCTTGTTTACCAGACGGTTATGGGGCTCGATTATCACTGGGTAAAGGAGATCAACCGCTTTGCCATAAAGCCAGATATTGCATTTGTTCTTGACATTCCGCTAGAGGAGTATGTAAGAAGGAAGGGCACAACCGAGATCATCTTTGAAAACGAGGCGTTTCAGAAAAAAGTGAGGGATATGTATCTGAAGCTGCCGGAGCTTCTACCCCACGACAACATCATCATTCTGGACGGCACCAGACCTAAGGAAAATTTGCACGAGGAGATAAGGAAAAAGATCGTTGCATTGATCTGACATTTTCCTTTTAAATTTTTCATCCGAATTTGACAGCATGGATGAAAGGAGCAACAATGCACTTCATGAAAAGCTCGAGCTATTCAAGAAAACTCTGAAAAGACAACATTACGGAATTGTGGGTGATCATTCGGCAGTTAAGGTCTGTGAATGGACTAAGAAGAGCATAAAGGATCAGGGTGTGTGCTACAAAGAGAAGTTTTATTATAACCATTATGGTATTCAGAGCCATACATGCTTGCAGATGAGTCCTGCTGCCTTCTTCTGCCCGAACCGCTGCATATACTGCTGGAGAGCCATAGAGCAGACAGTGAGTGCTGACATGACCTCTTTCCCACTCATGGATGAGCCTGCAAGCATAATAGATGGTTGTATTCAGCAGCACCGAAAGCTGCTTTCCGGGCTTAAAGGCTATGCTGGCACGAACATGAAGAAGTGGGAAGAAGCCCAGAATCCAAAAAATGCGGCTATAAGTCTGATAGGGGAACCAACAGCATATCCTCTTATTTCGGATCTGATTAAGGAGTTTCATAGGCGTGGATTTACAACATTTCTTGTAACGAATGGACAGTTTCCGGAAAGGCTTGAAAAGTTGGAAGAGAGGCCCACGCAACTTTACCTCTCTCTCGATGCACCAAACCCGGAAATTTATAGACGTGTTGACTGTCCCACACTTCCCGACTTTTGGGACAGGCTTATGAGGACTGTAGAGTTCCTCTCCGCTTATGATGGCAGGAAGTGTGTCAGGTTAACGATGATTAAGGGATACAACACCTCTAACTGGGAAGAGTATGCCAAACTCATTGAGAGGATAAACCCCCATTTCGTTGAGGTTAAAGCATACATGTACCTCGGTTTTTCACGATACAGGTTAAAGGAAGAAAACATGCCGTATCACCACGACATAATAGAATATGCTTCAAAACTGAATGAATATCTTAACTACAATTGGGCTGGAGAGGACGAGCGCAGCAGGGTCGTGCTCCTGAGCAGGATATAAAGGGATTTTGGTTGGATTCAGGAAAAACCTTTTATTTTTCCACCCTCCTCTTCTGATCATGGAAATAAAAAACGACCTATGGTACAGATTGCTCCATCCAAAAATCGCTTGCCTGCTGGTTGTTGATACCAACATCATGACGCTTGCCTGGGCGATGCCTGTTGATGATGAAGCAAAGGTTCTTGCTATCTCCATGTGGAAGGGTAACTACAGTTACGAGCTGATTGAAAGGAGGAAAGAGTTCGTTCTTTGCATACCCACAGCTGAGATGCTGAGAGAAGTGTGGTTCTGCGGGACAAGGAGCGGAAGGGAAGTAAACAAAGTGGAAGAGCTTAGCATCCAGATGGAAAATGGCGTGAAAATAAAAACACCCCACATTAAAGGATGTGCAGCATTTCTGGAATGCAGAGTGATGGATTCAGCACTACACAAACAATTTGGAGAACATGTAGTGTACTTTGCCGAAGTGTTGTACGCATGGGCTGATGACAAACTCTTTGATAGAACATGGAAGGAAAATGCTAACATTTTACTTCATGTTGGAAGCAGATTTTTTACAACCCCATCGAGATTTTTGAGAGCTTAATCATCACAAAAATCTTAAAAAGCTCGGAATCCCCTTGCTGATTAAAGATGAAAATTGATGAGGTTCTCGATTTTCAAAAAGGTGAGGTGATGTCCCTTGCTCAATGATATCATGAGGGAGATAAAAAGAACTCAGGTTTTGGTTTTTGCGGGAGGTATGGCTAAAAGGATGGGATACCTCGATAAGCCGAAAGCGCTTCTGGAGGTTAACGGCAAACCTTTAATAGACCACACACTTGAAATGTGCACGGGCTGTGGTTTCGAGGATTTCGTTTTCCTGCTCGGACATAAAAGCGAGGACATAATCTCCCACCTCAAAAAGTGGGAGGGTAAAATAAACATGAGATACTCCGTCGAGTCTGAGCACATTAAGGGAAAGGGTAAGGCCTTCAAGTTTGCTCTGGAAAATGGTAAGATAGACAGAAACAGGAGAAGCCTTGTGGTATTTCCCGATGATCTTGTGCTTGATCCCACACTACCGCTTCAAGCACTACTACACCACCTTACTGGGGTCAGAAGTTTTGGAATAAAAGCCACGATCGTTTTCACAACAGGAACGGAATATCCCTTCGGTGTCGGAGAGATAGACAGCTACGGAATAGTTTACGATTTTGTGGAGAAGCCTTTCATAGAAAAACCCACCTCCATAGGTATGTACCTGCTCGAGCCTTACGTTTACGAGCTTGTGGACAAGAAGATAGATCTGAATGCCAGCAATGGTGTTGAGTTTGAGAGCATGATCCTTCCCGTGCTTGCTGAGGAGAAAGCTCTGTATTCCTTCCTGATACCGCCAAACCTCTGGATACCTGTAAACACCATTAAGGAGTACGAATTAGCCAACAAAGTTATGAAAAGACTCGAGGAAAATAAAGAAGAGGAAAAAGAGTGATAGTTTATTTTTCCTCATTCTCTTCTCTTTGTTTTCGTTTTTTATTATTCTGTTTTTTCCTCCAGCTTAACGACCTTCTTACCCCTTTCTTGAGGCAAGATCTTTAGCTTGGCTCTCTCAAACTCCTCCTTAAGATTTCTATCAAAAAGCTCGTAAAGGAAAACAACCAGAGCTCCCACTTCACTGTGGGGCTGATTGCCTATGGCGATGTTGTAGTCCGCAAGCCTGTAAAGCTCAGAAGGAACCTTCTCACTTCCTACTACCACACACAGTTTTCTGCTGGATGCTTCCTCCCTGATCCTATTCATCCTTTGCTGGAAGGGCATCCCGTACATTGTGAGGTGAACCTTAACACCATTAAACGCTTTTAGCCATCTTTTCCAGTTCCTCTCATAGGAGATAAAGAAGGGGCCACCCCACCTCTCCACAACATCCATGATGCTTTTTTCCATTACTTCGTCCTTCTCTCCAGAATAAATTACGCCGCTTGCCCCAAAAGCTCTTGCAACAAGAGCCACATGTGTGCTTATACGCTTATCCCTCTCCTTTCGGTGCCCAAGTCTAAAAACAATAACTTTAGCCACCATCACTTCTAATTTGAGGGTTCAGGTTTTTATAACCGTACCAAGCCCCACCTCTCCCATGAGCGCTCTCTTAACATACCCCGCTCTATTGCCATTGATTATCTCTGCAACGATGCCCTCCAGTTCCATCAGCTCCTCAATTTTCCTTACCATCCCCCCAGTCACGTCAAAGTACGCTGAACCACTAAGCATATCCAGTACCTCTTTAACGTTCTCTCTCGTTATTTCCTTTATCAACTTTGCATCCTTGTGTTTTTTGGGATCCTTATCATATATGCCATCTACATCGCTTGCATGGATCAGCCTGTTAGGCTTCAGCTTTCTCGCAAGATACTTCATAATTTCATCTCCTGAAAGAATGCCGCCACCAAGCTTTTTGTCATAAGCCGGTACACCGTAGAGCACAGGCACCAGCCCCACCGAGACCATACCTTTTATCGCCTCGATGTCCATGTGGACAAGGCTCTCATTTTCAAGCACGGCACTTGCTGAAGCCTGCACGGGTGTTGCAGGTACGTGATGATTTTGGAGGTAAGCGCATACTTTAGCGTTCAACTCATTCTGGAGCCTCTGAATCTCAGCAAACCCCAGAAGCTTTCTTTCATACTCGTTCTCCTTCAGAGCCTTGTAAAGCGTCGCCAATACATGCCCGTAGCTACCGGCCCCATGTATCAGAATGAGAGCGAGGTCTTTCCTCTCATTCCAGGCTTCCCCTATCTCTTTTGCAAGTCTCTTGACGTTATCCTTGTGGAGCGTGGGCATCCATCTATTCTTGTAGGTTATTATGGATCCGCCAAGCTTCATGATCACAAAGTCTCGGATCTCCCGGCCATTAGTTCCTCTCCCTATGGCCATATCAGCACCACCTCTCATAATTATAGTTTACCCCTATCTGATCCATAACCTTGCCGATTATGTTTTTGATCATGGCTTCACCTGAAGGAAAAATAAAACCCTCCCGAAAGCTGTCGCCCGTGCCTTTGCTTACCTTAATTTTTCTTCCATAAAAGCTCATCATCATGGGGAGTATTATCGCACCTTCTTGAGCGAGTCTAAGCATGTTTTCAATATGTGCTTTCCTCACTGGAGTTTCCCTGACACAGAGCACAAGCTTCCTGCCCTCCTTCAGAGTAACGCTCGCAGCCCTGATAATAAGGTTTAGCTCAGCCCCGCACGCAATTAAGGCGAGGGTTTTCATACTACACGGCAACACCACCATTCCATCATGCCTAAAAGTTCCGGAAGCTATGGGAGCGCTAAGCTCATACTCCCCATAAACACGATCGCTCCATTCTTTAATCCTGCTCAGAAAGTTCTCCTCGCTTATCCCCATCTCGTGTGCAGCCACCCTCACAGCTCCTCGGGAGTAAACAGTGTGAATCTCAAACTTACTGGTTTTCTTCAACTCTCTCAGGAACAGAACTCCAGCTACAACACCCGATGCTCCCGTTATTGCGACAACGATTCTTCTCTTCCTCATACTCAATACCCACACCCTCTGGTCATCTTTTGACTAACTCACACCTTTCATTCCAGTATTTCAACCGTCCCTTCTGTGCCATTCACCCTGACCTTTCTTGCACCTCTCAGCTCACTAATGTTGATGCCATCGACACACGGAATCTCCGCGAGTATGCACCCCGTTGCAACTATAGCTTCAGTCTCTTCATTAACTATTGCAAGAGGTGCGACACCATTCTTTTTAAGCCCGTAAATAACATAAGAGCCGACGGTACTTCCCTTACCGTAAGGGAAAACGAGCACCTTGTTGGCTATGCTCCTGCCGTAAAGCTCATGACTCTTATCAATAACCATACCAGTTTTCAAGTCAACGCCTCCGTAAAAGCTTATAGGCATCGCTGTAAAAATCACCTCTCCCTCCACTTCTCCATCCATCACGGGGTTTCCATGAAGAACCCTGCGCGCCCGATGTTCCTCTGCAGCCACACCACCACCCCGTTTACTTAACAAAACCTTTTTATTATGTTCTCCAACTTGTCGTAAAACACCACCTGGCTGTTCGTGTTCGGTAGATAGAACGCTGCCTTTGCGGAGTTCACAGCCATCTTTTTTATTCCGAGTTCCTCGAGCGGAGCAACAACGGGGCATGTGTCCGCTATTATTTTCACATTCAGCTTCTCCAGCTTCTCAAGGTATCCCGCTCTTTCCGCTATGCGCTTCACGGCCTCTGATGTAAAGACCCAGATGGGCACTCTGCTGCGTTTCCCGTTAAGGATGGAGATAAGGTTCTGTATTTCCGCTATGGAAGCGTGTGGACACCCCACAGCTATAACGTCAACATCATCAACGGCAGAACACATTTCATCGTATGCCACACGTATATCATCATTGTCAACCTTAAGTTTGTCCTCTACGTCTTTCAGATTTTTGCTCGCATTCTCCGCTTCTGGTGTTATGCCCTCAATATGGAAGAGCGCAACAGCACCATAAGCCGCAAGGCTTGCACCTAGAGCTTTAAGAGTATCCTCATCGCAGGACGATGTGCTCATTCCCTTAAAGTACGGAATCCCTTTTCCCATAACTTTACCTACAATATAACCTAAAGCGCCGAAATCGGCAATGTCGCGTAGCTTTGCCTTCACCTCCACAAGGAAGGTGGGTGATCTATTTTCCTCAAGATGCAATCCATACATCGGTGTTCTTCCGGTAATCGCTGCTGCTAAAGCGGAAGGACCCCCTTCCCTATTGGTTCTTGCCCCTATCACCGAATTGGCGAATGCCACAGCCGAGCTCTCACTCCAAGCTATGTGCTCTCTGTAGCGGGGCAGGAGGCCCGCAAGGTAAGGTGTGCACGTACTTATTATCACAACCCCCATCGCTCTGAAAGCCTCCACTATTCTGGTTTGCTTTTCTGCAAACTCCTCCGAAAAGCCGAGCTCCTTCCAACCGTTAAATGGCATGCCTGCTGGGTTCATGAACGCCGGAACTTTAACTCTCGCTCCTTCTTTCGCAAACCCTTCAAGGAACTCAAGCCCTGGATCTCCTATATTCTTATAGGAAACTCCGGCTATCTGCGCTGAGCCTATCTTCACCATCCTCTCAGCGTTGAACTTCTCTCCCAGCTTCACAAGCAGTTTCATGCATCTTGCCACCACGTTCCCATAACTACCATCAAGCATCCTTTCCTCTTCCTTGGTTAGATACACGGAACAACACCCGTCGCGTTGTGTATAAGCACTCAAGTTCTCACTCTTTTCTATTTCCCGCTTCTATTACCCTCTTAACCACAATAAGTAATTTATCGGCATTGTCGAGCACGAGCTTTATGTCAGCTTCGATTGCATCATTTATGTGCACGCCACCAGCACACAGCACAGTTGTCTGAAAGTGTTTTGCAAGCTCCTCAGCAAATCTTCTAACGATCACCTCGTCTTTATGGCGAGGAACGTTAAAGACCGATAGGGCCGAAGAGCCGCTCTTTCCATCCTTCTTCTCATAATGGGTGGCTATACACACACTTCCTATGTGTGGCTCATCTCCGCCACCGATCAGCACGATTATATCCTCGCCCATACTCTGAATCTCCGCCCAGACAGCGTGCCTTCCCTGACCCATCTCGATCCTCATTCCGTGTCACCTCGCCAATAAGGTCTTTATGGATTTATTTCTGATCTGATGATAATGACTGACTCTCTTTCACCACTCCTTTTCAACTTACTCTCTTAAACTCATCCTTTCTATCAACCGGAGCTGTCGCGTCAATTATCCATTTCGCCGTCACATGTCTTTCGGGGTCCTGAGATGGATCTAAGGAAGAGCCCTTGCAGTCGGGTATAATCACCACATCCCTGTCGGGCTGAACCCTCGTCGCTATGGCCCATTCCACTTCCCTTTCATCCGTAATATCTATATCGTCATCCACCACAACAACCCTCTTAAGGGAAGGGTGAGCAGCCAAAGCTGCCATTCCAACGTTCTTGCCCTCTCCCTCGACTTTCTTGGTTATTGATACCACCGCATGGAGCCAGCACCCACCAGCTTCGGTGAGCACCACGTTCTTTACTCTTGGCAGTGTGTTTGAAACTATCTTGAAAATTCTTGGTTCCTGAGGTATACCCATCAGATAGCGATGTTCCACACCACCCGGCAGAATGGTACGGTAAATGAGGTCATCCCCGAAATAAAGTTTCTCCACCTCCAGCACGGGTTGCTTCCTCACTATATCCCATGTACCAGTAAGGTCAACGAACGGACCTTCCTCGGCGAGCTCCTTCTTCTTTATCCTCCCGATCATCACCATTTCAGCATGAGCGGGAACATGAAGTCCGTCCTCCAGCTCCACACACTCCAATTTTCCATCAAGTAAAGAATTCGCAAACTCCATCTCGTTGAATCCAAAAACGAACGATGTGGCAGCTGCAACCTCCACGGCCGGATGGACTCCGTTAAACACAGCCACCTTAACCTCATCGTTTTTCGCCCTTTCAAGAATTGCCGATAGGTGTCTGCCGGGTATCACCCTCACAACGAACCTGTTCTTGCCCAGGTACATCATCCGATGGAAGGAGTAGTTGAGTTTGCCCGTTTCCTCATCCTTTGCAACGATAATGGTGCTGGAAGTGTAAAATGAACCATCTTTATCGTAAAATTTGAGCAGTGGCACGTATTTTTTTACGTCTGGGTTGTTGATTTCGTTTTCCATGAAAGGCGCATCATCCCTTAACCTGTAGGGTTTGGGATCATCCATGCATGTAGCCATTCTGTGAAGAATCTCGCCTCTATTCTTTGCGCCTATCGCCTTTGCTATAACATCCCTCGAGTTCAGGAGTGATGCTAAAACTTTCGCGTTAGGGTAGTTCTTCACCCGCGTGAAGAGCACAGCCCTCCTTTTCTTTTCGGCCCCGCTGATAAAAGGTGTCATTTCAAGTTCTGTGCTCAGATCCTTGTTAATTTCCTCCACTTCCTCCATTTCTTCAAGAAACTCACGCAACATTCCCTACCCCCCGCACGCTCATTTCATTATCCCCTACCTTGTAATCGAAAATTATAATTTTTAATATTGCAATTCTTTTTCCGATAACTTGTTCGTTGTTTGTCGATGGAAGATAACTTAAGTCACGAAGTTCCTTCTATTTCCTACCTCACTCTTCTTCTTCGACCTTCACACCCTCAACTCCCATCTCAGCGATCATAACACGGGCTGCAACTCTCCTCAGAGCACTCTCAACCTTTTCAACACTTCTTTCCTCCACAAGGGCTATGGCTATCCCCCCACCACCTCCCCCGGAGGGCTTAACTCCAAGAGCTCCGGCTTGTCTTGCTACATCCATAATTCGCTTGAGCTCGGTCGTAACTATCGGAACGAAATTCTCAAAAATCCCACACCTTTTGTTAATTTCCATACTTACCTCATCGATCTTCTCAAGCAGCTCAGCGTTCCTGTTCATCAGCTCTCCCAGCGTTATCCAATCACTCTGTTTGAGAGCCGAAATGCCTCCCATCACAACCTCATCTATCTCGTCAAAGATCTCTTCGTACGCATCGCTTTCAATTTCTCTCAGCTTTTTTATCTCGCCAACAGTCACTGCGGTCAGAGCCTTAACACCCGTATCAGCTATGATTATGATGGGTCTTTCACTTTCCCTAACCTTGACCCTCTCCGTTTCGATGGGGAGCTCTCCCACTCCCCTTTTTTCCTTTCTCCTTACGATGTGTACCCCACCGAAAACGCTTGATGCAAACTCAGCTCCGCTTGCGGCTCCGCCATGTATTCGCTCTTGGAACGGCAACAGGAGCTCGGGGTATTGAGAAGTATGGATGTGCCAATCATAGAGGGTATTTATTGCATGAAAAAAAGCCGAAAGGAATGCTGTTGAGCTGCTAAGTCCTCCACTTTCAGGCGGGATCTCGCTGCTTACAGTTATATTTGCTCCATACTCCATACCGTATGTCTGGTGAGAGAACTCAAGGAGCTCAGCTGCAGGCTTCATAACATCATCACACCGCTTAACCGTAAAACATGAGCCTTCAAGTTCCGCAAGGATCTTACCATAGCCGGCTGAGCTAACAACCACTTGGTTCTGAGGTAGCTTTTCAGCCGTAACCTTGGTTCTGAGATTCACGGAAGTCACCAGCGCTCTCCTGCCGTAGACAACGGCATGCTCTCCTATGAAAAACACGTTTCCCGGAGCAGAGGTAGTAATGAGTTCTTTCATGTAGACACCACGAAGTTTTATTTTCGGCATTTGATGAATATTAAGTTTGCCGTTTCCAAAAAATTTAAATACTATCCTTCTCTATCATTTACCGTCGAA
>WAPT01000021.1 GCA_015520605.1 Nanobdellati archaeon
GTACGTGCGTATCAACGGGAAGGGCATCCCTACCAAAGCCATAAGCCAGGACACATCCCGCGGTTTTCCTCCCCACACCCGGCAGTGTGAGTAGCTCATCCATCGTTGATGGAACTTTTCCGCCGTATTTCTCAATCAGCATCTTGCATGTTTTCACTATTCTCCTCGCTTTCTGCCTGTAAAACCCTGTGTTCCTTATCATCTCCGCGACTTTCTCCTCACCAGCGTTCACTATCGCTTCCGGTGTCGGATAAGCTTTTAGGAGTCTTTCCGAAGCTTCGTAAGTCTGCTCATCCTTTGTTCTTTGTGAAATGATGGCGGAGATAAGCACACGGAAGGGGTCGTTGAAATAGAGATGTTCATCCCAGTACAGCGGTACAAGCCTTTCCACCACCACCTTGACCTTTTCCGACACTTTCATTCCTGCCATGATTTCAAAATAATCTCCTCATAACTTTTTAAGTCTCCACAAATCTACCAACCCCTCAAAAAAGATGCACAACCGGAGCGCTTCTCCGAGAGACTCGTAATGCTTTTTAGAAGGGTACCCGCCCCCTGGATCTTGAAGTTTCATCTCACACACTACCTTACGAGCGCACCGTCCTTGACCTCTCTTTCAGGGTAGAGTACGCTATCCTCCGCAAGGAGCTTTCTGTCCTGCCAGACAACACAACCATCCTTTACCTTCAGTCCATGCTTCATGAACTTCTCGAAGGAGATCCGAGGCATTGAGTCTGTATCGATTTCAACTCCCTCCGGCAAAGCAACCGCACCGACATCGGTATCACTCGTTATAAGAGCCACCCTGTTACCGTCATCAGCAGCAAGCAACATACCCTCGCTAATCACACCCCTTATCTTCGCTGGCTTGAGATTACACAGTACAGCAACATTTTTGCCCTTCAGCTCATCCATACGGTATATTTCCTTAAGCCCCGCGACCAGCTGTCTCTCCTCGTCTCCAAGGTCAACAGCCACGACATACAGTTTGTCAGCATCAGGATGGTCTTCCACATCAACAATCTTACCTATCTTTATGAGAAGCTGATACTCCATCACCATCACCCCCCTTCCGGCATCCACCCTTTTATAACCGTTCCATATTCCCTTATCAGAACACGCTCACGAGTTCGTCAAGCCTCCTTATGATCTCTGTTGGCTTGTATTCTCCCTTGGCCTTTCTAGCTTCTTCCTCGCTTGTCACACCCGTAAGCACGAGAACGGAGCGGAACCCGCACCTGTTTGCCAGCACAACATCCGTGTATATATCGTCCCCCACCATCACAACATCCTCCGGAAAGCTCCTCACGGTTTTCAGCACAACATCTCTCATAGCTTCAGAAGGCTTTCCAAGGTTCAGCACGGGTACCCTTGTCATGGCTTGAAGAGCCCTTATTATCGGTAACTCGGCAGGTATCTTTGTGCCATTGCTGCCTATTCGCCAGTAGGGGTAGTTGCCCGTTGCATAGACCTTTGCACCCCTCTCTACAAGTTCAAACGCTCTCTTGAGCTTCCATATATTGAAATTCCTGTCTACCGAGATGAGAACATGCTTGGCATCATCATCCACCCTTATATCTTGGAGAGATAGCTCCTTTAGAAGCCCCTGTTCCCCGATAACGTAAACCGCATTTACTCCATTTTTTTTGAAATATTTAGCTGCGGAATACCCAGAAGTTATTATTCTCTCCGGCGAGGTTCTTATACCCATTTTCTGGAGTTTTGCGGCAAGCCCTTCCCTTGACAGGACGGTGTTGTTGGTCATAAAATATATCTCCTTCCCGCTTTCCTTGAGCTTCTCGATGGTGTATTTTGCCTGCGGGAGAAGTTCATTCCAGTTCCAGATGGTGCCATCAAGATCGAATATAACTGTTTTTATGTTCTTCATAAAGCTCAGCATGTGACATCACGATAGAGTAAAAGCGGATTGAAATTTTTTATTTGTTCCTTTCCCTTCACTTATTAAATCCAAAAAAGCATCTCGTCATATACGTACTCTTTTTATTTTTCAGCCGCGTAATTCATTTCCATGATCTTTCAAAACGAACTCGCCGAGATGCTAAGAAGGAGGAGAGAGAAAATAAAGGAGCTGGCCAGAAAAATGAGAGAAAGACTGACCGTGCAAAAGGTTGACAGATCCAAGCTTTTTCTACCCCTCTCCGTCGCAGGGATTGATGGTGGCTACGCTCTTTTTGACGAGCTTGTGTTGCCCATCGTTGCTATTAGGGCTGTGGGCGTTGTTATGGAGATGAACCCACAGAGCCCGAGACTGCGCTATTTTCCGGGAGGTTATATCATGCCGGAACTCTTCATAGCTGACGGAGAGGATGAAACTTCCGTACGCTTGATTTCCCACGCTTACAGGGTGATGAGGGAGGTTGAAACGGCCCTCCATATTGCGGAAAGGTTTGAAGGGATTTCTGTCCTTTTTCTTCATGGTCCGCTTTACCCACACTTTCTGAAGAACACCAAACTGTCCGAGGGTTTTGAAGCCTCAAACAAAAGCCTCACCGAGCTTTATTCACGCGTGACGGAACTTCTTGTATCTCTTCTGAGCAAAGCGGACAGGAAAGGGTTTGTGGTTGCAGGAGTTGTGGAGGATAGCAGAGGCAGGACGTATATAGAAAGCGTGCTTCGGGATTCGGAAAATGAAGCGGAAGAAATCAATGATGTCGTTAACATTCCTTTCATTTCGGACACGGAACTGCTGGATGTGGTGCTCGAGGAGGGGGAATACACAACTCCTGTCAGTTACGTGCAGTCGAAAGTTATTGAAGCAATAGGCAGAGTTTATCCACATCTCCAGCCCCATGTTCGAAGATCAGGAGTGTTTTACTTGAAAGCAACGAGGAACGATTCTCCACTCAGAGTTGAGATATATCCTGGCAGTAAAAACACAAATGAAGCGGCCATGTTCGTTTCTAAAGTCATATGCACAACCCTTTTCTCCCCCAATTACGGGATGCCCGCAGTACTTATAGAGGCAGATAGGAGAGCGAGGATACCCAGAAACGAGGCGAACCTGTTTCTGTACTCCACTCTCGGTAAAAATGTGATCACGCTTCGGAAGAGAAGAAAAAAACGTTTTCTATGATACCGTGCGAATTGCGTTTTTAAATTTTCAGTACAATACTTTAGATCGAGATTTATCATTAATTAATGGTGATCACATTATGAGGAGAGATCCTGTTGCATGTATCTCAGAGGAGGCGGGTATCACAGCTTCTTCAGAGACCCCGAATATGAGCTTTTTCAAGTAGAACCCCCCCAAGAGGAGTTGAAAGGCTTGTCTATCCTTACGGAGGACGAATGTTATGATGCTCTGTGAGAATATGGCAACGCGGTGCGTTTATTCAGCGTTTATTTCATTCAATAAAATATAAAAAATGTTATGCCTGCATATGTCAAGATTGGACTGAAAAGGTGGTCAAGACATGAGTATTTGTGGTGGGTCGGTGGAATTGCATTTAAAGGATACGGAAAATCGAACTTTTGCAGATCTATTCAGATCTCTATTCGTATGACCACATCTATATGTGAATATATTTATGATGGAAAATCTTAACGGAGGTGTTAAGTATGAGGGAAGGTGTCGACAGTTTGAAAAACACGAACGGGATGGAATATTCAGAGGAGGTATCCAGAGGATCTTACATAGGAAGAATGTGGGAGACGCTCTCAGAAGAGGGAAAAAAGGTACTTGGAGATTTTATCAACGATCTTACAGATGACGTATGTAGCGACGTATGTAGGGGAGTGTATGACTGCACGGAGAGAGAGGTTGCATATCTTTTTGCAGGAGTCAGCGCATCCAGGGGTTACACTCCCGAAATGATGGCCAAGAGGTTTGAAGAAGATCCAGCGAAAATTTACGGAGATGTCCGTAAAGAAGTGAAAGAACTTCTGAACAACAGATTTGTGCTCGATAACATGACCGTTTATTACACCAGGGATCTGTGCATCATTGCCCAGAAGAACGGGGCGTGGTTTGTTCCATTTAATGAGGTTGAAGAAAATAAGTACCTCGGTATTGATCTATCAACAACAGGTAGAAGCATCCTTATGAAAATAGGGCGCAAAAGCATAAAAAGCGAAACGACATGTGAGACACCCAACTACAAGGAGCTCGATCCGGCGGTGCACAAGAAGTTCACGGAGAAGGTTCACGACCTCCTTCACGGTCAGGGTGAACTGGAGGCAGGAGCACCACCCGAAAGGAGGATGACAAAAGAAACTCCTAAAGGCGATAAAGAGGAGTTAACAGACCCTCTACTGAAAGCCATAGAAAGGGGCGAGCACGGAGTCATCGAGGACATATTGAAAGGGGGTTACACACGACCCATAAATTTCGAAGAACTTTTCGAAGAGTAAGCGTCAGCATTAGGCGCTGTTGTTCAGTAAACCTTGATAGCTTTAGTTATGTCCTTTTTTCCTTCCCCTCTTTCAAATTTGTAGAGGTGCTCGGCAGCCGTTTCAGCGAGCAACTCGTCATGAGTTATCAGGATAACCTGTCTGAGCACCTCTATCGCTTTCTCTCTTAGCGTTCTCCCCAGCTCTTCCACAGCTTTACAGTCGAGATTGTGGGTAGGCTCATCCAGAATTATCACCCTGAAAGATGGTGCCAGGAGGTTGGCAAGTGAAAGCCGAAGGGTTAGTGCTGCGGTCATTCTCTCTCCTCCCGAAACAAACGTATCGGCATCTACCCATACGCCCTCAGCGTTCAGTAACTTCAAAGTGTAACTGTCACCCTCCACAAACAGTCTGATATCCTGATAATCCTCATAAGGGTAAATAACTTCCCACATCCTGCTCATCTGGTAGTTGAGCGCAGCTATAAACTCTTCTCTTATTTCCACCTGTGATTTAACAAGCACGTCCTGGAGCTTGATAAGCATACTTCTCGTTAATTTGAGTTCCTCGAGCTCTTTCTCTATCTCTTTAAGTCTCTTTAACCTTTCCTCAATCTCTTGGAGGCGGTTTTTCTTTTCCTGAATGGTGAGTTTCAACCCTTCCACTCTGCCTGTGATCTGTGCTTTTCTTGAGGTTAGTTCAATGACCTCTTTTTCCAGAGACTCTATGGCGAGGTCGTCAACATCAAGCTCAGATAGCTGTTTTGAAAGTTCCTTCATCCTTTTCTGAAGCGAGAGCGCTTCATATCTTTTCTTTACCAGGTCGAGCAGTTTTTCCAGCGTCTTTATTTTTTCCTCCAGTTCACTCTTATCGGTTTTAGCGAGCTTGTTCTGAAGCTCTCTCACTTTTTCATCCATCTTCTTCAGAAGCTGTTCGTTCTCGTTAATTCTCACGCTTAGTCTGTTTGCAGCGTCCTTCTTCGACCTTACTTTAATAGCTTCCATTCTCATTGTCTTCAGTTCATTCATTTTTTCCAAGATGTTTTTCCTTTCCACGTTAAGATTCCCTATCTTACTCTTGCACTCCTCGATCCTCACCTCCTTTTTACGCGTTATTTCTGCTTTCTTCTCCTCGGTAAGCTTTGCCTCGCATACGGGACAGGAGGACTCCGCATCCTTCAAAGCTTCCAGCGTTTCTTTTTCCTTCTCGATCATGGCTTTCAGCTTTGAGATCTTCTCCAGAAGCTCTTTGTCCTTGATTTCCAACTCCGTTATATTCTTCTCTATTTCCTCCAGCGAGGGCTCGTTCTTAATCTCGGCAAGGAGCCTTCTAAGCTCGTTGCTATCCTTCTCGATTTCCTTCTTAAGCATGCTTACAGTAGAGGAAGCTCTCTCAAGTTCCTTTTCCAGCTCATAAATCTCGGCAAGACCATTTCTGTGAGATTCCAACTCCTTGCTTATTTCCTCCGTGCTTGAGCTCTCGACCCTTTCCTTGAGCCCGCTGCTTTCTATCTCAGCCATTATGTTTTCCACCTTACCCCTTACCAGAGCTATCTCATGCCTGATAGCTTCAGCTTCCCTCCTTCTGGCCTTAAGCTTCATGAGCAGATTCTCCTTCTCACTCAGCCGGGCGGAAAGAGAGTTTATTTCATTTTCGAGAGCTTCGAGCTCTCTTTCCTTTTCTTCAATTTCCCTTCTGATTGCATCAACATCCACACCATCCAGCTCCGCTTTCCACTGAGTAAGAATGCTCTCCTTACCCCCCACCTCTCTCTGCAGGGAGTTGATCAGGGTGGTGAGATTGGCTCTCGCTTTTTCTATCCTTTCAAGTTTCAGAATTTCGTCCATTCTCTTCTTCCTTTCACCCGGTCTCAAAGATAGAAACAGATCCATCCGGTTCTGCTCACCGTAGACGATCTGAACAAAGGTATCGTAATCTATCCCGATAATCTTCTCCACCACTTTCGTGACCTCTTGCGTCTGTGGTGCTGCCAGCAACCTGCCGTTTTCCCTTATCTCACTGTGATATGTGCCTTTGGAGGAGCTGAGCTTTCTTGTTATTTCATAAGTCTTACCATCCACTTCCAGCCATACCTTGATCTCAGCTTCGTGCTTTCTTGTGGGAAACTGCATTATCATGTCTCCCAGGTTGAGCTTTTTTGAGGATAGAGATGGTGTCTTTCCGTAGAGTGCAAAACATATGGCCTCAAGTACTGAAGTTTTCCCGGAACCCATAGAGCCGAGAAGGCAGTTAACCCCCTCATGGAATTCCAACTCGTTGTTCAGGTGTGTCCTCCAGCTTTTCAAAAGCACCCTTCTTATCATACCGAGAAAAATATTTCTTCAATTTTTAAATCTTGAGGGAGCATACCTAAGTGCATAACCCACAAAAATTTCTCCAAAAATAAAAGATGGAAAAAGGAAATCCTTTGCTTCACAGTTGAGATTACACATGCTTCACTGTTTTCACTTCTTGAACATGCTGACGAAGTTCAGCAGCGCTCCGACAACCACAAAAATAGTCCCGATTGCTGTTATCATAGCTTCAACTTGCCGTATCTCATGTGTTGGCGCTCCGGCAACGGCTGTGAACGGTTCCAGTGATGCTGCCAGGAGGAAGAGCATTGCACCTGTTGCGAACCACTTCCAGTCGATTTTCGGAAGATCGCCGTATTTCCACAGTACGGAAAGCACCGCTATCACGAAAAGTGCCTCTACAGGAGTGCTCATTGCAAGGAAACTCTCCACCACCGTACCATCACCCGTTTTTATCTCTGCGACAGATACCATTTATAAGTTTAGAAGCACCAATATAGGACATTTTCGACATACAACGAAAAAATTTATGAGGTGTGGGGAGTTAATTGATGGAAAAATAAAATTTTTCAGGAAAATTTGATAAAATCCGTAAGTTTCCCAGTCATCTTTGTGTGTTTTTGTTCTTCATTTTTAACTTTGTTCTCCGCACCATCTTTATTTTCTGTCTTATCTGAAAAAGCTGTACCAACATCCGAACGGGAGAGTGTGTTATCGCTGTTCTTCCTCTCCGGTTCTTTCAGCAAATTTGGTGCTGCTACACTTTCCTCCGGTTCCTTTAACTTTTCACGGGTTTCCAGACCCCTCACGACTTCTCTTGCCATGCTCTCTGCTTTTTCAATCTCGCCATCAGCAAGGAGCTCTATTACATCAAGAAACGCTTGAGGCAGTCCCACATCCCTCAACCTTCTTTGCATCACCCTCGCGAAGATTGACTCGGCAGTTTCGGAACTCTGTACTGCTTCCACAAATCTCTCCCTCTTTTCCATCTCATCCTTCGTTAGAAGCTTCTTAGCCATGTTCACGATGGCTCTGCTTTCAAACGCCTTCACGATTTCCTCAAGCCCCATGGCCTTCACGTTCTCGTTAATAATGCCCTTTAGCACCACCCTCACGAGCGGAATCTTTTCCAGCGCATCTACGGAAGAAAGCTTTTCGTTTATGGACGAGATGACGAGCTCCTTAATCTCCTTACCGCTCCTGCCGGTAACATCCAGCTCTATATAAAACGCCTTTCTGGGGGATTTCAGCTCTTCCTTCTCAAGCTTTCCGCTCAGGGTGTCGTAATAGTACATATACTTCGGAATGGCGGCTTCAGTCTTTCTCACCTGCGTGGTTATGGTGCTACCCGGGATGAGGAACAGCGTGTTGCCGATCTTCGTCTCATTCGCCCAGTGAATGTGACCATCAATTATGAGATCGAAGCCTTTTGGCAGATCCTCAAGCGTGAGTGTGGGGTTGTCATCATCCATATAAACGAAGCCCTTTACGGACTGGTGAAACATAAAGATGTTTTTCATACCTTCCACGGACCTCGGTCTGAGCTCTCTGAACACTTCTCTCGCATAAATCTCCGGCACTCCGGAAATGCCATGGATGGCAACTCTCTCTCCGGCCTTTTCAAGTATCGCAACCTCTCCATGCAGACAAACAAGATATCCCGCTTCCTCCATTAGCTCAACAGGGTTCACACTACCCTTCGTTCTTCTCTCGTGTGTGCCGTAAATGGTAATGACAGGAAAACCTTTAAGGGCAAGCGGATTCGAGACACTCTTGCCATTTCTCTTCCTGACTTCAACGATTTTTGCCTCGCTTTCCCTCATCTTCAGATCCTTAAAGATCCGTATTGCCCTCGCTATTATTTCCTGTTTTGGCGTCCTGGTATCGAAGATGTCTCCCGCCAGAATGAGCGCATCAGCTTTTTCTGCGGCTCTCTTCAGCACCTCCTCGGCAGCCTCAAAACTGTCCTCCTGCCTCTCCCCGCCCCAGTCATAACCGAGATGGAAGTCGGATGCTATAGCTATGCGCATAATCCCAGCACCTTTCTAGAGATAAGATCATCCTTGCTGTGGATCTCATACACACATTTTTCACTTAAACTTAAATTTCTCTTGAAAAATTGTTGGAGTATTTGTTAGCTCACTCCAAAAATTTAATAACCCATCCTCTAAAATTTAGTTTTCAGTGTATGCTGTAAATGCATTTTGAAACGAGAAGAGGAGAATCTCAGGTTTTCTCCTGATTTTTGACGGAAAGCTGAAAACAGCTCGGGGGATGTCAGCTTTAAATATTTTCACTTTATTTTCCAATTTTCATGGCATCAGATAGAGAGGAAAAAAAGGAGTTGGGCATAACGGTGAGCAAGGAAGAAAACTTTTCGGAATGGTTCAGTCAGGTTGTGTTTAAAGCTGAGCTTGCGGACATAAGGTACGGATTGCAGGGTTTCGTGGTGCACAGAGAGTGGGGTATGCTCATCCTGCGCAGAATCTATGAGATGCTTGAAAAGAAAGTGGAAAAGGACGGGCATCTTCCTGTGCTTTTCCCCATAGCGATCCCAAAACATTTTTTTGAGAAGGAAAAGGGACACGTGGAGGGCTTTGCTCCGGAGGTATTCTGGGTGACCAAAGCCGGAGATGATGATCTTGCCGAGCCCTTTGCTTTGAGACCAACAAGTGAGACTGCTTTTTATTCCATGTACTCTCTTTGGATAAGGAGCTGGAAGGATCTGCCCTTCAAGAGATATCAGAGCAGGATTTGCGTTTACAGGTATGAGCACACCACACGTCCATTTTTGAGGGGGAGAGAGTTCCTTTTCTTCGAGACGCACGACGCCTTCAGAACGCATGAGGAAGCTCTTGAACAGATAAAGAGAGACATGCACATACTGAAGGAAGTTGCGGAAAAGAAGCTCTTCATCCCGTTCATCTTTTTCCGCAGACCCAAATGGGATAAGTTTGCTGGAGCTGAGGATACTTATGCTGCCGATACGGTAATGCCCGATGGTAAGGTAAGCCAGATAGGTTCCACCCACGATCTTGGGCAGAGGTTCAGCAAAGCGTTTGATGTGACCTTCAAGGATAAGGACGGAAAGGACAAATATGCTTACATAACCTGTTTCGGCCCCGGTATATGGAGGATGATGGCAGCACTCATAGCCATACACGGAGATGATAAGGGTCTCGTATTGCCATCATCGGTAGCGCCGTACCATGCTGTGATAATCCCCATTTATTTCAAAGGTAAGGAGGAAATTGTGGATGAAGTCGCGACAAGTCTTAAAGGAAAGCTGGAAAGCGCGGGATTCCGCGTGATCCTTGACGATGATAAGGAAAAGACCGCCGGTTACAAGTTCTACAAGTGGGAGCTGTACGGCGTGCCGGTGAGGATAGAGATAGGCCCTAAAGATGTGGAGAGGAATACGGTTGTTCTTGTTAGGCGCGCAGACGGGGATAGGGTAGTTGTAAGCCAGGACGAGGTTGAGAAAGCACTCAAAGAACAGCTGCTGAGGAACGATGAGGTGATAAAAGAAAGAAGCGCACGCTACCATGTTATTCATGAGGCAAAGACGCTGGAGGAGGTTAAGGAGCTTGCCGTGAAGGGCGGATTCATAAAAGCTCCCTTCTGTGGAATGGGGGAAGAAGCTGAGAGCTGCGCTGACAGATTGCAGGAGATGACAACGCTTAAAGTGAGGGGTGTGCCTCTGGATAGCGAGGAGAAACCATCCGAGGACGACAGGTGCATAATCTGCGGAAAGAAAGCCAAAGTGATAGTTTACCTTGCCAAGGCCTATTGAAAAATCAAGAGAAGGTATTGGCTATGATGGCTGGTGGAAAAACAGCTCTCCTCGCGTTTGGATTTGTGTTTTTCCTTGCAGCGGGGATTTCTATTCTTCGGAAGTACACCGAGAGTCGGGAAAAGGACGACCTGATAATGTCTTTATTTGCATTTGCGTTTTCGCTGATGCCGCTTGGCGTGCTTCTTGATAATATCAAACTCACCGTTCTTGGATTTACAGCGCTGATTATTGGCAGCATATACTCCATTGCGCAGATGTTCTTCGGCGGTGAAAAGAGCAGGATATATCGGGCCATGATCAGGCAGATGGAGAATTATGATGGAAAGCTGAGTTACAGAGATCTCCTCCTCACTTGGAAGCCGATAGCCTACCTTAATCAGAGATTCGGGAAATTCTGGGCTTCCGTTCTGTATTCCTTCTTTATTTCACTGGTGAGCGCGGCGCTCTTCACTCTCCTGATGGTAATAATGTCCGAAGGAGAGGTTGAATTTTTAACACCCGTTGCTTTCGGCTCGACCCTGTTTTTCATCAGCTTTGTCCGGACGTACCGTGCTCTTTCCATGGTGAACACTACTAAAAAGCGAGAGTATGGAAGATGATCGGACATCCCGGAATGCCGGATGTCACCATCACCTCAGATGGCGAAAATTCATCCGGTCAGAAATACAGCGGATAACGATCCCGTTCTGCCGGGCTTGTTGATTCATTAAATTCTGCGATGAGGACTTCTTCCGCGTGATATGAAAAAAGTCTTAAAATTTTCGTGCAGGATTATGGCAGTATGGGCGTTGCTTCATCTATCATCAACTACACAAAGCTGACATTGCTGCTTGGATTGCTCGCAGGTATATTTCTGGCTATGGGGTATTATCTGGGAGGCACAGTAGGGATGACCATAGCTCTGATTTTGGCTTTTCTTATGAACTTTTTGGCGTACTGGTTCTCTGACAGAATCGTGCTTGCAATGTACGGGGCAAAGCCCCTGAGGGATGAGAGAGTGGAAAGAATCGTAAGGAGACTTGCGAATGAGGCAGGAATAGCCATGCCAAAACTCTATATCATCGAGAGCAATCAACCGAACGCATTTGCCACCGGCAGAAGCAAAAAAAGGTGCGCAATAGCGGTAACTAAAGGTCTGCTTGAGCTGATGGATGATGAGGAACTGGAAGGCGTGTTGAGTCACGAAGTTGCTCACATCAAGAACAGAGACATACTCATCTCAACGATAGCGGCAACTATTGCGGCAGCGATAAGTTACATAGCCGAGATTCTCTGGTGGAGTTCGTTGTTTGGTGGAGATGATGAAGAAAGACCCTTCTGGGCTGTACTGCCGGCCATAATCCTCGCTCCAATTGCAGCCACCTTAATTCAACTTGCCATTTCGCGCAGCAGGGAGTTTCTCGCTGATGAGACGGGAGCGAAGCTGTGCAAAAAACCTTATACCCTGGCGTCAGCTTTAAGAAAGATAGCAAGTTATGCGGAGAGAATTCCGATGGAAAGGGGCTCAGTGGCAACAGCACACATGTGGATAATAAATCCTTTCAGCGGAGGTCTTATCGCGAGACTCTTCTCCACACACCCTCCCGTAGAGGAGAGGATAGCCAGGCTTGAGAGAATGAAAATTTGAATTTTTGAGACCCAAGTTCCACCATGAGGGAAACACCGCAAGAATTATATGCGGAGGTGATCGGCGAGAGCAAGTTCTCAAGAAAAGAGCGCGCGGATTGAACATATACCGTTACATTCTGTTTGGAAAAAGACGAATATTGCGATGCACGTTTGGAGGCTATTAAACTGCTCATGTACCTTTATCATTTTGCTCACGGCATGAAGCTAAACCAGATAGCCAAGTTCTATCCTTCCACCAGACCGGGCTTGCTGAGGGAGAAACTCAAAACCTTAAGAAAGAGGGTTATGTTAAAAATGAAAGAAACAGGTGGATGCTCACGGACGAGGGGAAGAGACTGGTTGAAAATTTAAAAGAAAAAGAAAATAAAGAATTCATAAGGGTGCAGAATAAAATCGAAGAGGTGTACGGATGGGTGAGGGAATAATAGAAAAAATCGTGGAACTGTGTGATGTCAATCCTAAAATTGCAAAAAACATTCTGGCCAAGAATATTTACGGACGTACTCTCCGTGAGACGATAGGTGTGCTCGGAAACCGAGATGGTTATCCTTGTTCTGTTTCAGAAATAGTGAAGGCAACCTCGTACAGACCCAAGGGATTGAGGGATCATAGGTCCAGAGAAAAGGATATGGAGAGGAAAGTTTTGAGATGGCTGCAGGGGGTGGGTTTTGTAGAGGGGACATCTCGCGGTAAGGGTAAGTATAGACTAACGGAAAAAGGAAGGAAATTATA
The DNA here is from genome assembly GCA_015520605.1 of Nanobdellati archaeon. Taxonomy (GTDB): domain Archaea; phylum EX4484-52; class EX4484-52; order EX4484-52; family WAPT01; genus WAPT01. The sequence continues at coordinate 12,823 of WAPT01000021.1, forward strand.
CAACATTCTCAGGGAGAACGGCTTTTATAAATATTAACTCCTCTACTGACTCCAATGAGAGCGAATGCAACCATTACCTTATCTTTCATCTGTATCATAGTCTTTGCACTGCAGGTATGGTATCTTACAGCATACCACATCGATCTGGTGGAGTCCTACGCTCTCTATCCGCCTGCAGTGAAGGAGCAGCCCTACAGGATAATCACAGCAATGTTTTTGCACGCCGGGATTGAGCACATTGCTCAGAATCTCCTTGCACTGCTCATCTTTGGTACGGTGCTCGAGTCCATTGTGGGTACGAGAAGATTCCTCCTTGTGTACTTTCTCGCCGGAATAGCGGGGAATATCGCGGGCATAATCGCATATCCGAATGCGTATTCCCTTGGAGCTTCAGGCGCGATCATGGGTGTTGTCGGTTGCTTGGTCGTGCTCAGGCCATTTATGCTTGTGTGGTTTGGTGGCCCCATTCCGCTCATTTTGCTCGTTGCCTTCTGGGTCGTAATGGATGTTGCAGGGATTTTCAATCCTTACAGCGAGATCGGGAACGCTGCTCACCTCGCGGGCCTTTTTGTCGGGATAATGTTCGGGAAGATATGGAAGGACAGGTTTGACAAGAAAAAACTGGCAAGAAAGCAGGCGAGGTCGGAGCTTTCCATAAGCGAAGAGGAGTTCAGAGAGTGGGAGGACGAGTGGATGAGGTTATTTAAATCTTGAGCATGAGGTTACATTCCATGAGCAAAAATAAACCAGACCCAAAGGAATACATTTTGAAGAAAAGCGATACCTCCGGGCTGGAAGATCTGGAAAAAATAGCGGGACCCTGGTTTGATGATGTGAACAGCTTTGACGAAGTGATTACAGAGCATTATTTTAGAATTGGCTTTCAGGCAACACACGTAGGAAAGGCGGTGGAAATCTGGAAAAAGGTGGAGAAAGAAAGAGATAAGGTCACAGTTTTTCTCGCCTATACTTCCAACATAATCTCCTCCGGACTGAGAGAAATAATAGCGTGGATGGCAAAGCACAGGAAAATGGACGTGGTGGTAACAACTGCCGGAGGGGTGGAGGAGGACTTCATAAAATGTCTCAAGCACTTTCTGCTGGGGGAGTGGAACGTTGATGGCAAGTGGCTGAGGGAGAAAGGTATAAACAGGATAGGTAACATCTTCGTGCCGAATGATCGTTACATAGAGTTCGAGAAGCACATGATGAAGTTCTTTGATATGTATGAGGAGCTCACACCATCGGAGTTCTGCAGAGAGCTCGGGAGGTATATAGACGAGAATTTTGAGAAGGAGGTGAAGGAAAGATCGGTGCTCTACTGGACATACAAAAACAATATTCCGATTTACTGTCCAGCTCTTACAGACGGATCAATCGGAGACATGCTGTACTTCTATCAAAAGAGCGGTGGAAATCTGAAGATAGATATCTCTCCAGACATCGTCAGGCTTAATGACCACGCTGTGAATGCAGAAAAGACTGCATGCATCGTGCTGGGTGGATCGTTACCAAAACATGCCGTCATAAACGCGAACCTTTTCAGAGAAGGTACGGATTATGCCATCTACATCACCACCGCCATTCCGTGGGACGGCTCTTTGAGCGGAGCTCCCCCGGAAGAAGCTGTATCCTGGGGTAAGATCGGGAAGCATGCGGACCACGTGGAGATTTACGGTGATGCTACTGTGATTTTCCCTCTGCTCGTCTGGGCCGTGATGAAAATTACCGGCACCAAGTGAAAAAGAATGTGGTGTGGTCCAGCTCCTTGCAATACATTTAAACGGAACGAGAGACCGTCCGGATAAAGGCACGAAATATCTTCTCTAGAATATAAATCAAAATTAAAGGGCATCACCTCGCTTTCATATAAAAATTTTAAGGAGGTGATGCCCCATGCAAGCACTCAGCTTAATAGAAAACATTATCTCAAAGATATTTAA
>WAPT01000022.1 GCA_015520605.1 Nanobdellati archaeon
AGAGCTATGCGAGAACCTTTATCTCTCCAGGGACTCTATTACGTTTAAATATTCGCGATACAATATCTTATCAGGTTTTTTGTGTCCCCATTCGGGCATCACCTCCTCAAAAATTTTTTGATCATAGCGAAGCGGAGGTGATGCCCTCTAAGCTTAAACCTTTATTTCCACTTAAACGTAACGAAAAGGACAAGAGAACGAAAATCTATGCAACCATAGACTATATTTTATTTTCATCATACAGAAAATCAGCAGACAGAATAAGCATCTACTTTCAAAAAATAAGCAAATCTTTCGTATGAAAGATACGTTAAATCTTTTAAAGAAAAAGTAAAGCTGAACAAGGAAATGAAGCACAGAAAACTTATAGCAATGGATGAAACTATAATAAAAACCAACGGAAAGAAGTGCTACGTTTATGTTGCGTACGATTTGAGCAACAACGAACTGCTTTGCATGAAAGGCTCATGCAACACGGAATATTGCAACAACTCTTGCCTTTGTGAGGAAGGTTTTGAAAACTTCTTTTGATTTAAGGATTTTTCAAAAGCTCCAGAAAAAATAAAAGGAATAGAAAATCTTTTCCCATAACAACGGAAATTGCTATTATATTTATGAGAAAAGGGAAATAGATCCCAGCAAATAGGGAGAATTTAAAATAGAGAATATCATGAGTTTTTTGGGTTTAAAAGATGAAAATCTATCAGAAAAGGTCAAAAATGGTAGATGAAATTTTAAAGGATAAAGGTGTGTCCGATTCGGCATGGATTCAAAAATTCAAAGCAAAAGGTGAGGAGCCTCCAATTTATTACAAAATGTTTCCTCTGGAAAATCTGATAAATATAAGGAATTGCAAAGGAAAAACAGTTCAGCTCGGCTATTTAAATAAGGAGGGAGAATTGATAGACAAAATCCATGGGGAATGGTACAAATTCTTTGAGTTTGCTGATGGCAGTATTTTCTTTATAAAAGAAAGCGGTTGGAGCTCGCTCGAGATCAAAATTCAAGACAAAAACGAAAGGATAAAGAATACATACAAAATGGAGTTGTTTTTGATTTAGGAAAGTGTCCTGAGTCCCGATACGATACCCGCGCAGGAAGAATGAAAAGTATCAGTGCCAAAAATAACAAAATGATGTAATGATGTTTATGATGTAATAATGTTTCATCACCAATCCGATCATAACATAGTTTATGATGATTTTGTATAATCGTGGACTTACTTCTCAACTTCTTCAACTTTCGCTTTCCTCATACCCAAAATACCGGAAACAAGGTAGCGATTTTCTATAGGAGCATTATGAAAAGCATCGCGTAAATGTTGCGCCACCATTTTAAATGCTCCACACTTCTCTAAAGCTCATCCTGCCGCTCAGCACCATCTCTGTCAGCAATTCCCTGTTCTTCCTTTCGAATTCCAGTTTTTCCATGATCTCGCGCGGATCAATATAGTTAAAGTGCTCAAGCGCTTCCTTTAGCTCCTTGCTTTTTCTCGCATATTCTTTGAGAGAAATGCCACTCGCCACAGCTTCGGCAGCGTCTCTCATGGCTTTTGCTCCCGCTCTCGTGCCTCCCGGGTGACCATGCACGCCTCCTCCCGCCTGAGCGGTAACGTTCTTGCCGTGTAGCGCTATCAAAGCTTCCATCCTTGCGGGATCAAGTCCACCTGAAGCAACAGGCATGATTGGTTTGATGTGTGGTGTATACTCAAATTGAAGAGCTCCGAGGTACAGCTTCTCGCCTACCTTCCTTTTCTCCGCAAGCTCGTGGAAGTGCTTTATGAGCAATGCGCCACCCTCCATCTTACCCACTCCCGTACCTATATGAAGCTGATCAACACCCACAATCCTGTACAACTTCTCCATGATTTGGAAGTTCACACCAAAAGAGCCACGATGCCATGCCGCATATCCGGCTCTGTGTGCATGGATGGCAAGTTTTCTCTTCCTCGCTTCACCCACGAGATGGTTGAGAGCCGCAAGACCGAGAATGTAAACATCCAACATGATGAAGTTGTGTCCTCTTTCAACGACGTAATCCATCCTCTCTATCATCCTCTCAAAGCTGACATCCGTTATATTCGTGCAGTAGATCTTCTTCTCTCCCGTCTCTCTCTCAGCCTTATCCATCGCTTCGAACGTTGCATCGAACCTCTCTTTCCACCTGCAGAATCCCTGGTCAACAAGGTTTTCATCATCCTTAACGAGATCAAGCCCACCGACCCAAGCGTCATAGGCAACGTTTGCAAACTCCTTGGGGGTAAGACCGACCTTGGGCTTGACTATCGTGCCCACATGAGGTCTCTTGCTTTTATGTGTACCCACACACCTCCTTATTCCGTTCAGCCCGTAGAGGGGGCCGTTAAACTGTTTCTGAAACTTCAGCGGGAACTTTATATCCAGAACATACAGCTCATCAAGTTCTTTCAACCCGAAAATGTTGCCCAGTACCGATGCCTGAAACTGAAGTAGATTCTTGGTGTCGAAGTGCTGGAAAGGATAAGCTATAAAAACATAGCCTGCAGTCTCACTTACCTTCTCAATACGGAAAATTCTGGCTCTGTAATTCTTCAAAACTGTCTCGTTCATGGTCTTTATGGCTGTCCACGTTCCAACCGAGCTTTCAGAAGCAACAGCTTCGGCGAGCTTTTCTATTTTCTCCTTACCTCTGATCCAGAAAAGCGCTATAAAATCATCCTCTGAAGGCTCATAGTCAAACTCGATATAGTTGTAACCGCCGTATGTCATCGAACCACCTCCAAACTCAGATGCTTTGATAAAAAGTACCACACCATTGTTATTTCTTCGAACACACTCTTATATCTCTTTCTTTTTTCTTTCACTCACCCCGGTGTTTCCTTACTGCCTGTACCTTCAGTAACGATTTTTAAAATTTCAAAATTAAGGTTGTAATTATGGTGACTCAGAACAAGAGAGAAGAAGATGCAGGAAATGCGGCGGCGCTCATTCGTGTTTACGGTGTCGTGCAGGGAGTGGGGTACAGGGCATTCACTATGCAGCACGCCGAAAGACTTGGTCTTAAAGGGTACGTCAGGAACATGGAAGACGGAAGTGTGGAGGTTTATGTTGAGGGTGCGAAGGAGAAGATCGAGGAGCTCATAAAAAAGCTGGAGGAAGGCCCTTTCCTTGCCAGAGTTGAAAAGTTGGATGTTAGCTGGACTGAGCTGAAAGGAGAGTATGGCGATTTCAGAATAGTTTATTGAGGTGGTAACTCTTTTTTATTATTTTTCTCATAATCTTTTTCTCATAATCCGAACCCTGAAAGCATCTTGTCGAGCTTCATACCTCTTCTCAAAAATCTTCCTTTTTTGAACTTCTTGATCATCCTCTTCATCTGCTTATAAGCCTTTAACAGCTCCGCCACTTCCTCCGGCTTCGTTCCACTTCCTCTTGCGATTCTTTCTATTCGTGAGCGGTTTATTATTTCCGGATTCATTCTTTCTTCCTTGGTCATGGAATCTATCATGTACTTCCACTTCCTGAATTTCTCCTCCTGCAACTTCAGCACATCTTTTGGCATCTTAATTCCGGGAAGGGGTAGCATCTCCAGTACCCGTGATATTCCTCCCATCTTTCCAACATTTTCTATCTGCTGGTAGAAATCAATGATGGTGAACTCACCCTCAAGCATACGCTTCGCCTGCTCCTCGTCCATAACCTCTCTCGCTTTCTCAAGCAAGGTCTGGAGATCTCCCATTCCGAGGAGTCTGGAAACAAATCTCACGGGATCGTACTCTTCCAGATCCTCAATCTTCTCTCCCGTTCCGATGAAAATTACTCTCGCGTCCGATGCATGACATGCTGATAAGGCACCGCCACCTTTGGCTGAGGAGTCCATTTTAGTGACGATTATACCCGTTATACCCACGGCATCGCTAAATCCCTTTGCCTGGGTGTATGCGGCCTGTCCCATGTCAGCTGAGATGACGAGCCACTTCTCATCCGGCTTGAGGATAGAATCCACCCGCTTTATTTCCTCTATGAGCTCGCTGTCGAGAGCCGACCTGCCCGCGGAGTCCACAATCAGGATATCATAATTCTTTTCCTCGTAAACCTCCAGAGCTCCTCTTATTATCCTATCGATGTCTTTCTCGTTCTCAATTCCGAAAAAGTCAAGCCTGTGTTTTTCGCAAAGTTGCTTCAGCTGGTGATAAGCAGCTGGTCTGTGTATGTCCGCGGCAACGGCAAGGGCCTTCAATCCTCTCTTCCTGAAGTAACTGGCAAGTTTTGCTGTTGTTGTTGTCTTACCGCTACCGTAAATACCGAGGAGGAGAATTTTCTGTCTGCCCATTCTTATAGTTGCCTTTTCTTGCCCGAGAAGCTTCACGAGCTCATCATACACTACCTTTATGACGTATTCCCTCCTCGTCAACCCGGGAGGAATTTCTTCCCTGAGGGCTTTTTCCTTTATCCTTTTGGACAGCTCAAAGACGAGCTTTATATCTACATCAGACTGGATGAGCACTCTCTGTATGCCCCTCACCAATTCTTCAATCTCCGCCTTTCCGGGGGAGGACTTTGAAAGAAAACCGCCAACAATATCTTTCAGTCTGGACAGCATGAGGTGTGTTTTGTGTGCTCAACTTTTTAAGGTTAGGGAAACTATCCAAATCCCATCCGCAGATTTTTAAAACTTCCATACCAGATGCTTTTTGAACAAGGAGGTGTTCGAAATGGATATGGGTCAAATGAACACGGATCAGCAGAGGATGGCCAAGGTTCTGCAGGCGGAAATCTACGGGCAGGAGATGAAAAGGCTTGAACGGGAATATGAGATGTTGATGCTCAGAATTCAGGAGATGGAGAAAACCATCAAAGCGCTTGATGAAGTATCGTCCAAGAAAACCTTCAGGGCAATAGTCCCGATCGGGAGTGACGTGCTTGTGAGAGCAAATATTGAAGATGCTTCGGAATTCCTCGTTGCCGTAAGCTCCAAGTACTTCGTGAAGATGAGTCATGAAAACGCGAGGGACTTTCTGCTCAAACAAAAAAAGATCCTTGGGGATGCTGCAGAGAAGTTGGAAAAGCAGTTTGAAGCCATAGAAGCTCAGTTCCAGAAAGTGGTGGAGGAAATCAGAGAGATGGAAGAGGAACTACATGAAGAGGAGTGAACCTGAGCAGGAATACCGGAGAATTCAAATTCAGATGCTTGGAAATGCGGGGCCGGTGGTTTTCTGATCGGGTGAGTAACATGAAATCCTATAGCCCGTCAGTCAGGGGCAGCATTACTGAAAACGCTAAAGAGGTCAGAGACTTCGAACAAGACCCTTACAAAGACAGGATAGTTGTGTGCGTGCTTGTCTACATCTTCAGAGAGGACGGTAAGCTTCTGCTCCTCAAAAGGAAGAATCCGCCATATAGTGGCTATTGGGAAACGGTGGGCGGTAAGGTGGAGTTCCTTGAGCCACTGGAAAAAGCGGCGATGAGGGAGGTTAAAGAAGAAGCCGGGATAGAGATTGATGAGAGTTCCCTTCAATTTGTGGGAGTATTTCAGCACATCGTTAAAGCTGAGAAATATCACAGAGTCCTGATAGTGTATGCGGTGAAGGTGCCTGTAAATGTAGAAATAAAAGTGAGTGAGCACGATGAGTTTGGATGGTTCGATATAAATAATCTTCCTGAGAAGGTTTTATGCGGGCCGATAGATGACGCTTACAGAATCGTCTTTGGTGGGAGCAATGCTGAAAAGGTTGAAACAAAGGCTCGAAAGCATCCTGAAGGGTGTTGAGGAAGAGCTCGAGGAAAGGGAAGCTGAAGCGCTAACGACGGAGGAGAAGCCAGAAAAGAAGGAGGAGGAAGAGGGCGGTAAAAGAGAAAAAGCCAAAAAAGAAGGGAAGCGAATCCCGATCCTTCAGATTGAGTTAACGGAGAGCCTTCTCGATAACGTTCTGTGGCAGATTGAGCTGGCAATGCTTGAGAACAATGTTGCTGAGGAAGCTGCTTCTCACATCTGTGAAAGTGTGAAAGAAAAGCTTGCGGACAGGGTGGTGAGCAGGAGGGATGTTGGAAAGCTTGTTAAAGATGCTGTAAGAGAAGAAATTGAGAGACTCTTCGAATTGCAGGAGATCTGTATTGAGGATGTCATAGAGAAAAAGAAAAAGGAGGGCAAGCCCGCTTTGATTCTCTTTTTCGGGTTTAATGGTGCAGGCAAGACAACCACGATGGCAAAGATAGCATATATGCTCCTTAAAAAAGGATACTCGGTTGTTTTTGCAGCAGCGGACACATTCAGGGCGGCAAGCATAGAGCAACTGGAGGAACACGCGCGCAACCTCAACATTAAAGTTATAAAGCATCGCTACGGTTCAGACCCCGCTGCGGTGATATTCGACGCAATGAAATACGCGGAAAGCAAGAACATTGATGTTGTCCTTGCGGATACCGCCGGCAGGTCTCATGCTGACAAAAATCTCCTGGAAGAGCTCAAAAAGATAGTGCGTGTTAACAAACCAGATCTCAGAATTCTTGTGCTTGAAGCCATAGCAGGCAACGATATAATCGAGCAGGCCAGAAGGTTCGAGGAAGCGGGAGTAGATGGTGTAATACTCACGAAATGGGATGTGGATGAGAAGGGTGGAGCTGCCATCTCCGCAGTTTATGTGCTTCAGAAACCCATACTGTTTGTGGGAACTGGCCAAAGTTACGAAGATCTCGAACATTTCGATAAGGAAAAGCTCCTGCATGAGATTGTAGGCAGGTAAAGTGCAATTTCCCCAAAACCATATAAAGTTTTTAAGACAAAATTATAAAGTAAAATTGTTGAGGGGATTTTCGTGCCGAACATGGCAAAATCTGACGTGAAAGACGGTAATGCTGTACCACAACCACTGAAGAACGGTGGAGAAAAAAAGAATGTGGAAACATCCGATGACAGACCTGTCCAAAAAACAGTAAGAAAAAGTGGAGAAAAATCTCAAAACCGCGCAAAGTCCGAGTTCTCGGAAGAAAAGGAAGAAGAGGAAATTGACGCTTATTTGAGGGAAATAGACGAAAAGGTGAGACGCCTAAAGGAAAAGGTGGAGAAAAAAGAAAAAAGCGACAGGAGTGCAGGAATCTTTAAGAAAATAATCCCGGGAACAAAAAAAGAAAATGACATAAAGGCCGTATCGAAGGAGGTCCACGAGCTAAAAAACAAACTCGAAAAAGCGTGCATGCTTCAGGAAAAACTTGTTGACGAGTTTGAGGATCTCAAAGAACGCGTAACGAGAATCGAGAAATCTCTCCAGAATTTTAACCTCCCGGTTCTGGACAGAAAAACGAAAGAGATTGAGAAGGATGTAAGGGCGCTGGAAGACTTCATGTTGAGGCTTCTGGATATAATTGAAAGACTGGCCTGAAGTTCTATGGCGAGCCCGGGGGGATTTGAACCCCCGACCACTGGCTCCGAAGGCCAGCGCTCTTTCCAGCCGCAGGCCACCACCACATCTGGCTGGAACGGCCTGACGGAGTCCAGACTGAGCTACGGGCCCAAGTGGATCGAGTAGACGAGTTGATTTTAGTTTTTCGATCCTACCAAGAAAAGTTTAATTTTAGAAATTTTTATAAAATGTTGTCCGAGCTGTTTGTCTCTTTTTTAAATGTGTGAATTGAATTGGAAAAAATAAGGTACTGTATTCATTTCAGAAACCTTTAGACGGATGGTAGAACGATCGCGTTCTGGGTTCTCCGACCATGGCCTGATGCGCGGCCTACGGGATCTCCCTGTACCGTTTCTTGACACGTTCAAACTCATCACACCCATAGGTCGATATCGGTACTGGTCCTCCGCTGTTAAAAACCTTCCCTACCTTCTCTATAATCCTCGAGGCCCTCTCGCCATATTTCTTGAAAGTTTTGATGTCTTTTTCCGCATCGCTCACGTGCGAACTCACACACACCACCCACAACCGCTTTTTTAATTAATAACACAACACATTCTAACTAGTCTCCTGAAATGAAATCCGAAACCGGACCACAACACTTATTTCACAGTCACGCTTTTGGCGAGGTTTCTGGGTTTGTCCGGATTAAGGCCTCGCAGAACTGCCATTCTGTAAGCCAGATACTGAATAGGGACTACGCTAAGCAGATGAGTGCCGAAGGGTAATGAGGGCACTCTTATAAAGTTGTCAAAGACATCGTGATCCCTGCTTCCCACTCCTATAATCATGCCACCTCTGCTCTTTATTTCCGTAGCATTACTGATGATGTCATCGTACGTTTCGTCCTCTGGTGCAAAGACCACACACGGCGTGCCTTCTTCGATCAGAGCCAGCGGCCCGTGCTTCAGTGCTCCTCCCGCGAAGCCCTCCGCATGAATATAGGTCACTTCCTTGATTTTGAGTGCCGCTTCGAGCGCTATGGCATGAGAAACTCCCCGTCCTATGCAGAACACGTGTTCCTTATCCTTGATCGTTTCCGCCAGCGCATCAAGCTTTGTTCTGTTCTCCTCATTCAGGATCTCTTCAATGCCCCGTGAAACTTCCCTGTAAGCATTCTTGACCTCCGTTTCCTTACCCATAAGCGCATGAGCAATCAGCTCCAGAATTGCAAGCTGTGCTGTAAAGCTCTTCGTTCCGACGACGCATATTTCAGGGCCGCAGTTCATATGGATTGTGAAGTCCGAGAGCCTCATCAAGCTTGAGCCCATGACGTTGGTAATTGCCAGAACTCTCGCTTTCTTTTTCTTTGCTATTTTTACAGCATCGAGAACATCGGCCGTTTCCCCGCTCTGAGATATTGCAACGACAAGCGTCTTCGGTGTTATGAAATCTCTGTAGTATCTAAACTCAGAGGCATCAACCACATTTATGTGCTTGCGATCCACCTTCGAGAAAATGTAGGATGATGCGAGGGCAGCGTAATAGGATGAGCCGCAGGCAACGAAAAAGACACCATATGCATTATTAAACATGTCAACCACACGTTTTATGGTATCCTCGCTCTGCAGTACCGCTCTCACTACCGTCTCCTTCTGCTCCATTATCTCCTTCTCCATGAAGTACGGGTAATTGTGCTTCTCCACTCGTTCAAGATCCCAATCAATAGTGTGTGTTTGCTTCCTTTTTATCTTCTCCTCCCGAAAATTAAATATTGAAACACTTTCCGGAGTTACAACAGCAAGCTCATGATCATCGAGAAATATCACATCCCGCGTATGTTCCAAAAACCCCACAGGGTCACTCGCAATGAAATATCCGTGAGATGCGACTCCTATCACAAGGGGGGAATCTTTTTTCGCGCATAATAGGGCTCTGCTGTCCTTACACGCTGAAATTATCGCGTAGCTCCCCTCCAGTTTTCTTATCGCTTCCAGAAAAGCCGTGCCGAATGACTTTCCGCTTTTCATCTCTTCTTCTATAAGGTGTGGTACCACCTCAGTGTCTGTATCAGAGGTAAAAACATGCCCCCTGTTCAGTAGCATTTCCTTGAGTTCTAGGTAATTATCAATTATGCCGTTGTGCACAACCGCTATTCTTCCGGTGCAATCCAGATGGGGGTGTGCGTTCTTCTCGCTCACACCTCCGTGGGTCGCCCACCTCGTATGACCGAGAACAGCATGAAAACACGCGCCGTTGTTGTTGAGCAAAAAGCGTGCTTCTGTTATTGCCCCGACGCGTTTGTGCACTTCAATGGAAGGGTTGCCGATGAGCGCCATTCCCCAAGAATCATAGCCTCGGTACTCCAGTCTTCTAAGACCATCGAATAACAGTCTCGGTGCTTCCCGCCTCTTTAAACCGATGTAAGCTATAATACCACACATGGTGGATAATATGAGAGGTGTGGACTTAAAAATGGAACCTAAAAACATTATTGAGTGGTTAAAATCCGGTTTTTAGAGGAAAAATTAAAAACCTCCAGATACCGGTCAGACCTGCCGCAAAACATTTAAAAAGTTTTCACTCAATTTTAATTTGTTATTGAGATATTATTATTAAATCAATTATAATATAAAAAATGAATTTTTAAGATCGCAAAAACGCCATCATGGTGACAAAAGAGGTGATGGATTTGACCTTTGTGGTCAAGGACGGAAAGGACGGAAGAAAGGTTGTAAAGCGTGCTGAGCTTCTTCAGGATGCTAGGAAAGCCCGAGCGGTGCTGCATGAAACAAGGTGGAAAATACTGCAGCTCCTCGCCGAGAAACCCAGACATGCTCTGGAAATAGCGAGGATCCTGAAGGAACATGAGCAGAAGATCTATTACCACATCAGACAGCTTGAAAATGCCGGAATTATCGAGCTCCACAGGAAAGTTGAGAGACACGGCACGATAGCAAAACTTTATAGTGTCAAGACGGGTGCTCTCGTTCTTGATTTACCTGCAGGAGATGAGGAGCCCGTCGAACTCCCGCTGGTTGAGAAAAACAGACATCTCACCCGCTTTCTTTACCCTCATGTTGTCGGCGGTAAGATAAACACAACCATAGTCGTTGGCTCTCCTGACCCGCACGGTCCCTACCAGGTTAGAGCGAGGGACATTCATTACGCTGCCGAGATAGCGTTCCTGCTTGGTCAATACGCTTCATCCAAGGAGAACTTCATTGTAAAGCTCGATGTCGATGTTAAAGCCGAAAAAAACTACGATGATAACATGATTCTGGTGGGTGGTGTGCTGACCAACATCATAACTCAGGAGATGAACCACCACCTTCCCGTGAGGTTTGATATGGAGTCCTTCCCCTTCAGGAAACTCATCTCCACTATAACATCGCGCACATACGAAGAGGAAAATACAGGCATAGTTGCTAAGATCCCAAACCCGTACAATCCCGAAAAGTCTGTGATGGTGCTCGCAGGCAACAGACATGCTGGAACCAAAGCTGCAGTGCTCGCGCTCACCAGATATCACAGAGAGCTTCTTGAGAATTACGATGGAGAAGATGTATGGTCTCGGGTTGTCAGGGGACTTGATCTTGACGGTGATGGGAAGGTGGATTCCATAGAAACTATAGAATAAAAATTAAAATAAAAAATTGAGAATAACAGTATCATTATTTGAAAAAATATTAAAACACGATATTATTTATGGATATTGGGTTCAAAAACTCAATGTACTCAGATCAACGATCCTCTTCCTTTTCTTTTATCAGCCTTAACAGTTCCTCAGGATTCTCTATCTCACTCAACTCCTCAAACCTCAACACGGCAATCCCTTCCACAGGTTTCTGCTGCTTCTCACTGGCCAGCACAAACTTATGGATTGAACAAAAATCTGCAAATCTTTTGAATCGTGCAATTGCATTCCTATCCATTCTGTTCACACACAGTTTGGCGGCAACGACGGTTCTCTTATCTCTTTTCCTTAATTTAAAGGAAAGTTTCCTTTGGAGCACACTCACCATATCTGCAGGAGAACGCTTGACAAAGTAACACCTGAATCCTTTGAGAATCATGAAATTTTTTGAAGCCTCCGTCGAATTTAATTTTTGAGAAATGGGAGTTTTAGAGGAGTTTACCCTCCAATTAAAGAGGTTTATGGGCACAGATATGCGTTCTTGGAAATAAGTCTCCACCTTATCTATGATTTCTTTGCTCGCTCTCTCTTCTTTTTCCATCAGATGTATGGTTTTTTTCGTTAGATTCAGTTCTTTTGCAAGATCCTCCATGCTGAGGTTTCTCTGCAATCTGAGCTCCCTCATCCTCCTCCCATTGATACTCACGACGCGCCTACCTTTCTTTGAGCGAACATATATTTCGTCACCTTCAAGAACCATCCGAAATGTTAGGGGAGACACCACAGGGATATCATATCTCTCGTACACAACTCCCCCCTCTACCATAAAATTTCTTCCTTTCCTGCTTATTATTACAGGTGTGGCGTTTAGTACTGATGCCAAGATTTTCATATCTTTGGCTTGTTCTTCACTGTAGCTGTCCACATTGGAAAGAACCTTTATGAGCAGTATCCTGCTATCCCTCTTAGCGATTATATCGAATGCCTCTCTTTCAACAATAAGAACGGAATAACCACATTCAATAAGCATGTTTTTTATTTCTGTCAGCATCTCTTGCTGCAGCATCACCACCACACCACTCGATGGACGATAGGAATAAGTCATAGAGTTACATACGTTTTCATTATTATTTTTTAATATATCTCTGAATTTTAAATAAATAACCGAAAAACTCAAAGATAACGTATATCTTATTTTTGGGTTTAGATATAATGTGGAAGTATCATGTTTGCACAATGTTGCTCCGAAATCGAGAACTGCGGAACACAATTATTTTTATTAAAACATTCTACCCACGGCTCCACCGCGGCGAACTCATGTCACACGGATTTTCGCATTATGTTAACTTATTGTTGGTATGATGTTGGGTGGATAAACAAAGCATACGAACTGAGTTTAGCGATCCGGAGGCGAACCGCATATCCGGCCTGCATATCCGGCCTGTTAATAGACTACTCTCTTTTTATTATTTTTTATATAAAGTTTTATGCCAAAGATAACTCATTTAGAAACTTTTTTGTTCGTTTATTTACAGGATAAAATTTGTTTAGCAATTTCTTCACTTGATCTATTCTTAACTTCGTCTGCGTTTTTTGAAACTAAAATTATTTTTCTATCAGAATCATGTTTGAGTGCCTGAGATAATATTCCATTTATATGCTCATCTGAAGCCCATATTGTATGCATGTTATAATAAGCTTAGATTCAATAGTATATTTCCTTTACATGAAATGAATCATGCATGAATCAATGTATTGTGGCTTATAATCGGTTTCGAAAATTAAATCTGGACTGTTAGGAATTCTTTCTACTTTCTTGGTATAATTCCCTTCACTTTTAATTTTCAAATAATATTTTTCAGATAAACAAAAACGATATTTTTTATTATTTCTGAATCTCTACAATTTTCCCTTTAAGCTCTTTTCGATAACTTCCTAAGCTCCGTTAAGACATCACCTGAGCTTAAAAGGTAAAACTCCAGTTGAAAAGCCTGTGGAATTGATTTGGAAATGGAAAACAGTTGGGAAGATTTGATGAAAGAGGCCACATATTACCAAAAGCAATGGACAAAGTTATTCCAGCAGTGTAGAAGCAAATGTTCGATAATTTTTATTATTTTATCTCAACAGTAATGTGTTAATATAGTCGATTTTCGAAACCTTTAAAAAAACTACCTCACGATGTTATAGTATCTTCTCAGCGCGAAAAGTCAAAATTGCGCTGTGGCGGGAATTACAATGAAACAAAAAACCTTTCCGTACTCTACTAATGTATTTAAAGTTAAAATAATGAGGGGTGTTGGAAAATGGACATAGCTCCCGATATAATGGGGTACGATAGGGCGATTGTGATCTTCTCGCCCGACGGTAGGCTGTTTCAGGTCGAGTATGCGAGGGAGGCCGTCAAAAAGGGCACAACGGCCATAGGTGTGGTGTACGATAATGGTGTTGTGCTTATAACCACCATGAAAAAAAGCAACATCATTATGCCAGGAGAAAAAATAGCAAAGGTGGATGATCACATAGGTATCGCTTCTGCGGGACTTGTTGCCGATGCACGCATACTGGTCGATATGGCGAGGATGAGGGCACAGCAAAACAGATTGGTTTATGATGAACCGATCACAATAAAAGCTCTCGCAAAGTTCCTTGCCGACAGGCAACAACTTTACACACAGTATGCGGGCGTGAGGCCTTACGGGGTTTCTCTTCTTGTTGGAGGTTACGATATTAAGCCGAGGATGTTCGAAACCGACCCCTCCGGAGTGATGCTTGAAGTAAAGGCAAGATCAATAGGGAGGTACAGCGACAAGATAAATGAGGAGCTTGAAAAACACTACAAGAAGAATATAAAACTGAGCGATGCGCTGAAACTCGCAATAGATCTATATAACAAGCACGTTAAGGAAGTTAAAATAAGCAAAGATACATTCTTTGGCGTTAAAATAGATGAGAGCGGGTTTCAAGAGATCCCCGTAAAAGAGCTGAGTAAGTATGGGATAAAACTATGAGCAGGGAGATAATAGCCAGAATTAAAAAACACGGAATGAAGTTCGAGATCCTGATTGACAAGGAGAAATACCTTGATTACAAAGAAGGTAGAATGCAAGATCTACGGGAGGTAGTAATAGGAGATGCTGTCTTTAACGATGTCAGGCAGGCAACAAGGGCAAAAGAGGAAGACTTAGAAAAGGCCTTTGGCACTACAGATTTATTTAAAATCGCAGAGGAGATTCTGAAAGAGGGAGAAGTACAGATAACAACAGAGGAACGAAGAAGACTCGTGGAAGAAAAAAGGAAGAGGATCATAGACCTAATCTTTAGGAGATGTATAAACCCACAAACCGGTAAGCCGCATCCACCACAACGTATAGAGCTTGCGATGGTGGAGGCTAAAGTTCACATAGACCCGTTTAAAAATGTTGAGGAACAGTACAAGGCGGTGGTGGAGGCTATTAAAAAAATCATCCCCTTAAGGGTCGAATACCGAGATTATGTCATAAGGGTACCGATAGAATATGCCGGCAAGGCGAGGGCAATGGTATTATCCTCGTGTGATCTTAAAAAGGAAGAATGGAGTTCGAATTACTGGTATGCTGAAATAGAGATGCTTGCCGCAATGGAGGAGGAAATATTTTCCAAACTCAACACCGTAACTCACGGAAATGTTGAAAGCAAACTGTTGAAAAAGGGATGATAAAGAAATCCTATGTGTGAATAAAAACAATCGAGGGTGATTGTGGTATGAAAGACGCGGACTCTTCTTCGAAAGCGGAAATAGTCCTGCCTGGCGATGTACTTTACCGAGGTAAAAACATGCTTCCGGGTAGGGGCACATACAGGCACGGGGACGAGATAATATCTAAGGTTGTTGGATTGAAGGCAGTAAAAGACAGGACCATAAGCGTCATACCTCTGGCGGGAGCTTACATTCCAAAAGTTGGAGACTACGTTATCGGGGAAATAGTGGAGGTCGGGCTGAACTACTGGCTTGTCGATATAAATTCGCCCTATCAGGCGGCCATGCTGATGTTTGATATACCGGAGTTTGTTGAAAAAAATGCCGACATATCCCAATATTATGACTTCGGTGACATAATCTATGCAAAGATAACGAATGTAACCAAAACCAAATACATAAATCTTACCATGAAGGACTCCAAGTGTAGGAAGATTGTCGGGGGTCTTATAGTTCATATAACTCCGAGCAAGGTTCCGAGGCTCATAGGAAAGAAGGGTTCCATGGTCAGCATGATAAAGAACATTACGGGTAGCTTTATCCTCGTTGGGCAGAATGGAAGGGTGTGGATCAAAGGTGGGTACGAGACACTGGCGGCTGAAGCGATATACATGATAGATATGTATTCCCACCAAAAAGGTTTAACGGAAAAAGTTGAGGAATTTCTGAAAAAAGAACTCGAAAAGGAAGGTGATGAAGATGTCAGACAAACCAAGTAAGGATTTTCATGAAAATATCACGGATCGCTTAAGACCGGATGGCAGAAAACCAGATGATTTCAGGCCCATAAGGATAGAGGTAGGTGTGATAAAAAGAGCTGACGGCTCAGCATACGTTGAGTTCGGTAAAACGAGGGTCGTTGCCGCGGTTTATGGTCCAGAACCCATGCATCCGAGGCACCTTGCTGATCCAGAAAAAGCCGTGCTGATATGCAGGTACAATATGCTCCCGTTCTCGGTCGAAGAAAGAAAGAAGCCCGGACCAGACAGGAGGAGTATAGAAATTTCGAAGGTGGTGAAAGATGCTCTCTCAACTGTTGTTGTGCTGGAAGAATTTCCTAAGTGCATGATAAGTGTTGACATGGTCGTACTCGAAGCGGATGCGGGCACCAGAGTCGCGGCATTAACAGCGGCCTCACTCGCTTTAGCGGATGCAGGCATTCCAATGAGAGAAATGATAAGCGCAATAGCCTGCGGCAGGGCAAACGGCCAGATAGTAGTTGACCTCACGAAAGAGGAGGAAGATGCCGAGGATGCTGTAGATGTGCCAGTGGCCATGTCTTCCCTGACCAAAAGGATTTCCTTACTCCAAATGGATGGTGATCTGACCATCGAGGAATTTGAAGCCATACTCGATAAGGCATCGAAATCGTGTGTTAAAATTCACGCTATGCAAAGAGATGCCCTTCTTAAAAAATACAAAAAAGAAGGAGAAGAGGTTGATATAGATGGCGAGTACTAAGCTTACGGTCGAGTACATAAAAAACCTACTGGAAAGGGGTAGAAGGCTGGATGGTAGAAGCCTTAATGAGTTCAGAGAAATAAAGGTAAAATACGGCATCTCAAAGAAAGCCGAGGGGAGTGCTGAGGTTTGTGTCGGCAACACGAGAGTCGTGGCAGGAGTTAAAATGGAGGTTGGAGAGCCCTATCCAGACACACCCGATAAGGGAGTGCTCGTAACAACCGCCGAATTCCTGGCAATGGCAGCTCCCGAGTTTGAACCTGGTCTACCGGGAGAAGACGCAATAGAGCTCGCCAGAGTTGTCGATAGGGGCATAAGAGAAGGTAACGCAATAGATATGGAGAAACTGTGCATAGTTGAGGGTGAAAAAGTCTGGGTTGTGTTTCTGGACATATTCGTGCTCAATCATGACGGCAATTTGATAGACGCTGCGGGGATGGCCACCATGGCAGCGCTTCTTGATGCAAGGATGCCGAAACTCACAGAGGATTATGAAGTAGACAGATCTAAGCTGACAGATCCTCTACCTATCAGAGACATACCTATTCCGGTTACCGTAAGGAAACACAATGAACACCTGATCCTGGACACCACCGCTTTGGAAGAGGAAGTTCTAAAAGGCAAGTTTACGGTGACAACCAAGATTAATGGAAATCTATGCGCGATGCAACTCAGTGACGGTATGGCAATGACAAAGGAAGAGGTGCTGAAAGCGGTAAGACTAGCAAGAGACACGTCTTCAAAAATAAGGGAAAATATATTCGGGGATCAACTCAAGAGGGTAAAAAAACAGTAAACTTAAAAAAATTGTTCTCGAATTTATTTCCCGTTTCAGTGGGGGGTGAGCGGTGTGGCAAAAACTAAAAAACTCAAGTCTGCGGGAAGATTTGGTGCAAGGTATGGCAAAAGGATCAGAGAGCTTGTCGCAGCAATAGAGGAATCCTCTCGAGCCAAACATCTTTGCCCCGCATGCAGATCAAAAAAACTAAAAAGAGTCGCTGCAGGAATATGGTATTGCAGAAAGTGCGGGATTAAACTTGCCGGCGGAGCATACACACCAAACACGACTTCGGGGAAAATCCTCGTGAAAGTTGAAAGGCTTGCCAAGGCAACAGGGGTTGAGAAAGTTGAGGAGGTTAAAAAGGAGATCGAAAGATCTCCTGAAAAAACGGTTGGTGATGAAAATCAATAAACAAATGAGTTGCGGTGATGTGGATGCCCGAGTATGTGTGTTTTAAATGTGGAAAAAGGTTCGAAATGAGCGATGTAAACACAACAATAGCATGTCCATCCTGTGCATCAAAAATAATTCTTAAGTCCTCTCCAGCAGTGGTGAAGCGCATTTACTGTGATTGAGAATGATTAGAGTGAAGCTCGAAATTGAGGAGGAATCCCGCGAAGAGGCATTCGCGGTGTATCTCGCCGCGTTTAAAAATGTAGATGAAAATGTTTCCTCATCTGGTAAAAGAGTCGGTATTCTTTGTAACGTGGAGGGGGAAAAACTGCTTTTCAATGTTGAGGCAAAGGATCCTGTAGCGATGAGAGCTGTTTTGAACACCCTCCTAAGAAATTATAAATTAATTTGCTCCCTTAAAAATGTTTAAATCGAATATGAGGTGATAGTTGTGGTTGTAGATGAACGAGAGATTGCTACGCAGTTCAACCAGCTCCAGCAACAACTTCAGCTTATTCTCGTGCAAAAGGAAACGACATCCGCTCAGATTCAGGAACTTAAGAATGCGCTAAAGGAAGTGGAAAAGGCCAAGGGAAGCGTTTACAAAACATCCGGGACAATTATGATCGAGATGGCACCCGAGGATGCAAAAAAGGACATAGAGATGGAACTTGAAACTCTCGAGCTTAGAATGAAGGCACTTGAAAAGCAGGAGAAAACGATAAAGGATAAGTTGTTGGATCTCAGGGAAAAAATATTCGCAACTCAAAATGAGGGGGGGAGAACGGCGCGATAGGCGTTCCTCCGGCCATCCCGGTGAGGTTTAGGGTGGCCATATCCTCCGCACATTTTTAATTGTTTTGTTGTTGTATGTATTTCTATGACACGAAAGCTCAGCGAAATCCTGAGAACAATTCTGGAAAATAAGGACACATTAAGAATCCTGCAGTTAATTTATTCCAATTCTGAAGGGGTGGTTTTTGAAGACATTGCCGGCGCTTTAGATGAGTTTAAAAAAGTTGAGGTGCGCGGACATGTTAAGAAACTCATAGAATTAGGATTGATTGAGGAGAAGGGTGGGATTTATTTTCTGAGTGATAAAAGAGACTCACGAATGATCTTCCATATACTCGAAAAGCTTGGTATCGTGGAAAATCACGAAGTTTCAAAGATAAGACCAAAAGGGCAAGAATTTTTAAAAAAAGTGCATGAGTATGGAAAGGTCTGTACAATCGTTGTGCATCACAACGCTGATCCGGATGCAGTGGGAAGCGCGGTAGCTCTTGCTCTCGCTCTGAAACAAATCAATATCAAAGTAAAAGTCATAGCACCGTTAGGTATGAGCGCACAATCTAAGAAGCTTCTGAGATCTTTTCCATACCCTCTTCAGGAAAATTTCAAAACTACAGAATGGGAAAGTATGGGATTTTTTATCATTGTTGATACCGGATCCTCGACACAGTTGCCAGACGAGCTTGTGAAATTTTTAAAAACGAATAAAAATTACGGTGTGATCGATCATCATTCGGAGGCTGATCTTACCCAAAATGCTGCTGTGTCAATAGTTGATAAAAATGCGAGAGCCACGGCGGTGATTGTGCAAATTCTTCTGAAGGCTCTGAATATAAAAATAACCAGAGAGATCTCTGTTTTTCTCGCAGCCGGCATAATCGCCGATACGGGATTTCTGAGATCCGCAACCAACAGAGAGCTCCTTGCGATTTGCGAACTCGTTGAATCGGGAGTGGATGTCGGTAAACTAATGAAAGTTCTCCATATTGAAAAGAATTACTCCGAAAAAGTTGCAATGCTGAAGGCATTGAGGAGAGCAGAGCTTTACTCATGCGGAAAGTTAATAATAGCCTTTACAGAAATTGGTTCATACGAAGCTGCAGCTGCATTGACTCTTGTGAGAGTCGGGGCGGATATCGCAATAGCGGTCAACATTCAAAAAAATGAAATAAGAATCTCGTGCAGAATGAGACAGAATGTCACCAATGACGTGAACATGCTGGAATTATTCAAGAATCTCGAGAATGTTTTGGGTGGAAAGGGCGGGGGGCATCCAACTGCCGTATCATTTAACGGGAAAATACCTGAAAACTGGGAAAATGCCAAGAAAGTATTGCTCAAGAAAATTGAGGAAAAAATCGGAGAAAAAATTAAAAAGATTTGAAAAAAAGTAGGGAATGGTTCGTTTCATTCTTAAATTAAACATTGAGGATGGGATAAAAAGGAGGTGGTGTGTTGATGGAGGCACTTCATGAAATAAAAGCGGTGCTCAAAGAACTTGCAGAGGATAAAAAAATACCCAAGAATGTTCGCACGGTAATAGAAAATGCCATTAGAGAGCTTGATAAGGAAAATCTACCTCCAAAAACGAGGGTCAATACTGTTATAACAATGCTGGAAGAGGTCAGCAGTGATCCGAATCTTCAACCATTTTCGAGAACCGAAATCTGGAGTGTTGTGTCCATGCTCGAGATGGTGCAAAAAGAATTGGAATGATCGCATCTTTTTCTCTCTATTTTTTCTTCTTATTTTTTAGTAACTCAACTTTATTTTCATCTGAGCAGAGTGATCACCATACCTAACAGCGCTGTTACCACAATATTCGTGAATGAAATTCCGGGCTGCTTGACTCCGACCTCTCCTCCCTTTTTCGGAGGCACTACAACTACTCGAAGGGATGTTGGTTGTGACGATTTGCCAGTAATCTGACTCTTTGTAGTTATATTGATCGTATAGGTACCTTCAGCATATGGCTTCAGAAGGATTGCCACCACGTGTTTCGACGCACTATTTATGATAAAAGTTCTGCACTTTGATTCAGATGAAACACCAAGCCCCATCACAAACGCTTCAATCTTATCCTCGTACGGATTCTGAACACAAACCGTTATATTATCAGGCACAGGATTCAAGTTATAAATGATTATCGGTACGCGCATCTCTTTGACATCCGTGCTCACTCTGATCTCCGATCCGTAAGCTGTATTTACTGGAGGAGATTTAATATTCTCAATTGCGGCACATGTATGTGTGTCAATCCTGCAAACGCCAGAATAACATTCGTCATTTGAGGAACACGGACAGTTTGTGAACTTTTTCACCACAAACGTTCCTTTTATATTCCAAAGATTTCCGGCGCCGTCCTTGAGGTACAATGTGTAGCTGTAAGTCCCCGCACCATTACAGCTGGTGGGAGTCTTTAGTGTGCAGACATACGTATTTTCGGTCGTGTAACATTTTTTATCACTCATATTGGTCGTGAACTCCATAAATTTACATCCCGATTCATCATCACTACAGGACAGGGTAACGTTCATAAATGAGCTAGTGGAAAGGATTGGAGGTTCAATCATAACCCGACCTGCGGGTGCCTTTTTATCTATTTTTACTGTGATGTTCTTCCAGCTCTCCGCATTACCTGCATTATCCACGCTCCTGTAAAATATCTGTTCCACGCAAGCCTCACCCTCCGGACATGTTATTGTAAGTTTAAATGGATTTTGAGTTGTTGTCTTTTTGCTCGATTCTCCCTCGCTACCGAGATAGTACTCAAGGTATCTGCAACCTGAGCCGTTGAAATCGTTGCATGTAAACCTGAGAGCAACATTCTTATTTGTCCACGGAGCTCTAATGTAATCATAATCAGTTTGGAGCTGAGTCACAGGATTTTGTTTGTCTATCCTAAATGGTTTGCTCTTCTTAACACGCTCCACGTTACCCCAATTATCAACACCATAGTAACATATTGAGTATTCATGAGCTTCATTATCTTTGCCGCGTATGGTGATCGTAACAGTATTGCTGTTCTGAGAATAGTAAGTGGTTGTGGTTGGATCTGGGCATGAGGAAGAGGCCGGAATGAGCTTATAATATATTTTACTGCATCCTGAACCGCTCCCATCATTACATGTAAGCGTTACTGTGATATCGTGGTTCACCCAGTCTGTTCCGTTTGGTTTGATGATGGTTGTCGGCGCCTGATCGTCGATGAAGACCGATCCACACTTGGAAGTTTCAACGTTCCCCGCATTATCAACAGAGTAATAACACACCTTCCATCTCGCCACCTGACCGGATTGAGCTGTTATAGTGAACGGACCTGTGTATTTGGTTGTTGGTGTGCATGATGATGATGTCGTCTTGCAGTAGTAAGTGGCAGCACATTTACTTGCATAAATGCTGTGGTCCGTACATGTGAAATTAATCCGAATCGTTGAGGGAGAGAGTTTGGTCTGAGTCATGTAAGTTACGGGAGCGTATGGATCACATCTTATATACCCGTTGGTTGGGTTGTACCACCAACCGCCGATGTTGTTGTTAATATCTTTACATTTAAGTGCGAATCTAACAGAATCATAAGGCGTGGCGACAAAAGTATATGAGTTGAAAGTGTTGTTTCTCCACCCGAAGTATTGCCATTTACCGTTGTGATAGATCGCGAAGTAATATGGTTGAGATGCAAGCCCGATGTTGTCTGTGTATTCCCATGAAAGATGGAATTCACAGTTCTTAGTCCATCCCGCCGAAATAGTTGGATTGAACTTCACCAGTGTGGGTGGTTGTGTGTCCTGTGTTGTGAGAATTTCGGTACATTTTGTGTTCTCTTTATTTCCAAGTTTATCAACAGAGTAATAACACACCTTCCATCTCGCCACCTGACCGGATTGAGCTGTTATAGTGAACGGACCTGTGTATTTGGTTGTTGGTGTGCATGATGATGATGTCGTCTTGCAGTAGTAAGTAGATGAGCAACCAACCCCCCCGGCATCACTGCACACAAAGTTGATCTCATAACCGCCGTTACTGAGTTTTGTTTTTTGTAAATATGTTGTTGGGGCGTTAGGGTCGCATCTAACATAGGATGTATCTGGCAAATACCACCAACCACCAATATTGCCTGAAGAATCTCTGCATTCCAGTGCAAACCTTACGGGGTCGTACGGCCTTGCAGTAAATTTGTGTGAGGTGGCGGTACTCCAAGAAGTATAGTGCCACTTACCTCCATAATATGTTGCTAACTTGTATGGTGTGGATGCTAACTCCGTATTATCCCTACACAACCATTCTAGGTTATACGTGCAACTTCTACTCCATCCTTTAAGACTACCATCGTAACCGGAATAGTATTCTTCTTTGCCAAAACTGACGGAAGTTGAAAGTCCCGGATAATATTTATAGATTTTCACATAGTCCACATAACTGTATGAGCTTTTAAACTGAAGGGAAAACTTGTGGAAATCTGTTTGGATAAGCTTGACATGTCTCGTATCAAGTCTATAATTGTTCTGCCAAATCTCCTGCTTGTTGGTATCGATATAAATTTTATAAGTGTACCAGTTTCTAAGGTAGCGAGAAGGACAACAGCACTGCCATCCATCACAATGTCTATCGAAAAAGTGATACCAATATCTGCTTTCTGTGAGGAATGGACAAGCAAATGAGTGTGAACCGATCCAACAGTGGAATGAGATATCGTAGGCCCATTTGTTCGAACCCGATTTTGCTCTGACCTCAATCATCACAGGTGACTCCGAGAGATTTGCGTTGAATTCTGAGGAAACAAGCGGCATGTTTTGACTACCCCAATCATTAGCATAGTTAATGAGATACCCGTTCCTCACACCCCAGTTCCTCACCCAATTCCATTTTGTTGTGTCCTTTCTGCTAAAATCATCGTAGAAAATAAATCTTGCAGAAATGTCACTTTCGGATGTTGCTGAAGGATTACCATAGTACATATAAAGATCTATTTTGTGATTCTTCCCGCTGGGGATGATGGGTATATTTACCCACACGGATACCTTGGTAGGGGTGCAGGATTCCAAGTAATATTTTAGTTTCTCTCCATCAAGCGTTGTGAACCTCAAATCCGCACAGTCGCTCCTCATTTTTCCAGCGGAAATTAAACGGGATGGATCAAAAACTATCTTTACTGGATAGTTTTCCAACTCTCTGTCCGTTGAAGTTGTTATCGTTATTCTCTTTCTGTAATTCCAGTAATTCTGTCTTTCGGGTAAACCGTAACGTATGAAACTACGAGTTTTCATTACAGATACGGGTGGGATATATGCGTAGACATCGGCTCTACCGCGAAGATTAGATACTGAAAATAGTCTCCACGAGGTATCACCTGGAGCAATGAAGTAGAGTCTTACACCATCCCACCCTCCTTCCTCTTCATGCCTAACGATTAATTTATGCCAACCTTTAGAAAGGTATATTGGTCTGTGATGATAAAAGCAGAGACATGGGGGGTGGCCCCCATACCACGAAGCCACTACTTTTCCATCGATCTCCACCTCAACAGCATCATCACCATCTATGGCAAAATACCACCTCCCCGGTTTCTTAACATAGAGCCAAGTTGTGAAGAAATAATTCACATGGTCGTAGTGGTTTATACGTGGGAATATGGATATCCTGTCCACGAGTCTATACTCATATATAATATTATAAAGGTAATCATTCACGAGTCCGTTGTGATTGAATGGGTGACCTATTCTCCCACCATATCTCACGTAAAGAATCTTACCGGCATCTCCTTTTTTGTAACTATCCGGGTATTTCAACCAACCCCAAGCAGGCACCCCTTTAAAATAAACGAGCTCTGGAGGTCTAATGTCGGACCGCTTCTCTACCAACACATCACAACTGAGCCCAGCACCATCTGGACAGCAGCAACAACCCCCGCAATTATTTGGGCGTGAGGTTCCAAAGTGCATGATCCACTCGTCACCCGTGGTGGATATTTTGTATCCTCCCCTCACACCACATTCAGGTATGCCCACAACTTTCCAGTTGTTCAGGTTTATATAAAGATATCCCTCAACGGCTGCACCTCTGGCAACCCCGTAACAGCAGTCAGCATGCTCCGTCGTGCCAATAAGTCTTATCATCCATTTTGTACTACCCTCTTTTATTTTGTTTGCATACCATCCCCTATAACGGGTGCACGTGTCGCGACCTGGTAAGATATAGCACCAGTAAGCACAACACCCTCGGCATCTAGGATCCGAGGGATTAAGCCGGAAGTTAAAAGTCTCAGTATGGGTAAATTCCTTATCGAATTTTGTGCAATAAAGCTGGTTTAGATTGCCATGGGATAATGTAAACGGATGAATTGGCCCATATCGAGCTGTAACCCACTTAACACCTGCGTCAGTGCATGAAGCTGCGTGAACAACAGTAGGTGTGAGAATTATATTTACTGTTATTGATAATATTAACCCTATCAGGAAGAACACAGCAATTTTCCTACTTTCTGTATAATAGGGTTGAGGTGGCTGCGGATAATAGTATGGTGCGTGTTCCCCACCACTTTCATCTCCAGAACCGCTCTGTCGTCCTCTTTTTTCTCCTGAACTCTCCTTTTTCCTCTTCTCTTTTAAAACCAACCATACCACAACCGTTACACCTATCAGAATAATTACCACCAGCAGTATCCATTTAATTCTGTTCCCTGCTCCTTTTTCATGTGCTGTTGGAAGTCTTTGCATTTCCTTCGAGACCTCCGGGTAAGAGGGTTGTGCCCCTGCCTGTGATAGGCTTAACCTCTCTGTGATGGATGCTGGCTTTCTAACAGCATCCCCTGCATAACTTATCATAACTCTAAACTCCCCTTCCCTTTCCGCATAGGATGGCACTCTGAAGGAGACTTCGAATTTACCCGTAGCATCTGTCTCAATATCGGCGATGTGTGCCATAGAAACTTCATCATAAATGCTCAGAGGTGCGTGTGCCAAAGGTACCAAAGCCTCTTTGTTCCCGGTCTCGTAAACCACTCCTGTAATGGTCGCGTAAGTTCTGTTAAGCTTGTCCTTCCATAGGTGCTTAGAAGTTATGTTTATAACGACCAATCTTGTAGCGTTGCAGGATGGTTTTGCACCTCCTACCTCCATCTTCGCTTTTTCTACATAAAATGTAGTTTCCGCCTCCCTCAAATCTCCATCTGGGTAATAACAGTAAAACATTATTGAATTCTTACCATCTTTACCATAAACGAAAACATCCGTATCGTTTTCTATCGTTGTATTCGGCATGTTATTTAGAGAATAGTAGCATTTGCATCCAGTTCCATAACAACGTATCCTGACCTTAACTTCCTGGGTTTTGAATTTTGCACCGTTTTCTGGATAGACTATCAACACCCATCGCTTCTCTTTTTCTTTTAACAAATCAATACATTTTTCTGCATTGTTTATTATTTGTGTATAAAGGCATGAATTTGTGGAGTGATCATACACCCCTCCCTTATAAAGAGTCGTGCCTTCACATTTTTCAGGACAGATCTTCGAAGCATTGTAAGTCACATTTATCACATGTTCCTCTGTTCTCTTTCTCTTCACAGCACATTTTGTTGAGTTTTTGACTATTATTGAATAGAAACACGACCCTGTCGTTTTATCGTACACACCGCCCCCATAAAAAACTGTACTGATACATTTATCAGGACAACGTTGGATGTTCTCGTTTTTACTTGTGTTTCGTATTTCTTCCTCTTCCATCGATTGTGGGGTGCGTGAGGACATGCAGATATTGGCATTGTTGATAATAACTGTGTAAATGCAGTTGCCGGTGGAGTGATCACAGACACCATTGCTGTAGTAGGTTGTACCTTCGCACTTATCCGGGCAGGTTACGTTTGCGCACGGATTAATCTGGGTTTTGTTGGTGATACTAGGCACTTCCTTTCTGGATGATGGGGTTTTTGGTGTCGCGCCTTCTCCGGTTTTGCATTTATCTGAATTGTTGATAATAACTGTGTAAATGCAGTTGCCGGTGGAGTGATCACAGACACCATTGCTGTAGTAGGTTGTACCTTCGCACTTATCCGGGCAGGTTACGTTTGCGCACGGATCCTTCCATCCCGGCAAACAGTCCTTTGAACAAGTTTCATAGTTCTCACCGCTCTCACAGATACCATTGCCACAAACAGGAATATTAACTTCCGGCTCCTCTATCGGGATTCTTGAATCGACCATTAAATATATGTTGTTGCTCCCGCTCCTGTCAGAACGCCAGACGAGATAGTAATACTTGCCGTTGTAGATAAGGAATGGCTCATCATCATTTGCGGTTGAGTTTGTGATTTGAAATGGCCCCCTCCATTGACCACCATCATAGTAAATATAATGAATTTCCTCATCATATCCGGAGTAAACTACAATATAGGTTGTGCCATTGTATGTGGCAAAACATGTACTGGCATTTTCAACTACAGGAGTTCCTCCACCGCTCATTCCCTCAAGAGTGTTTCCGGCCATGATGTAACACTTTCTTCCCTCAACCCAACTCAGCACATACTTACCGTGTGCATAGACAAGTTTCGCCTCAGTTACGCTTCTTGATAAACTTCTTACAAAAAACGGCTTGCTCCACGATAGACCATCCCTACTTGCAGAACACTCAAGAAAATCAACCATTCCCCGCCCGGTGATCTCAAAATAATCCAACCAGCAAGCAAGATATTGAGTGCCGTTGAAAAGCAGGGAGAGACTCGCATAATCGTGACTTACGTCACTTTTAGCGAAAAGAATCGGGCCATTCCAGTTGATCCCGTCTGTTGATGAACTTACATAAATATATTTTTTTATAGAGGTTGTATTCGACCCCGCATTTATCCACGATATCCATCCAACCAGAAACCTGCCGCCCCCATACACCACTGTTGGATAATCACTCATGTTCGCAATCCTTTGTGAAAAATTCAGGAGTTTTGATTGATTGTAAGATGAAAAAAGACCATCAATAGACCATGTCATCCCACCCTCATCCGAAAGCCATATGATCAACGCATCCCCTTGACTGTTGATCGCGATCTCGGGACTCAGTTCGTTAGTAGCACTTTCAGTTATTTGCTGGGGTGTCGTTGCAAGGGAAAGGGTTGGTATAAAAAACAGAGTAGTGAAAATCACTACGAGAGCAAAAAATGATGAGTTTTCTTGAGATATCGCCATAGGATACATTGGGATAAAAAAATATATAAAAATTTCAACCAATGAGAGTAGAAATGAAGTATGGTCACGCTTGGTGATATTCCTATCGAAAACATAGGCATACTGATAATTTTTGCAGGGATCTTATTGATTCTTATAGGGATGTTCGTGCTTATTTTTTCCGGTATTAAAGGCAATACAGACACTCATGTTGAAGGTGCGTTTATCGGTTTCATTGGCCCGATACCAATCGTTCTCGGAACAAGCAAACAGGCCATTGTGTTCGTGCTCCTTTTCTTTGTTATCACACTCGTGTTCTTTCTTTTTTTAAAAAGTTTTCATCTATGAATCCCTATCGCCCCCCATTATTCAGTTAAGATTGTGTTTAATTATGATGATAAAGAGAATAGAGGGTGTTAGAGTAGTGAGAGAGAAAAGTAAATTCGTGGCGGTGATTAACCGCACAAAGGGGTGCAGGATTGAAAATGTTGAAGTAGCATCAAGGATAGCTGAGCTTATCCGGGGTCTGATGTTCAGGAGCGAGGGGTGTATGCTGCTTGACTTCAAAAGGGAAAAAACTGTCGGCATCTGGACTTTATTTATGAAGTATCCCCTTACGATTGCATTTGTGCGAGAAAACGGCGAGGTTACCGGAGTTGTGGAAAACGCACCCCCTCTCAGCTTGGATCCGAAAACATGGAAAATTTATTATCCCTCTTCACCCGTGAGGTATGTGCTCGAGCTTGATAAGAGAGCCGTAAAGAGATCCAAATTTGATGTGGAAGAAGGGGATGTCCTCAAGTTCGTTGAGGTCGGGTCTTAGAAGTTTTAAATTTTTTCCTCGATATTTTCGATGTTCATACACAGAACATATTTGTCTTTTCGGGGCCGTGGTGTAGCTTGGTTATCATTCCGGCTTTGGGAGCCGGTGACCCCGGTTCAAATACCGCCAGAGTGAAAGATGTGGTGTGCTGCTTGGCTTCCAACTGCTGGCGGTTGTGATTCCGGGCGGCCCCATTTCATTTTCTGAAGAGTCTGTGCCTGTGTTTTAGGAGTTCAAGAAACGCCATTCTTTCATACCTTGCGACCAGATATTTTGTGTGTGCAAGCCTGTCTTTTTCCACGAAAATACAGTCAACACCGTGTTCCACGAGAAGTTTCAGCACGTCCACGCCTGTGCTAAGCTTACCCTTTACCATGACTTTGAGATTGTGCTCGTTCAGATGCTCCATGCCAGCAGAGATCAGGTTGAGAAATCCCTTATGTGTTGACAGACCCGTATTCGGCTCAGCGGTATTGAAAGCATGCATCGCCACCCTGTCCACATCAAGCAAAATTGTTTTGATTCCCGCCCTGGATATGATTTCTCCCATGAACAGTCCGCCCGGTCTGTCTATGAGCACGCTTATCCTCGCACATCCCTTGTTCAGATGGGAGTGCTTGAGAATGGATGATACATTCTCGAACTCATGCGGCAGAACGAAAGAAGGTAAAACGATGCCCACATTTCTGTACCCTTTCATGAGGAGTTGCGATACTGCTCCCAGCTGCGCAAATACGTCAGCTCCCGTATCCGGATTGAGGCACTCCACCCAAAATGGCGTTCTGAAGTTATCCCTTAAAATCCTCGTGAACGCACCGCTCAACCTGAGGATCTTGTTATCTCCAATCTTCACACTTTCTTCGTGAGTGTAAGGTGTTGAAAAAATGACCCCATTACTCCCGAGCACATTCTCGAAAGCTTCTCGAGCTATAAGCACACTTTCAAAGAAGGCCGGTAGATCCTCGCTCTCTATATTTTTGAGGAGCACACCGACCTTAACCGCGGTTATCAGATCAGCAAGACGTTCCGCCACATCATCAACTCTCAAACTGGAAACAGCCTCCACCTCCGGAATTGTTCTGCTCATCTCCACATTCTTATAAACCGCAGCTGAATCAAAACCAGAAAGAAGATCCTGCTGCTGGAACACTGTAACCTGATTGTTCTTTGGATCAAACTTCACCCCATCACCGTCCCCGATCAAGGATGTATCGTTAACAAGACAGACAGCCCTTCCCCTATAAGCCAGCCACAGGGAAAGCCTCGATGTCAGACCCCCTACAGCTGAAATCACTCCCTTTACGCAATCGGATATGATGACATAATCAGGAGATAGTGCCGGAATGATCACCACCACACCCTTAGGGTGTTGAGCGCATCTGCCCTTAAATGACGTTATTTCTCCAGAAGATTTCAGAGACAGGGCAGTAGCCACCTCCTCTTTAGGCATCAGGAATCTTGCATCGCTTATGACCTTCCCTCCTGAAGAAGCTGCTGCAGGAGTTTGTGTGGTTGCATTTTCCGTTTCTCTCTCCGCTGAACAGTTCAAAAAATCAATGGGAGTTATTGAAACCACATGAGGTCTGCCTCTCTGAAAGGCAATATCGACCAGACAGTTCCAGCCAAGTTTAGTATCTATCTCTTTCAGAATTTCTCCTACTGAGCGCAGCTCCTCCTGACTGAGGGATGGAGATCTCTCCAAAGAACCGTTCAGAGCTTCCCGCCTCAGCTCTGTCTTTATGGGATCTGCAGCATATAGATATCGCTTTTCAGCCACACCCTTTTCAAGAACGGAAAACTCCTCCTTTGAGATAACGAAGTAATCCGGTTTGAACTCGCCGTACGTCAATGGCAACCCGAAACCGTAACAAGATTCAATGTAGTAACTGTCCCTGTCGCGGTTAAGCGGGTTGAAGGTGAAAGCTCTGCAGGTCTTTTCAGCGTTAACCATCTCCTGAACCACCACGCTGACCTTGAATGAACTGGCCCCAACCTTCTTAAGCATGTATACGTTCTCAGCCTGAAAAGCATCCATCCAAGCGCGAAGCACCGCATTCTTCAGCGTGTTTATTCCCCTGACGTTATAGATCGCCTTGGAGAAGACAAAAGGTGCATCCCCAAACACGGTTTTGACAACGACCTTCGAGTCACCACGGGCAGCAGAAACGAGACTCTTTATCTTCTCGCTCAGCTCATAAACATCCTCGTGCATGCTCATTCTCTGATAAGCCTCCCTGAGTTCATTCAAGAAATTATCAGGAAACCTTCCGGAAAAAATAGTCTTCTGCATCCTCTTCGACATATTGTCAAGCTCAAGGACATCTTCTTCATTAAGCGTGCGGTAATCTCTATGCAGCGCTTCTCCAATGCCGTTGTAGCGCACGAACTCGTAGAAAACGGAAGGAGTTATTATAAAACATTTTGGCACGGGAAGCTCGGCTTTACTACACATGGCAAGTGCAACTATCTTCTCCCCCAAAAACTGCTCGTGCTCCTTATCAACATCCTTAAGCCATATTATTCCCGGCATATTATCGCCTTAGGATTCGATTAGCAACAAGGACATGCCTGCCATTAACAAACTTTAACGATACTCCCTAACATTCTGTCACTTCTTCTATGGTAAGAATTCTATTAAAATGTATTGCACGGCACAAAATTACTACCTACTGAACCGCGGGTGTTTTACATATATGGGGTGTTTATAAGTTCTCACTCCAGGAAAATGTGTCCAAACATCTTTGTCCATACCCATGGGTCTTCCGTATCGGCTTCCTCTCTGTACCTTATCATCAGGCTTAGCTTTGCGTCCATCTCGTCGGCAAGGTGTACCGCCATAGCTTCGGGAAGCTGTGGGGTTTTGGGCGAGCCGTATGTATTTTTACCGTGGTGGCTTAGGATTATATGAGCTACCTTTAAAGCCAGAAGGTCTGGAAAGCCATTAAGGCTCTTGATTTTTTCCATGACCATTTCCTTGCCGAGCACTATGTGACCTATCAGCATACCCTCTCTGGAAACGTCTATGCTCGTGGTAACCTCGAACTCCTTAACCTTGCCTATGTCGTGCAGCAAAGCACCGGTAATCAGAAGATCCCTCTCCATCTTGGGATGAATAGAATGTATTACATCGCATATTTTTGCCACGTTGACGGTGTGCTCCAGCAGTCCGCCTATATAGTTCTGGTGGTAATGCATGGCGGCTGGAGCTCTTTCGAACTCCCTCATGAAAGTTTCATCCCTAAAAAAGGAGTCCAGCAACGCTTTGAGATGTGGGTTTGTGACGGAATCAATAAAACCTATCAGCTCATCTTTCACCTTTTCCACATCTTTCGGGCAGCGAGCCACGAAGTCCTCGATGTTGTATTCATCTCTACTCACTCTCCTCAGCAAGTCTTGTGTGTGCATGCTTATTTCCATTCTGTCCCTGTATTGCACAACAACTCCGGTAATGTGAATCACATCTCCATTTGAGAACGAGTTGTAAATATCAAGAACTTCCTTTCTGTCAGCACTCCCCCAGTACTTGGCCGTTATCTCTCCTGTCATGTCACTCAGCCTTATCTCAAAGTAGTACCCACCCTCATACGGACGTGGTGGCTTTTTGAACTTGACGGCAAAGAAGTCGTTTACAACCTCACCATCCTTAAGCTGATTGATGAACTGATGCTTCTTCCTTACCATAAAGGAAAGTGTGATGATGAAAAAATTTTAAAACACATTCACATAGCTATGCCGATAAAAAGGATATAAAAAACCAAAAGCAAAAATCGAAAAATCCGAGAGGGAAAAAGTTTTATTTGGAAAGGTAAGTAAGAATTTTATCATGATATTTTTAGATGTTTTTACGTCCTTGCATGCAGGATTTCAGAAAGCTCTTATGACTTTGACCGGAGCATACGTTCTTTCTCATGGCTTAAACTTCCAAACCCGGACCCCATTTGTAGTTGATTTCGGACTTCTGCTCAGCCTCGCAGCTACCTTCATAGCTCTTTGTGTTGTAACATACATTGCCTGCAGACTCCTTGATATTGATGCCGGCCTTCTGTCGGTTATGGGTTATGTTTTCCTGTCCATATCCATCGTCTATCTTTCAACGATGGTGTTCGGACAAAGTTTTGATTTTCTTGCCAGCGTTTTCCTCAGGCTGTTTCTGGCAAAGTATTACTTCGATGTTGGATGGGGAAAAGCCATACTGCTCTTTCTGATCTCGCTGATCGTCAGCATGATTATCGGGATGTTCTTGGGTGCCATTCTCGTATTTACCGGATTTGTGAGGTTCTGAGCTGAGTGAATGCGCGATACGTAAGTGGCTCTCTCAAAATTTATAATTTTTGAAAGTGGTGTTTAGTGAGAAGAGGGGTGAAATATGGAAAGTTCAAAGGAAGATGGTGTGGTGTGGCACAGGAATGAAGAAGGCAAAATGCTTAATCCAGAGGAATTCGTTCTGGGGATTGATGAAGCAGGAAGGGGACCTGTACTTGGGCCGATGATAATTGCGGGTGTGGAGGTGAGAAAGAAGGATGAAACAAAACTTGTCGAAGCTGGGGTCAGGGACTCAAAGGAGCTCAGTCACAGCTCGAGACTTAAGTGCCTTGAGGAGATAAAGAAAATAGCAAAAGTAATATATGTGATAAAAATTTACCCAAAGGAGCTGGACGAGAAAATGGAATTCATGACGATAAACAAGGTGGAGATGCAAGCCATGGCAAAGATAATTAATTCCTCAGATGCTGGTAGGGTGATCATAGACCTCCCTTCTAACGGCAAAAAATTTGTAGAAGCGTTAAAGGCACGAATAAGGAAAGGTGTTGAGCTTATTGCCGAGCACAAGGCAGATGCGAAATACCCTGTTGTAAGTGCCGCATCCATAGTTGCGAAGTGCATAAGGGAGGAAGAGATGGATAAAATAAGGGAGAAGTATGCTAATTATGGAGACATAGGCTCAGGCTATCCTGCTGATGAAAAAACAATGCGATTTCTTGAATATTACTACAAAAAAAACGGTAAATTTCCAGAAGAAACAAGGATGAGTTGGTCAACCGTCAAGGATGTCAGAGCAAAGCACAGTCAAAAGACGCTTTTTGATGTTTAGATACCGCACAGGTGGGACGGTGCACCACAGCGATTTGCGTTCGGGCCAGTTTTGCCATGAGTCTGCAATTCCGGTATTCGGTGTCATTTCCCGTTATGACAAATGATAATCCGGTGTCCGGAGAAGAGATAGAAGAGATAGATCTATAAAGTCCTGATTATTCAGAACAACCTCATCCCGGCCGAAGCCTTGACAAAACCAAAGAAGAGCGGATGCGGTCTGAGCGGACGGCTCTTGAACTCCGGATGGGCCTGAGTTGCCACAAAGAACTTATGGTTTGGCAGCTCGAGGAACTCCATAAGAACACCATCAGGACTTGTGCCTGAGAACACCAGCCCGTGCTTCTCCAGCAGATTCACATACTTTGGATTTACTTCATACCTGTGACGGTGTCTCTCTGACACTTCTTTTCTACCGTAAAGTTTGTGGACGAGCGTGCCCTCCTTAAGCACAGCTGGCCAAGCCCCGAGCCTCATCGTTGCACCATACATTCTCTTTGCTATTAACTCCTTCTGCTCCGGTATTATATCCACAATGGGGTGTGGTGTGTTCGGATCCACTTCCGTGGTATGCGCGCCCTCAAGTCCGCATACATTTCTGGCAAACTCCACCACGGCAAGCTGCATTCCGAAACACAGACCAAGGAAAGGAGTAGCATTTTCCCTGCAGTATCTTATAGCATTTATCTTCCCTTCCACCCCGCTCTCGCCAAAACCTCCAGGAACTATAACTCCATCAAAGTCTTTGAGAAGGGGCTCCGCTCCTCCCTTTTCGATATCCAATGAGGATATCTGTTTTATCTCCGGTTTGAGCTCAAGGTTGTAGGCAGCATGCCTTACAGCTTCAATAACGGAGATGTACACATCCTTATGCTCAGCATTACCGTATGCAACGTATTTACCAACGATGGC
Organism: Nanobdellati archaeon; assembly: GCA_015520605.1. Classification (GTDB taxonomy): domain Archaea; phylum EX4484-52; class EX4484-52; order EX4484-52; family WAPT01; genus WAPT01. Next base: position 34,103 of record WAPT01000022.1, read on the forward strand.
AATCCTTACGGGCTTCTTTGCTCTATCTATTTTCTCAACGAAGTTTCTCCAAGGTTCCATACCATCCTTTTTCTTTTTCAGTCCTAGCTTCTGAAGTATCTTGCTCACAAAGTTCTGCCTCTCGAAAAGCAACGGCAACCTGTAAATACTATCGAGATCGGGATCATCTATTATGTTCTCTCGGGGTATGAAGCAACTTCTCGCTATCTTCTCTATTCTTGGCTCATCCAAACCAAGCTCGGAACGCACCACGACGAAATCAGGGAAAATGCCGGTCTCCCTTAACTTTGCTACCGCGTGCTGAGTTGGTTTGGTTTTCAGCTCTCCAACATTCTTAAGGAAAGGTGCATATGTCACCATAACTGTGACTGAAGAATACTCCAGCGAGAGGCTTCTGATAGCATGCAGGAACACAAGATTCTCTATGTCTCCTGTGGTACCTCCAACCTCCACAACAGCAACATCATAGCCTTGAGATGCCTCAAGTATCCTTCTCTTTACCTCATTCATAACATCGGGAATGATCTGCACATCCTTACCGCCGTATTCAAGTGTGCGCTCCCTCTGAATAACTGCAAGGTAAACCTGCCCTGTAGTTATGTTGTTCTTTTTGGGCAGGTTAACATCTAAAAACCTCTCATACGTGCCAAGATCCTGATCTATCTCTCCCCCATCCTCCGTCACGAAAACCTCTCCATGCTCTGTTGGGCGCATTGTGCCAGCATCTATGTTCACATAGGGGTCTATCTTTATTGCGGTGACTTTATACCCATAAGCCCGTATGAGCTTGGCTATGGACGCGGTAACAACACCTTTACCCAATCCAGAAAGCACACCTCCAACAACAAAAACAAACCGCAATCCGTTGTTGCTTCCTATCTCTCCCGACTGAGAAGTAGAGTTCATTACTGTCTGCTGGAGATTGAGTGTGCTCATAAGGTTAGTAAGTTCGGGATAATTTTTTAATATTTTTCAGAAATGCGGAAGAAACAGACCAACCATCAGAAACAGAATTTTATGGATTGTTCTAAATTTAAATATTGAGGCGCAAGTACAGAGTGTATGGTGTTTGGTGGAGAGGCTGCTAAGGAAAAATTCATCAGGGAGCTGAGCGAAGAAGATTTTGTGGTGTGGATTGAAGGATTTGTAATCTCAAAAGGAGAGGGAAAACTTCTGGTGGATGACGGCACAGCGTCAGTAGAGGTGTACTCCAACCCTCCCCAGCTGGAAGGGGTTGAAGAAGGAAACTATGTGAGGATCATAGGCAGAGTTTTCCCCACGCCCTCCGGCATAGAGGTGCATGCAGACATAATAAAGAGGATGGAGCTCAAAAACCCTAAGGAGTACACGAAGGCGAGGGAGCTCTGGCTTAAATTCAATGAAATGCTTGATAGAATGTTGGAAAAAGAAAAATAAACCTCTTCAAGGCAATGGTTCTCCAGCCTGTGCGAAGTTATAAAAATTTTAAAATTGATAAGGTGTGATATTGTAACGTGTGGATTACGAACTTATCCATATTTATAACGGACAAACAAAAAGTAACACGACTTTGAGGTGATGGGTGTGACGTTCAGGGTGGTTTTTCTGGATGCTACATTGTTTAGAGACGCAGTTAGGGCTATCAGCGACCTCATAGCCGAGGGTACCTTCCGTTTCACCAAGGATGGTCTCAAATTCACAGCCACGGATCCCACGATGGTGACCCTTGTGAATTTCATGATGAATAACTACGCATTTGAGGAAATAAACCTCGAGAACGAGGAGGAGCAGATTCCGATAAACCTTGATAATTTTCTAACGGTGCTCAAAAGGGTGAAAAAAACCGACAGACTTGTACTGGAAAAGGAGCAGGAAAACAGACTCACCGTCCTTCTCGAGGGCACTGTCAAAAGAAAATTCACCCTGCCGCTGATCGAGCTTGAGGAGCAAAAGGTTCCCGAACTCAACCTTGAATTCCTGGGCACAGCTGAAGTACTGAGGCAGGTGGTGGAAGAGGGTATAACCAATGCTGCTGCCGTCAGCGATACCATAACATTTGCGGTGGATGAGGAGAAATTCATGATAATCGGTGAGGGAGATCTATCAAAAGCTGAGATTATAGCGGAGAAAGGCACGGAAGCTCTCGTCTCGCTTGAGGTTAAGGAGCCCGCAAGGTCCAAATTCTCAGTGGATTATCTCAAGAAGATGGTAAGAGGGATGAAACTCGGAGATCTCGTGAGGGTGAGCCTCGGAAACGACTATCCGATGGAACTTGTCGTTAAGTCGGGGGAGCTTGCATCCCTTAAGTACGTGCTTGCGCCAAGAGTCGAGAGCTGAATGATTCTCCACATACTCCCGTAGCATTTTCTTTAATTTTGGGAGCACCCCTCCACCTCACAGGCATGAGTTAAGTTAGCAGGGATGTTTTTTCCCACACTCTCAGATAATATGGCTGGCGCTCAGATATTTGAGGATTAGCGGTAGAATTATGTTGAGAATAAGTAAGATAAGTGCAAATTTCTCAATCAAGTAGAAAGTTTTCTCCCTTCTGGCTTTCTTCATCACCTCCTCCAGCATCAGCCCGCCGTCAAGCGGTCTTATCGGGAGCAGGTTCGCAATACCTATACCCAAATTGAGAAATACAAGCCACTGAAGGAGCTTCATCAGGTAGATCAGCACCCACGGCACCTTCTCTCCAACAAGGTTCTTCACGTTATTTTTAACCACCATCCTGTTTTTCAGGCCACCCAAGCCTATGAAAGGCAGGCTCGAATTCTGCGGGTTTTGGCTGAGTTTGACCGTGTAGTTCTGTCCGTTTATTGTTAACACAACTGTCTGGTTCGGTTTCAGCTTCTCAAGGATGTTAATAAGGTCGTCTATGCTCATTACCGGAGTGCCGTTGATCGCTGTTAAGACACCGCTTTCCGGGATTATGCTGTAAGCGTAGGTGTTGTTTACCTTGAACGAGTATTCCACACCGGATGGCTGAAAAACCATCCCCACCACATGGCCAAGGAGGATAAAAAGCAGGAAAAATATAAAAGCGAAAAAGAGGTTGCTCATCGACCCGGCAGCGTACACGGACAGCTTTTTGGCAATGCCGCTTCTCTTTAACTGCCCCTCATCCGGCTCGGCAAATCCCAGGGGAATCACCGCAAAGAATCCGTAACCCATGGACTTTACCTTTATGTTGTGTGCCCTCGCAACAAGTGCGTGTGCAAACTCATGGACAACCACTATGGTCAATATCGCCACCACCCAGTACGGTAAAGGGACGTAAAACACCGGCAGCTTCTGTGTTTTCAGAGGCAGAACGAGCTGTACCGAGGGCTGAACCGTTGCTGGATGGAACAGCGCCGTCACGACCTTCCAAAAAAGGAAAATAAGAGCCGCACTAGTTATCCCTCCGAGCCAGAAGGTCACAAATATTACATAATGGTAGAAAGTGGGCGCTTGCGTGAAGTAAGCTGTGATGATCAGCAATACAGCAACAAATGCACTGCCCAAGACTGTGGCCCTTAACCGATCTTTTTTATTGTTTCTGAATAAGAATCGGATCCCCACCAACCCGAGGGAAAAGAAAACTCCGAGATATCCGAAAAAAATGTAGAAGTTCCTGTACTTTTCCGCGTTTCTATTGATGAAATCAAGCCCTTTCTTCGTCCTTCTGAGGAGCAGTACCCCCTCCTTCTGGAAGTTCTTTCTGTCAAGAAAATAGATGACAGCCATAATCAGGGAAAGAACAACAAGCGAAGTCAGGTTTTCTTTACCCACCTTCTCGATAACCACACTCAGAAAGCCCGCAGGTTCCATTCTGGAAAATTCCCCCGTAGCGCTTTATATTTGTTTCGGTACTAAACTTTCCTGCCGATTATCTCTCCGCCACCCGGAGGAAGTTTCTGGACGACATCGTCCGGCTTGAGGGATTCCAGCAGTTCCCTTTCCTCCTCACTTGCCATCTTCTGCAGAATCCTTAAGAGACTTGACGCGAGCTCTTTGGGTTTCGTTGTGCCCGGCTTTATAATAACATATTTACCTGTTCTTGCTTTAACCGATTCAACGGGCCACACCACAACCTCGTTATTAAACAAAGCAACCGCAAGTGAAATCTCCGTTTTGAGCCAGTTACGCTCGCCGTAGATCATGAAGGCTCCCTTCCCCATGTACTCTCCAGCAGGAGTCTTCTTGCTAACCTGCTCCGGCCTGACAAAGAAGACCTGAAGCGCTGTTATTCCCTCCTTCCATGCCCTGGAGAAGGAAGCAACGAACTGTGCCATCTCCCTTAAATCGGATAGCTCCGCTTTCTCAATCCCTCCCTTCAAAAGACCAAATGGAGCTCCCTTGTAGTCCGCATGGAAAACCCAGTCATCTTTCTCAGCGTACTTCTTAATGAGTATTTCGTTGGTTGTTGCATCCCTACCGCATACACCCAGCAGTCCGGAAGATGTTATGAACCACCTGAACTTCTCGTACCATTTTTTCTTTTTCTTTTCTTTCCTGACTATCACTTTTTTCTCCACCTCTTTTTCCATCTCCTCCTCCTTCTTTCTGGCCTCCTCCAGCTTCCTCTTAGTCTCCTCAATCTGCTTCAGAAGCGTTTCAACTTTCTTTCTCATCCTCTTCGCTTCCTCAAACTGCATAGCAGCATTGTCATGGATATCTCTGTCTACTCTCAGTTTTATTTCAATGCCATCAACTTCCACCACCACTTCCTTCTCTTTTTCGTTTGCCCGCTTAACATACGGCAAATGCAGGAGTTCATGAAAGCTGAGGTCTCTCGCTTTGTTCAGAAACGTCTCGAACTTGTCGTAGTGCTCATAAATCTTCTCGCCCGCTTTCCTGAGCTTTTCCTCCATCTCCTTATATTTTTCAAGTGCTTGCATCTGCATTTCCAATCTGTGCTCAAGCCTCTCAACGATAGTATACCTGCTCTTTCCATCCCTCTTTGCCTCTTCTACCTCCTCTTTCTTTAGCATCTCTACAAAGTAGTCATTTATCGCGTCGTTAAAGCTCTCATAAGGTTTGGATTTTCTACCCCTGTAGACTTCAAGCATGAAGGGCACAACATCATCAAATCCCCTTCCGTCGGGTGTTAAAATTATAGCTGGTGCTGGCTCTCTCTCAAGAAGGCTTCTTGCAGCTTTCAGAAGTTGAGATGCGTCCTCTCTTGTTACTTCGCCACACTTCTTGTTTTTGTCCACACCCGCGATAAGGCACGTTTCCTCAGCATAAACCCCGCTTAACCATACTCTCTGTGCTAAGAAAACCACAACTTTCTTTTCAGCCTCTTTCCTCATCTCTTGAAGGAGCTGTTCCGCATCAACCCTTCTCGGGTCCACAGGCGGGGAGGGCGGCACGTATCCTTTATGTATCCTCAGCTCTCTGAACTGAAGGTTTTTCTTTATCAGACAGCTCCATATTATGTTCTTTTCGTTGTCCACAAAGTAGACGTTTGGTTTGGGTAGAAGCTCGGCTATGATTGTGTGGTCTTCAGTTTTCAGCATGATTATCCTGTCAAATCCGAGCTGCGAGAACTCCACAACTCTCTTATTTCTCATGTACTTTCTCAGGAGCATGGCAAAGTTCGACGGCCTTTCCGGCCTGGGGATCTTGTAGTTGAGGAGCGCAACAAAATTCCCACCAATCAGCAGTTCTTCCGTACCTTCCCCACTTTTGTACAGCTGGATAAGGATCTTATCCTCATCCACCTGATAAACCTTGCGGATAAGCGCTCCTTCAACCTTGGGCCTTATCTCCTTTAGAAGGTAATGGATATCAAGAGCTGTGAGCTGCGTCTTCATACTTTAAAGTGGTTTGGCAGAGAAGCTTAAAAAAGTACAGCTGCTCGTCGCAGGTTTTTCCAAACTAGAGCAATGTTTATCGGTTTTGAAAATGGGAAAAATTCTTAAAAATCATTTTTCTTTAACCATAAAAAGGTGGTAAATAATATGAAGATGGCAGAGGTGGTAGAAGGAAAGGTAATAAAATTGGGTGCGGAGATATGGTTCTGAACCGTCTCCTTGAAGAAGCCACATACCGGTTGATCATAAGAGGTTCGTACAGCGAGGATCATAAAGCTGCTGTGGAGAAACTCAAAAATTTCATTCGGGTGGGTTCACATCTCAGTATACTTGCTACCGATAGGGAGATTATTAGAAAGGCGGTGCAGAAAAGAAAACTCGATGGTATACTCTATCGCGTGTGGGAAGATAATGGAATTGAGGATTGCGATAGTTTTCTTGAGGAATACTCTAACGAAATCGAGAACAAATTCTCTGAGCTTATGAGGACTCTGGACCGAAAATTGAACATCAGGATGGATGTTGTAAACCTGAGTTACAAAGACCTTCAGACTGATGCGCATGAAGCTCTGAAATGCTATGATCCCTCCAGCCCCACACTTACACCCCAGAAGATCCAGGAGTTGCATGAAAAAATCGAACAGTATGTTGAAAAGTGGTGCGATAATCGCCTTTTAGAAAAGCACAAAAGAAGGGATGTTGTGAAGATCGTGAGCTTCGAGACACAGTCAATTAGTGGTTTGGGGAGTAGCGTGTCAAGAAGAAAGAGACATAAAGTAATAATGGATTACTGCGTATGCTTCATTCCGTATAGGGACTGGGAAGTTGAACATTACTCACACGAAACAGGACATAAACTGGGACTGATGCATGTTGAAGATCCTTACGATATTATGTACCCTGTGATGACGGGATGTTATTGGTTTATATCCCGAAGGTTTAGGGAGGGGTCAAGACTTCAGTGGAAGATCATAAAAGAGGTTTATTCCTGATCCTTTACTTCTTCATCCTCCACTTTTTCCTTCATTTCCTCAGACATCCCTTCCCTTTCAGTCTCTTTTAAATTTTCCACCTTAAGATTGAGCCTTTCAAAATACCTCTTAAGCTCCGTCTCACTTTTAACGTTGAAGTACTTCAGAAGCTTCTTTGTTATCCTCAACTCCTTTGTGTGTCCTTTGGGTTTGGCTGTGACGAACCCCCTCTTTATAAGCTCATCTATTTGCTCGTAAGCCCTGTTGCCCCGCACTTCAACAACCTCGATCTGCTTCACGGGACTCCTGTAAGCTATGTAAGCAAGAGTTTTTAGAGTGCCGGGGGAGAAGTCCTTCTCGGGCAGGAGGGATTCAACATAAGGAAGATACTCATTTCTTACGTGCATCTCGTAAACTTCCGGAGCAGATTCTTTAATCGTTATGGACGTTGAAGCATACCTTTCCACGAGAAATTCAATAGATTTTTTGATTTCGTCTTTTTTCAGCTTTGTTATCTTCTTTATTTCGTCTATTGCGAGTGGTCTTCCTGCAATAAACAGAACTGCCTCGACAATGTTTGCTTTTTTTTCATCCATGAAGAATTAGTTATCGCGCGCCTTTATTAATATTTCACCGAACATAACCGGCTGCTCGCATACAACTTTCTTATCCCTCATAAGATGAAGAAGGTATGTAAAGTACCTTATTATCTCCTCTTTAGGTTTATCTTTCACAAGCTCCGAGAAGAACACCACACCCGCAGGAAAGAGCATCTGGAGGATTTTTTCATAGAGCTTTTCTATCTGCTCCGTGAAGTCCCTCTGGTTAAGATCTAAGGTTATGATCCTCCTCAGTTCCCTCCTTTTCTTCACCTTCATTGCTTTGTTCAGGGCTTCGACCAGCTCTTCAAGAGTTATTCTACGCTTTACCTCCCTCCTTATCGGAAGCCTTATCGGTGGGAGCATTACTGGCTGCATGCCATTCCCTTCTTGTTCCCGCTCCATCTCTTTCTGCTCCTCCTGAGAGGTGTGTGTTGTCTCCTCTTCGCAGCCCATAAGAGCTTCGCACTTCATCCTGTAGATTATGCTTGCCGCCAGAATTATTCTTGCGGGAATGCGAAGATTCTCTTCCCTAATTTTGCGTAGAAGCACCGTGAATCTGTCGCTCAGCTTCACTATATCTATATTCCACGGATCCATGTCCTGTACTAACATTATCAGTACCTGTTCCCAGTCATCATAGAGCACAGCGTTTATCAGCTCATCCTCATAGTCCTTCTCACCGCTCGGAAAGCTCACCCCCCCATCTTCCGCAATCATTTCCGGCATGCTGAACTACCCTCTTATTCAGACCCACCAGACCACTCTCTTTCGCATGCCTATCCTTGGAGTTTCTGTCCTCCTCTTCACCCTGCCATCGGCTTTAAGTCTGTATAGGTGCATGTTTGCTGTGCTCCAGCTGATGCCTAACTCCTTTGCTATTTCGTAGGTAGAGAGTGGTCCTTTTTTGGAAAGCAACTTCAACAGCTCCTCATCCACAGATCTAGGCATGTTTTATCCCCCTTACTGGTCATCTCCGCCTGACAGAATCAGGCGGGTAAGAGCTAATGTAAATTTCCTCCTTTAAAAGGTTTTTTATAGTGGATTTTTTATATTGGGGAAATTAAAAAGATAATGCGATACTATTATGTTGAGATAATACGAGCTCGAGGTGCACTAACTCCCAAAGTACGGAAAACAATACTGGAATTTTTTAACTCAAGATCATTTTTAATCGGGAAGAAGTTTTGCAGACATCTTGTCCAATTGAAAAATATTATGAAGCCCATTGATTTTGTAGATTTTAAGACGAAAATATGATACTGCTTTCAATCCCACCATGATCTGATTCTAACTACAATCTCAACAAAAGCAAGTAAATTGGAAGTGTTCTTTCAATCCCACCATGATCTGATTCTAACATCGAGACGAAGGTTCGCAAAAGCAAGGATGGCAAGCTTTCAATCCCACCATGATCTGATTCTAACATATCGGGTCATCCTGATTATGACGCAATAGGGAAAGCTTTCAATCCCACCATGATC
>WAPT01000023.1 GCA_015520605.1 Nanobdellati archaeon
AGCAATTTTATCTCTCTTAAATACCTTTTTAACCCTTCCTTCCATGAAGGCATTCCCAGATTCAGCTTTTTGAGTTTCGCATTCTCAAGTGCTGAAAATCTCGGTCTTTCAGCAAGTCTGCCGAGCTCACCTGAGGAAATGGGTTCAATCTCAATATCCCAGCCGAGCATATCAAAAATAGATTTCGCAAATTCGTACCAAGAACAATAACCTTCATTCACCATATGATACACTCCGAATTCTGGCTCCAGCTTCAAGAACTTTATCAGAGCTGTGGCAACATCTTTGGTATGGGTGGGGCTGATTATCTGATCGTCAACTACCCTCAAGCTCTCTTCTTGTTTCGCTTTTTCTATTACCCAGTTAACGAAGTTACCTCCTTTACCTCTGGCTCCTGCTTTTCCATAAAGAGCTGCAACTCGAATCACATAATGCTTGGGAGAATAATTTCTCGTGAATATCTCTCCAGCGTACTTACTCGCTCCGTAAACATTTACGGGATTTGGAATATCCGTCTCAACATAAGGCTCTCCTTTTTTACCGTCAAAAACATAATCTGTGCTTATGTAAATATTGACGGCATCGAGCTCATTTACAACCTTCGCAACATTGAGAGCACCAACGGCATTCACATTAAAGGCTTCCTCCGCGCAAATCTCGGCATCATCCACCCTAACATATGCCGCACAGTTAATGATGACGTCTGGTTTAATTTTCTTTAAAATTGTTAAACTTTTCAAATCGGTAACGTCAACATCCTTATGAGTTAACGGAATAACTTTAAAAGACGGGACTTCATTAAAGACCTCAACGATGTCTGATCCAAGCTGACCGCTCGCACCGATAACAGCAATTTTTACCTGATCCATTAAAATACATCACCTTTCTCAATCAATTTTTTTAAGGTGGTCCAACTTTTGTCTTTCTCAGAAAGTATGGGATTTTTTATGGGCCACTCAACACCAACATCAGGATCATTCCATATCAAGCCGCGCTCATATTCTGGAGCGTAAACATTATCTACTTTGTATATGACTTCCGCAACATCACTGAGCACGACAAATCCGTGAGCAAAACCACGAGGTATGTAAAGCATATGCTTGTTTTCCTCAGAAAGTACAGCACCCACCCATTTCCCAAAAGTCGGCGAGTTTCTTCTTAAATCCACCGCCACATCAAAAATTTCTCCTCGCACGCACCTCATGATTTTAGCCTGTGCGTAAGGTTCTTTCTGGAAATGCAACCCTCTCAGCACCCCGTGCTTTGATCTGGAATGATTATCCTGAACAAAATCACCTTTTATGCCTGCACTTTCAAACAAATCTTTTCTGTAAGTCTCCATGAAGAAACCCCGTTCATCCTCGAATACCTTTGGGATTATCAGGATCACATCCTCTATGCCGAGCCTTTTGAATTCAAACGGCATATGTCACCCCCTTGATCAGAGGTTCCCACCACCACTTATTGTTGACATACCATTCCACGGTTTTTCTAAGTCCTTCCTCAAAGCTCACTTTGGGTTCCCATCCCAGCCTTCTTATCTTGGTTGAATCAATAGAATACCGGTAATCATGCCCGGGCCTGTCCTCCACAAACCTTATCAGGCTTTCAGGCTTGTTCAAATACTTTAAGATCAGCTTAACAACATCGATGTTCCTTCTCTCGTCGTTTGCCGCAACATTATAGATCTCTCCGGCTTTTCCCTTTCTCATAACAAGCTCTATAGCTCCACAGTTGTCCATCACATAAGTCCAGTCTCTAACGTTGGTACCATCCCCATAAAGAGGTAGCGGTTTGTCATGCATAGCAAGTATAATAAACTTCGGTATGAGCTTTTCAGGATACTGGTAAGGACCGTAGTTATTGCTAGGCCTGACTATCACAACCGGCAGTCCGTAAGTCCTGTGGTAAGCTCTGCACAGCATATCTCCCGAGGCTTTTGAGGCTGAGTAAGGAGAGGAGGGGTCAAGCCTGTCCTCCTCTTCAAAAGAACCTTCCCTTATGGAACCGTACACTTCATCAGTGCTGATATGCACGAACTTATCAATCTCCCTCTTCCTGACGAACTCGAGCAGATTGTAAACTCCAAAAATATTCGTCCTTATGAACGGTTCGGGATTTTTTATGGAATTATCGACATGTGTTTCTGCGGCAAAATTAACCACAACATCCACACCTCCAACCTTCTCTAGATCCTCAGCTTTTGTTATATCACCTTTAATCAACTCTATCTTATCCATAACATCCTTCAAGTTTTCCATTCTCCCTGCATACGTGAACTTGTCAAGAACAACAATTTCAGCATCACTTCCGTACTTCTGCAGAAGCAACCTGACGAAGTTGTTGCCGATAAACCCCGCGGCACCCGTAACGAGAATCCTCATTCAGAACACCTCATACGAACACTCTCGAATGATCTCCTATCACGAATTTCTTTCCTTTGGGGTGGCTCTCTTCCTTTATAATTTTCACGTCCCTCCCTATCAAACTCTCAAGCAGTCTGCCGCCATTTATTATGGTTGTGCCGTCCATTATTATGGAATCCTCCACTTCGGTGTTTTCTATAACACAACCATTACCTATGCTCGTGTACGGTCCGATATAAGAATTCCTTATTTTGGTATTTTTTCCTATTACAACGGGCCCTTTAATCGTTGTGTTCTCATCTATTTCAACACCTTCCTCTATCACAACTCTGCCCACAATCCTGCCTTTAATCTCTGACTTTATGTTCGTTTTCAGATCATCAAGAATGAGGCGATTCACGTCTATTATGTCTTCTGGTTTACCGGTATCCTTCCACCATCCAGTAACTTTTGTCCAACCAACCCGGTAACCATGGTCGATCAGCCACTGAATAGCCTCGGTAATCTCAAGCTCTCCCCTCCACGAAGGTTTCAGATGATCTATGGCCTTGTGTATAATCGGTTTAAAAAAGTAAATCCCAACAAGCGCAAGATTGCTCGGAGGAACCTTTGGCTTTTCCACCAACCTCTTTATCGTGCCATCGTCGTTAAGCTCAGCAACTCCAAACTGTTGTGGGTTTGGCACTTCACACAACAAAATGGAGGCATCGAAATCACTCATCATGAAATGGTCAAGATGATCCACTATTCCCTCCTTCAGTATGTTATCTCCAAGGTACACCACAAAATCATCGTTTCCAAGAAATTCTCTTGCTACCTTTACAGCATGAGCTATGCCTTTGGGATCGCCCTGATGTATGAATGTGATTTCAGCATCCCAATCTCGGCTTTTTACAGTTTCTATAACCTGTTCTCTATTCGGCCCGGTTATTATCCCTATCTGGGTTATCCCGGCCTCTATCATATCCTCTATCGCATAAAAAAGCACGGGTTTGTTAGCCACGGGGATTAACTGCTTCTGCTGGGAGTAAGTTAGGGGCCTTAATCTGGTGCCATGACCTCCAGAAAGTATCAGACCTTTCATATTGTTCTATAAAATTTTTGTAAATTTTTAAATTCATATTATAGGCAACCCCATCCCAACTACCAGAATCAAAGTGTTGAGAATTTAAGTGAGTTGGCGAAATTCTGAGTTGAAAAATCTTTCGAAGCCAGGACTTACGATGCCACCACAGATCAGAAAGAGGAATTCTCCACACTTCCTGAACGGATGTGAAGTGTTGATGCGATCAACACGATGAAAAATCCATAAGCTAAGTATCATTCGCCACTGCGAGAACTCATCTTTGGATTGTTTGGCGGTAAGGACGCTACCAGAACACCGGTACCGACTGAAGTAAAAAATAGCACTCATGCCGACAACGAAGCCAACGACCGGAATGAAAACCATTTTCTTAACGTTCGCAGTTGTCTGCATAATTCTGGAAAGAGATAATAGTATCATCATAACTCCTATCGGCGTTTTCAGAGCTATGGAGTACTCCCCATAACCCTTTTGATGATCGCAGAATAAACGGGATCAGCATCAACCGCAACTATCAGTGTAATACCCAGAAAAATGAGAATTGACACACCACTACACCACAACCCACCCCGCTTAATCTGACCAAAATCCCACTGCTAAACTCCACAATATAAATGGTGCCATCACAACACATCACAAATATCCAAGTTCTCTCATTCTTTCGAGAATGAGTTCAGTTTCCTCCTCAACACTCATTTTGTGGCTTTCAATTCTGACTTCCGGACTTTCAGGCTCTTCATAAACACCGTCATAGCCTGTTAAGCCTTTAATCTCACCTTTCACGGCCTTTGCATAGAGCCCCTTGGGATCTCGTCTTATTCTCACCTCCAGAGGAGCGTAAACATAAACTTCCACAAACCTTCCGATTTCCTTCCTTGCATACTCCCTGACCTTTCTGTAGGGGGAGATCAATGACACGATAACTATTATTCCATTTCTGCTGAGCAGCTTGGCCATGTGAATCACAATTCTATTATGCATCTCTCTGGCTTTCCTGTCAAAGCCGAGCTCCGGATAAAGTTCCTTTCTTATCTCATCTCCATCCAGCACCTCAACCTTGTAACCCATTTCTTTGAGCTTTTTTTCCAGAGCTCTGGCCAAGACGGTTTTGCCAGCTCCGCTAGGCCCTGTAAGCCAGGTCACGAATCCCTCGCGCATATCAGACATTCACCCATTAACGCGCTTTTAACACCGAAGAGCTTCAGAATGGTTGGAGCGAAATCATAGATGGTGCAGGTAATTTCTCTTTTCTTCTCCAGTCCCGGCAAATAGAGAGAGAACACGCCATATTCATCATGCACAGCATCATCCGGGCCGGTATCGTTCTCCCTTAAATAGGGACTGTCATATCCTACTGTTCCAGCTGCCCTCCAGCTCAGGTTGTCAAAGTAAACCATCATATCTGGCTTATCTCCCTTAGCAACAGGATAGAGTCTTTCCGGATAGAACACCTTCGTATCCCACTTTTCACCATTCGGCCCTCTGATGTTCTTCAGCATTTCAGCAATTTCATCACGAACCTTCCCATAATCGTCTGGATTAATAATACCTTTTGCCTCTCTGCCTTTAACATTGAGGAAAACTCTGGAATAGTAGCCACCCCATGCCCATGCAACGCTCCTATCCCAATCAACCTCAACTTTATCCAAGCGTGTAGGACATTCTCGGTTAATCACCTTCCCACCTTTCACTTTGAGCAAACCCTCCTCAATCAGCCACTGGTTTATGGCGAATGCACCTTTCATAGCTTTTATTCCATGGTCGGAAACTATTGCGATAGCTGTCTCATCCAGATCAACAAGCTTGAGAAGCTTGCCGATCTCCCTGTCTAGAAGTTTGTAGTAATCGGGAATAACATCCTTATACTTGCTGTTCTTCTCATGAAGATGGTGATTCTCATCAAAGTATTTCCAGAAAGCGTGGTGTATTCTATCAAGTCCTATTTCCACAAACTGCACATAGTTCCAATCTTTTGTTTCCATTAGGTGTCTAACGAGTTCAAATCTTTTTTCCGTCATCTCCCATATTTTTTCCTTAACCTCATCTCTTTCCTCTTTCCTGAAAACCACATCAAAAATATAATCCCCAACAATTTTCTCAACCTCAGCTTTCAGCTCCTTTGGGTAGGTGTAATCACAGTTTGTATCGGGAGTTATAAAGCAGGAGACAAGCCATCCGTTTATCTTCTTTGGTGGGTAAGATGGAGGCACACCCACAATTATGGATTTCTTTCCTTTCTCTCCGATGTAATCCCATACCGCTTTTTCTCTTACCATCAGGCTGTGAGCTATCCAGATGTCGTTATAAGATGAGCCCTTTCTGTGCCTGAACCCGTAAAGTCCAAGCTCCCCTGGGGTTTTGCCAGTGGCCATGCACATCCAAGCAGGTATGGTTATTGCTGGAATACAGCTCTTCATGGGGCCATAAATGGATCTGCTGAGCAGCTTTCTGATGTTTGGTAAGAAATCCAAAAATCTGTCAAACAACAGGTTAGGGGGAGCGGAGTCCAGCCCTATTACAACAACTTTCCTTACATTTTCGCTCATTCATCCTCACCCACGAAAGGATCATCAAAGGATTTAAGCGCATCATACACTTCCTCTCTCATGAAGTGTGGAGGAACTTTTTCACCTCTCGTAATCATCTCTCTTATCTTCGTACCGCTAAAATACTCTCTATATTCTTTTGGATGGGGACACACCTTTTCATTCACTATGCTCCCGCATTTCTTACAGAAAAAGAACTCTCTGAAGAACATCGGCACTATCCCGAGATCGGGAAACTCTTCGAATATCTCCTGAGCTTCGTAGGGTTTGTAGAAGTTACCAACTCCTGCATGATCCCGCCCAACTATGAAATGCGTACACCCGAAATTTTTGCGCATTATCGCATGATGCACAGCTTCTCTTGGACCGGCATACTTCATCTCGTATCTGACCGTGGCAAGCACGGAAGCGTTTGTGGGGTAATAGTTCCTGAAGAGCACCTCATAACACCTCAGGATGACATCATCCTTATAGTCCCCTTTCTTCTTTTTACCTATGACAGGATTTATGAACAATCCGTCAACAAATGTCAGAGCCGCTTTCTGGACATACTCGTGCCCCATGTGCGGCACGTTCCTTGTTTGAAAAGCCACTATCGTGTTCCAGCCCCTCTCTTTGAAGAGCACTCTCGTTTCAACAGGTCTTAATGTGTAAGCTGCGAACGGATTTTCAACCTCATTTAAAAGTTCTATCTCTCCGCCCACCAGGTATTCTCCCATATTTATAACTTTCCTGACCCCCGGATGCTCCTCACTGGATGTCCTGAAGACCTTCTCGGAGAACTCCTTTTTATCAAATCGATATATTTCATCAACATACATCCTGGCAATTACTTCCCCACCGTGAAAGAGAAGCACGGCATCACCTTCATCAAAATTCACAGAGTCCTCTGGAGCGTCGAGCACTATGGGAATCGTCCACGGCAGATCATTAGGAAGCCTCATATGCTCAAGAACAGATGAGAGTTCATAGCTCCTCATGAAACCTGTCAGCGGCGAATAGATTCCATGAGCTATGTTCTCAGCATCTATGGCCACAGCTGTGCTCACAGTCAGCTTTGGAAACTCATCTTTCTCGCTCAGTATTCTCTCCCTTGTTTTTCGTGCAGCAATTTTTCTAACTAACTTATCTCCATGGGGTTTTGAGACCATACGTCTCACGATAACTCATAAGCTTTTTCAGTCGAGATAGCCGAGAGCCCTCAACCTTTCCTTGACCTTTTCCTCTTCTTCTTTGCTGAATACCTCTTCTTTTTCCTCTTCCTCCAGGCTTGCGAGTACCTCCCTGAGCACATAAGTCACATAGTCGGAAACCGATGTGAATCCCGTATCTTCTATCCTTTTCTTTATTTTCTCATAGAGCGGAGTTGGAATGGAGACAGTAGTATACTTCTTTTTCTTATCCTCACTCATGCTCTCACCTCTTTAATTATACTTAATTACATGTAATTAAATATTATAAAGGTTGTGCACGATTGAACAAAATTGACGTCCAACCATTAAAAAATCCAAAAAACATTGAAAGTAAGATGTCAATCATGCTTGTAGCCCCGATACCGGAGTAGAATTCGTAATGACGAAATAAGAAGAGGTTTTTGAAGATGAGAGATCAAGGAGGCTTTGAAGAAAAAAGAAAAAGCTTCTTTAAACCTTGATAGCAGGAGAAACACGATGTTTATGGGCTCAAGACAGGTTGTGGACAACATTATTCAAGCTTCTTATCCATAACCTGCTCATCAACAAGAACACAGAGATATTCAGGATTCTGTATTTGAGCTGGAGCTTCCGGGGAATTATGAAGAAATCGTCGAAACTGTTGCATCGATGTGTGAATGGCGATTCACCTCACCATTCTTTTCAATATCTTGATCCACTTTTCAACAGGAAGGTCGAGTTTCTGTCCTAATTTTCTGACCATAATAATATCCTCCTCATCAAAGGCCCTAATAGTTACAAGAAGCATGGCATAAACGAACCCGAAAACCAGAAGGAAAAGAACCGCCACAAAAATCGTGACTCTGATCATGGAGGAGAGGAAACCCACAATACTTATAGAAATCAGGCTGGCAACAATGGATTTAAGATAGCTTGCTGTAAAGGGGTGGATTCTCCATGAAAGATAGAGCTTGGATGAGTACAGAGCATTGAGAATGATAATGGCAGTTGCAGATGCCGCAGCAGCACCGACCATTCCGTATCTGGGGATGAGAATGTAGTTGAGCAGAATGTTTGTTGTTCCTCCGACCAGACCGGCAAAAAACAGGAATCGCGTGTTCCCGAAAACGATCAGAGTGTATCCGTTCAGTCCAAGCATGACGTTTATGAGGAATGCGAGGGAGAGTATTCTCAGTGCTGGAGCTGCAGCGAGATAATCATGACCAAACAGTATGTTTATCACGGCCTTTGGGAACACGAACATGATAACAAATAATGGCAGGGCACCGAACATAACCCATTTGGTAAGAATTTGGTATATTCTGCCTATCTCGCTTATTTTGTTACGCGCGTACAACGAAGAACAGAAGGGCCCGTATATGAAGGATATGAATCCGAGAAACATACCGAGCTGTTTCGCGATCGGAACGGCAACATTGTAAACACCCACCACTTTGCTCCCATAAAAATAACCAAGCATCACGGTATCAGTCCATGCCATCACGAGGGCTATGAGGGATGTTACGGCAAGCGGAGCCGAGAATCTTATAAGCATCTTGACGGTCTTGAAATCAGGAGCGAGCCTTTTGATCTCAACGAACTTTTTGATTATCATGCTGTACGACAGAAAAACGAAAAGATACACGAAACCCACACCGAACACAACGGCATTTATGTTCAGGTCAAGAAGAACGCTGAGAACAGCCACGATGAGTATTCCTGCAGGGATACCAGCGTTGGATATCAGAGCCACGGCTTTGGCTCGTTCAATTCCTCTCAAAACGGCAACTTCAATTGCTATTAGGGGAGAAATAAAAATGGCAAGTAAGCCGGCAAGAATTGCTGAAGATGCATCGGGCTTGTGTAGGAGGTGGATGGCTATAGCATCCTTCATGATGTAAACGAATGCGGTCACAAGAATCGCGGTCAGCGAAACAGCAAAGAGAGATGAGGTTATGATGTGATCGTATCTTTTTCGCTTACCCTTCAGATACCCTATAAACCTTACAACTCCCTCTCCCATCCCTAGGGTGGCCACCATCGTGGAAATGGACAGTATGGTCAGGAACATCACATAAATTCCATACTGCTCCGGCCCGTAATGTCTACCCAATATGACCTTACTGAAGAAGGAGAAAAACTTTCCTGCCATCGTGCCCGTGAAAAGATAAGCTGCGCCCTTTGCTATTCTTGAGAGGCCGACACCAACATCGTTTTCCATAGAGGTAGATTGAACTTCATTTTTAAAAGAGATAACCATAATAGATCAAAACGAGAACACATATCAGGAACTCTGTAGAGAGTATGAACACCACCACATCCCTCTCATAAACCTTCTTTTTGATTTTCCTCAGAATCCACAGTGCAAGATGGGTGAAGTGGTAGATTCCATCGTACGGCATTTCGAGGCTGTTGTCCTTTTTCACTTTTCCGAACGCTTCAGCTTTAAACCTCTTCCTGAGATTGAACAGGAAATCGAAATAATATGGTAGGAATATCAGGACGGCGATCTTTTCCATGTTGCCGAGCACGGCCATACACGCAATAAATGCTCCCACACCGTAGGTTAATGTGTCCCCAGGAAATACCTTCGCGGGATACCAATTGTAAACAAGAAATGCAAGCAAAGCGAAAACCATGGCAAGACCAATCACTGCCAACCAAACATAACCGTTTACATAAGCCACATAGCTGAGGGTGGAGAGAAGAATGACACCCATTCCTGCCTCAAGTCCATTGTATCCAGCAAGCATGTTGAAAGCATTGCTAGCACCCATCACACCGATGGGCACGATAAAAAGAGGATAGAGGATGCCAAAATTCACAGCTCCAATAAACGGCAGATGCATAATACTCTTCCCCGCATTGACCGCCGAGAGTGCATAGGCGGCAAGAAAAGTCAGAGGTGGCTTGTGCCACTGCCTTAATCCTATTTTCCATCCGAGTAGATCATCAATCATACCGATAAACGCTATGATTAGGATTGTGAGAAGAGCTGCATAAATGTAAGTCACAACGTTCGTGCTTTTCTCAACGAAAACGAGTTTGGCAACGAGAAAAATTACGGAAGCCGTGAATCCGGCCATGACTGCTATCCCCCCCATTTCTGCGACTTCTGGTTTGCTGTATTTATTCATGTCTTTTCCTACAAGACCAATCCTCTTTGCTGCTTTAATCCATTGTTTCGTAAAGAAAAATGTTGCAATGAATGATAAAAGCGGAACAATTATTGTGCACATATCTACGACCACCCATCAATTAATTAATTGTTAAAAACACTGTAATCTCTTGCCTGTTTTACCCAGTTCGTGCCGTTGTAAACAATGAGTCCCTTCCAGCCATACTTTTTCCACCATTTTATTAGTTCATTCCTACTCCTGTCCGGAATGATCGTGTGATTCACCTTGTATATCTTAACTTCCCCGTTATCGAAGACTTTGGTGAGATAATCTATACCCTTCCCGTTCATGAAAAACAGTCTATGAAACACCGAATTAAACATGTCCTTCGTGGCGAGTAGGGCGACAGATGAGGTCAGTACCACACACATGTTCATAGCTGGCTTGTCCTCAGGAACATCGAGTTTGTAGATGTTATTTTGAGTGCACAAATATTTTATGTAAGCGATGCCCCGGGGTGTGACCAATGCTATGCTGCCTCCCAAACCCCCATCATTTTTAATAGGAACCCAGAGAGCATAGTTCCCGCTTCTATAAACAAAAACCGTAACATTGCCTTTCCTCATTGTTTTCGAGGGGTCGAGGAAGAAATAAGAATAAGATCTGATCTTGTAATAATCCCTCCTTCTCGTGATCATTTGGGCTATTTTGGACATAGCAGCATACTTACCTATCATGGACGCGTCGACAAGAACATAATCTGTACCCATCATTTCTAGGAAGAACTTTTGCTGCGTCTCATTCATCATACCTGTGAAGTACTGCGCGGTTGGGATGTTTCTATTTGCAAAGTTGTTTCCACCGTCGAGGTTCGTGGACCTATTCCCCACGGTTTCGAACCAGTATCCAAAATCCCACCAAGATAGTACGGTGGCGTTGGGTTCGGTTTTTTCCCTTAAAAATTTCATCGCCCCCGCCCAGTTCTTATCGAAACTCGGGGAAAGCGATTTTGCAAGGACTCCGGCGTTAGCAATATAACCCAACATCCCCGTGAAAACAATGAACCCGAGCACTCCGTAGAGCACATGTTTGATCGTTGTTGCTGCATCCTCGTCTTCAAGCGCAAGTCTTGAGGGAACATGTTCGACTGCCTGTCTGAAGAATTCCCATAACTTCGCAACACAAAATCCACTCATTATCGAAAACATCAGAGCTAAACCAAACATCCATCTGATCTTGGAGAGGTAACCAAGCATGGCAACAGCAACCATTGAAAGGTAGAGTGCGGAAATAACACCCTTCTCACTTCTGGCCAGCATGAATATGACAGCCATGAACGGAAATATGAACATGGCCTGGGCTATGGCATGCCCATGTAATTTAAGAAATTGGTAATATGAAAAAAAGGATGTGAGTAATAAAGCCGTTACAAGGATCTTCTCCCTCCTTTCCTTAACCCCGCGGACACCTAGGTAAATCATACCAATAAGTGCGAACAACCACATAGGCAATAATTCAAAGAGGAATTTGAAAGAACTAAGGAAAGAGTTATTCACATATCCTGAAGTGACATAATATAAGCTCAGACTATGTGTGAAGTCATTTACGGTAGGGATTATGTCCTCAGCAACCGTCGACTCGACCAGCGCTTGGTGATAAAACAGGTAGTGGTGTATTCCTATGGCTATTCTTGCTATCGTACCAGACACCATACCACCCACAATTAACCCAACTACTGCTAAGGAGAACATTATCGGCATGAAATATTCAAACTTCTCTTTCGAAATGAGCTTCTTACGTTTAACAACCTCTCTAATCCATAAAAATACCAGAGCACCTATGTTAACAGCAAATATGGTTTTGGTTATTTTGTAAATTGGCATGAAAAGCGGAATCAGTGAAAGCAAACACACAATGGTGTAGGTCTTCACCACACTCTTAGGGACATTGTTGACCAGCAACAGTGCGAAAATAAAAAGAGCATATCCCAGATAGAGCTGCTGAACGCCCCCCCACATGGTGGCCATTATCGCCATACTCAGGCCAGAAGCTATCGCAGACAAGACGGAATCTCTTTTTATCGCTCGCACAAAAAAATAGAATGAGAGAAGCATGAAGAATCCAGCATTCGGTTCTTTTTCAAAGAATCCCGCCGAAGTTCTGAACATCACTCCCGCAAGTGTCGCGTAGAAGAATGCTGCAGCAAGCCCGGAGTACTTGTTGTATATCTCTTTTCCTATCAAATAAATCAGTACGGTGAAAAGAGCACCCATAACCGCAGGCTCGATCTTGGCGTATACCCAAAAATCAATGGAATGCCTCAGAAGTTTTGTGAGGATGAGGTATATGAAAGCAGGGACTATGTACATCCCCGGATACTCTTCATGCGGATCTATACCCGTTGGGTAGTATCTCATTAGGTCAAGATGGGGTAATTGTAGGCTGTGCGTCACAGCATACCAGTTCATCCTATAAAGATAGTATGGGTCTATGGCAGTGAGGTACTCGAATCTTGCTGGCAGAATTCTGTAGTAAAATGCAAGCATGGTTATGGCAACAACAAGAAGCTCGACATGATGGTCGTAAAGAAAGTTCAGAGCATGATCGAGAAAACATCTGGATGGTTTTTTCTTAACCTTCAAACTCTCCTTTTTTGTTGCCATGCTCCCAAATAAAGACGATGAGCTTTTTAAGAGTTTCCCCACACTCCGTAGATTCCAGCAAAACACAGAATGATCCAGATCAGCAGCCCGATTAACCACACCTTGTCGAGGAAGATCAGCTCGGTGTTTCTGGCAATCCTGTCATCAACCTCGGTAAGGTAAAGGTGTCTCAGCACCAGAAATGTTGCCGGGATTAAACTGAGCATAAGAAACGTGTTCGTATGCTTGCTCTGGAAGGAATAGAGAGCATAGCTCACCAGCACGATCGAAGCGAGGATGGTGCGCATCCTGTCAAAAACATGTTCTTTAAGCTTGTCGTTTTTTATCCTCGCATCCCCCGTCCTTTTTCCGGACGCCAGAAATAAAGCTATAAAGAAAATCATAACAACCAGCCATGGCGATACTTCGACCCCAACAGCATACGCTCCCGCTACAGCTCTTATTATGAAGTTGAACGCTAGGCTGTGAATATCCAAAATTTCGATTTTTTTCAGAAAAAACGAGTATAAAGATGTGTTGATCACGAGCAGAACCGGGAAAAACAGGAACGGAATGTTGACCATTAATCCAGTAATGGTGGAAAGAATTAGGAGGAACAGAGCAACAATAATGGCTTCCCTCACACTTATTTTTCCGCTCGCAATCGGTCTATGTCTCTTCTCCTTATGCTTTCTGTCATCCTCTCTATCCCTTATATCATTAATTATATAATTAAAGGATGAAGCAAAAGCAAGGGAAAAGAATGCAAACACACTCTTAACAACACTATCAACATTAAAAAGCACACCTCCAAAAAACAGACCAACAAACACCACAAGATTTTTGTACCACTGATGCACTCTGAGAAGCTTGAGGTAATTCTCTATCACACCCATAGTTACAGAATAATGGAGAGAAATTCATTTATTTATTCTTTAGAATCAGGTATGGACATAAATATAATTATGCGATGATTAAATGGAAACTATGCAACTCTCCAATGTTGACCCCAGTTCCTGCACTCAAATCTAAAAAACCTTATGGGGATAAAATCCTTACATGAAGGCTTTTCTTTTCTACCCGCCCGGAAAGCAATTCCAGCGTGGCGAGGATAGGTGTCAAGCAAATGTTGATGCTTCCCCAACAATGACACAGAGAGCACCCATAGATATGATGTATGTCGCCGCGATTCTGAAAGAGAAAGGAATAAAATGCAAATTCGTAGATTATCCCACAGAAGGAAAGACTTGGGAGGATTTTGAAAGAGACGTTAAGAAGTTTTCTCCAGATATTGCGATAATGAGCGTGACCACAAGCAGCGTGCTTCATGACATGAAAGCATTCAAGATCATAAAGTCCATTAACGAAGAGTGCAAAACCATTGCAAAGGGTTCTATTTTCTTTGTTGCTCCAAAAACAGTTTTCGAAAAATTCGAGGAGTTCAAATACATGGATATTGCTGTTAAAGGAGAGATCGAATTTACCATAGCAAGTATTGTAGATAATCTGAATAAACCAGAGAACGTTAATGGTATTCTTTTCTGGAAAAGAAAAAAACTCAAAGACACGGGCAGGCCCGTATTCGGAAATCTGGACGATTTACCTTTCCCTGATAGGAGCATAGTCAGGAACGAACTCTACATACGGCCAGACACCGGAGAGGCGCAGACAACAATCGAAACTTCCAGAGGATGTCCGGGCCTTTGCATTTATTGCTTAACGCCGATCATTTCTGGAAGAGCTCCAAGGTATCGCAGCGCAAAAAGTATTGCAGATGAGATTGAGGAATGCGTGGAGAAATACGATATCAGGAACTTTTTCTTTCGCTCTGACACATTCACCATGAATAGAAAGCTTGTTAAAGAGGTTTGCAGAGAGATTGTGGAGAGAGGTCTTGATATTAACTGGGTTGCAAACTCAAGAGTGGATACTATAGACGCGGAAACGCTTCGATACATGAAAAAATCAGGATGCTGGCTAATTGCTTTTGGTTTCGAAACGGGCAGCGATGAGAGTAAGAAGAAGATAGGAAAATTCACAACAGTTAAGCAGGATATTGCCGCAAGAGAACTGTGCAAGAAATTTGGCATCTATACCTACGGATTCTTTATGATGGGTTTTCCATGGGAAACGAGAAACGATATTGAAGCTACTATAAATCACATGTTCAAGCTCGATTGCGAGTTCGTTGAGCTTCATATTGCAATTCCATTCTACGGGACAAAGCTCTATGAGATTTGTAAGAGAGAGGGTCTGATCAAGCATGAAATTATCGGTGCAGATTACTTTGAAAATCCTCCTGTTGGAACAAAATATGTTAGTGCTGAAGAGCTCATAAGAATAAGGGAAGAAGCTTTGAAAAAATATTATACAAGGTCGAGCTACATTGCAAGGATGCTTCTTAAAGCAAAGAATCCGAAAGTAATGGCAAACTACATAAAATATGGAATAAAGCTTTTGAAATGGAAGTAAGCGGAAAATTGCTTTGTTGAAAACTGCGGATAGAACAAACCTTAAGACGATCGTTTTACCGTATTTGACTTATACTATGAAAATTTACCACAAGTTATCTTATTTCTCTCCTTTCCTTCCTTAGATCTTGTCTTCAACATAGCGAACTTGTAGCCCTTGCTGTTGGGGAAGAGGTTGCTTGATCAGAGAGTGTCATCCCCAAGAAAATCCATATCTGCAACTTTCAGGAATAACTCTTTATTCTCATCTATCATTTTTAGCAGCTCACCCACCTCATCATTACTCAACGAGTCGAAAAGCTTCCTTATCATCATTCCAACTTGGATTTTTGTTCCAATTTTCTTTTTCCACACGTTTTCATAGTTTCTCGAGAAGAATTCCTTACTGTAATCCCCAGATTGCAAAGCACGGATAATGGCTTCGCTTCCTATTTTTGCGCAGATGAGGGAATATATGACTCCACCCCCAGAAAACGGTTTTACCTGTGAGGCGGCATCCCCAACAAGAATGACGTTATCATCCACACTTCTATCTATAAGGCCAAGAGGAATGAAACCAGCTTTAATCTCGTTTCTGTCCAGCTTATGCTCGAATCTAGCACAAAACTTCTCAAGCATTTTAACAGCTTTGCCTTTCTCACATCCCAATCCGTACTCCACGATTCCATCATTTCTGGGTATCCTCCAGGCAAAGAAGCCAGGAGCAAGTTCACCATCATAATAAATCTCCACAATATCGCTTGCCATCTCATCTTTAACATAAGCAAGTGCAGCACTCAAAATTTTAAGCTTCTTTCCTACCCCGAGCAGTCTTCTAACTCTACTCAGGGCACCATCGGCCCCGACAACAACCTTTGCTTTAACCTTCCTGATCGAGTCACCTTTCCTGAGAATACAAACAGCAAAGCCATTTTTCCTTTCCACATTCACAAGTCGCCATCCGAATTCAACATCACAACTCCTGCTTGTTTCTTCAATTACATACGCATCCAGCACAGCTCTATCCATCACATAAGCCTGAGTTGAGCTTCTTTTGAGTTCGAGACTAACCTCTCCTCCAGCAAAAAACTTTGCCCCTTTAATTCTGTTCATAATTGCCTTTTTCGGATAGGAGATCAAGGAATCTATCCTCACACTTATCAGGCCGGAGCACACTTTTGGAATGAAGTGAGGTTTAGCGTCAACAACGAGAACATCGTGACCAGCTTCTCCAACCCCGCTTGCAAGCGAGCATCCAGCAATCCCCGCTCCAACAACCACAACATCTCTCTCTTCCATAACCCAAATTTGACACTAAAATTTAATAACGAGGAAAACCATAAAGCAAAGTATGTCGTACACATATTTTACACTTGCTCTCATCTGCTTCCTGCTTGCTGGAGTTTTGGAGTTAAAGAGCAGGAAGGCTGTGAGGAGATCAAAGGCAGGAACAGGAGTATATGTGGAGATCGGTGAGAGAAAGAAGGAGAGGAGAACAAGAGTTAAAGAGATTGAAGATGTTGTTAAGGAAGAAAGATCGAAGTTCGATCACCTATTCAAAATACCATTCAAGAAAAAAGCAGATGAGAACACAAGAGAGCAGATTCTCAGGGAAGCGGAGACCCTCCCAGACATCCCGAAGGTCGGGGGGGAAGATGAGCTATCTTACTTCAGAATAGAGGACAAGCAACCAATCACTACCTCAGCTTCGGAAAGGCGAAAAGAACAGAGAGCTAAGGTTAAACCGGAGGACTGGATTTTTATCGATCCGAAAAAGCTTGAGGAGGAAGAGGAGAACGGAAGAAAAAAACAGGAAGCGAAGACTCAGAGCGAGTGGACACCCCCTATTTTTGATGAGGGCTAACCCACATTTTTGTTTGGTTTAAGTATCCTTACCATCCACCAAACCATTTTATCATTATCACAAACTTCCACCAACACAGAAACTTCGGGTCTATGTCATCTTTGCGAGGAATGATCAACCATGCTGTTGGTCGGTATGCCATCCAAAACCTTTATATATTTTAAAACAATAAGATAAAAAAGAAGATAAAAAAGACGGTGCTCGTTTAACTCGTCTGGAAGTTCTCACATCCCAGTAGGGGGGGTAGAAAACAAAATAATTAACAGTGGTGGGTGTAGTATGGCTATGGAGTTTGATCTCCAAGCACTTCTGGAAATGAAGAGACAGATGATCTTTAAAGGGAATTGGAAGGAAGTAAAAAGAATTAATAAAATGATTGAACTCAGGAAAAAGAGCATGTAAAGCTTTCTTTTTTCTTCTTTAATTTTTGTTTTAAATTAAGTTATTTGATAAAATTGTATTCATGGAATTTTGTTCGTGAGTGCGGTATTTACGGTTTTTTCAGAACGTTCTAAAACATTTAAAATAATTTTAGCCAATATATCAATATGCCAATAAAAAGGCTCTTACGTTTCTTCAACAGACTTTTCAAGAAAAAGAAGCAAATAAAACTCGGGATTTATGGCCCGCCCAATGGTGGGAAGACAACACTTGCCAACAGGATATGTCTTGATTGGCTGGGAGAAGAGCTGGGGAGCGCATCTCATATCCCACACGAGACTAGAAGAGTTCAGATGAAGGAAAGGGTTGTGATACAGAGCGGTGATGGAAAAACATTGGATCTAACCGTGGTGGACACTCCCGGCATAGCAACCAAGATAGATTATGAGAATTTTGTTAAGAAAGGGTTATCAAAAAAAGAAGCCAGAGCAAGGGCAAGAGAGGCCACACGTGGGGTAATCGAAGCCATAAAATGGCTCGACAACGTTGATGCGGTTATTGTTGTTCTCGATGCAACAAAAAATCCTGTGGATCAGGTGAATGTAACCATTTTAGGAAATCTGGAAGCCAGAAAGATACCGTTCATGATTGTTGCAAACAAAATAGATCTTAAAAAAGCCAACGTAACCAGAATAAGGGAAGCGTTTCCTAATGCTAAGGTGATCGGAATAAGCGCGAAGTACGGCCATAACATGGATAAGTTTTACGAGGCGCTGTTTGAGCTTGTTGGCTGAGTGAGTGTCTTGGGTATGGTGAAGAATATGAAAAAAATAGGCATAAAACTGATACCCTATGAAGAGATGAAAAAGAACATGGATTTGATATTTGACGAGTTGAAGAAGGGTTCTATAGTGATAATAGATGCCAAAATAAGTCCGGAGGAGGAGAGCAAGATCATAACGAAAACAATGGAGAACGTTGACCTGAAATTTAAGGGTATAGAGATTTCAACGGTGGACATTGGCGTAGATAGAAACGATAGCTCCGGAGGAAAATTTACAACACTGATCGAAAAATTAAGGAAGGCACTTACGGGGAGGGAGAGAGGGATAACGATTATAGGATCGGCAAACTTGGTTAAGAAAATAGAAAAAACACCGGAGGAATTATTCCTTTACATGTGATCTAAATGCCCCATAAATGTGTTAGATGTGGAAAAGTACATCCGGACGATGCCGACTACCTACTTCAAGGATGTGATGTCTGTGGTTGCAGGTTTTTTCTGTATGTGAGCGAGAAGAATCTAAAGAAGGCAGAAGATGTGATTCAAGAGCTGACTGAGGAAGAAATCCAGGAAATAGAAAAGGACATAAGGGCGATACTTGAAGCCGAGGATAGTGAAGCAAAGGGTAGCGAGGTTGTAGTTCTTGACATCGAGGCTATAAGGGTGGTTAAGCCGGGAAAATATCTTATAGATTTGGTGAATCTGTTCAGCCAGAAACCAATAGTGATTCGTGTTGCCCCGGGAAAATATCGAATAGACCTATCATCGATCATGCTATCAAAGCATGAACCGTAATTTTATTTTGAATTTCATTTTGTTTTTTCGGTTATGATGTGCTCCACTATTTTTGAATAGGCAGGCCTTGTTACGAGGACACCAATCCAGACACCGATGAGGGTTGTCACCGCAAAACCCTTCATTACCCCCACGCCGGTGTTCAAAACCATCATCGGGAACATAGCCGCCGTTACGGTCGCGGCTGCCGTTAGGATGATGGTCAACGCGCGCTTCAATCTCTGTTTTAGACTGAGCCCCGATATCTTTTTCTTTGTGCTGACTCTCTCCAGAGTTTCATCCGTTATGATTATCTGATGGTCGACACCCGTACCTATTATAGCCACTATACCCGCTATTGAAGGTAGATCGATTGTCCATCCTATGAGAGCAGCTATACCCAAAATGATTATGAGCTCCGCTATCAGAGTGATCATGATGCACAGGGATATTAGTGGATGTCTGTAACGCACGAGTATGACAATCCCGACTCCCAAGATTGCCACGAGTATAGACAGGATGGCGTATTTCATAAAATATTCTCCGAGAGTTGGTGATATGCTCTCAACGCTCACTATCTCTATCTTTGACGGAAGTGCGCCGCTCTCGAGTATTGACTGGAGCTTTTTCATTTTCTGTAGTGCTTCTTCCCGTGTTTTTGCCCATCCGGTCACGGTGGGCATTGTTAGCGCTTCGCCTTTCAAACTGCACACAATGTTCAGCGAATCCATGAGTACGTTATCCATGTAAAGCTGAAGTGGCTGGTTAAGGTAACATTCCTTGCCCTTGAACACCTCCTTCATATCTCTCGTTACCTTCGCAAATCTCTCCGCGGAATTTTTTGTAGTTATTATGGAGAACATAAACCTGTAACCATCACCTTCCCTCTCAATCCTGGCATGTTCGACATCTCTGAAGACTGTGGTTATATCATCTCCACCATAGATGAGAGCCGAAAAAACAACCTGAGATTGAGTATAATTTGCATAGGTTATGCTAACATTGTCAAGATTAAAAGTATCATTTACCTCAAGAGTAAATTCAACACCATTACCCTTCAAAGCTATTCTTCCGGTTGTGGAGTTGAGCACGACAACATTGTAACTCTTTCCATCAAAAACAAACGTGCCTTTTCCGTTTTTTATTTCCACAACTCTCGGTATCCTCGCTTCGAATTTACCCTGACTTTCCAGTAGCTCTCGGAGCGATTTCTCATTAAATCCTGCTATTTCCAACTGCAGGTATTTCTTGCCTCCCAACTCAACGGGCCTCACAACCATCTCCTTCAGCCCGTAGGCATTGAGCCTTGTTTCTATCACACTCTCTGTTTTCTGAATGGCGGCATCGCTTTGATCCTCAACATAAATCAGGGCTCTCAATCCTCCCTGAATGTCGAGCCCGAACTTCAGAGAGGTGTTCAGGTGACCCTTTCCGTCCTTACCCACATAGTAAGATGGCTTCAGAGCAATAATCGAAACTGTAACGAGAAGTATCATAAGGACTACTCTAGGTTCTTTTAGCAGTTTGGGCAATGACGTCATCGTTTCCCACCTCTATCAATGTAGATTTTGAGGATGGACACGTTCTGAAGCCAAGTGAATGGAATGTCCGCACAAAGACCAAATACTATTATGGCCGACAGATTTTTTAGAACATCCGCAGGAGTTATGAAATGAAGAGCGAGCATCGCAAGAATGGATGTTGTTGTCATGGTTATCCCAGTCTTTGCGGAGCTCTTTATTCTCTCCTTAACGGTTGCATCTCCTCTTTTCAGTACACGACTCGACAACAAAATGTCGGTGTCCACGGAATAACCCAGAAGAATGAGAAGTGCCGCGAAAGTCGCAAGCGTCATCTTTATTTTAAAGACGTCCATGAGTGCAACGGCGGTGATTATATCGGATATAGCCGCAAGGATTATCGCCACGGACGGAACAAACACCCTGAATGTGAGGAAGACAACAATTGCCATACCTATAAACGCTATCAAAAACACCTTGATAGCCTGCTTCCAGAACGCGGAGCTCACAGCTGGACTTATCGAGTAGACTGATGTATCGATAACTTCCAGCCCGGCGTTGCTCACAGCTTTTACCACGTCATCTTTGCTGAGCTGGGTTCCGCTCTCAACTATCAGCAGGTAGTTTTCGGAACTCTTACCTTTCTTAACGACAACATCCCCGAACTGCTGCTGAAGGATATGGGCAATCTTGTTCAGATCAAAGTCGTTTTTTGTAATTAGAACAATCTGCGTCCCTCCCGAAAAATCAAGACCCTTTTCAAAAAGATCTCCCGAAGAAATATAATGGTATGCTATAATTGACCCGAAAACAGCAAGCAAGCTCAAAGATATTGCCAGCATGAGGTATGGCCTGTCCAGAAGATCATCATATATTTTTTCTATACTTTTCATGGAAAATATAGAATGTACGGATAATTTTATAAAAGGTGATGGTCTGAAGCTGGGACTGTTCTAATTTCATCTTCACCGCTTCCAAATTTTCAGTGAAACACAGAACCGCTTATACCACAACCGGAGAAAACGGACTTTCAACAACTCTTTCAACCATGGCGGTGGATTTTCCATATTCTCTTTATGACTTTCTTTGAATTTCAAAGTCCAGTTAGCCTGCTTAAACTCTGCAGAAATGGAGCAGTGGTGAGTATTTTTGTTCCAAGCCGAACTCTTCTGTACTGTATTTGAACACTTTCGACGCTAATCGGTTTAAGCTGTTTATGGGGAACCACTTCTTCTTATTACGGTCTTCTGTGGTTTAATCGGGATGTGATTCTTTCTAAATTAAAAATTTCTGTTTTGGGATTTTTTAGAACAACACTTGAATCACCGGACTTAAAACCTTTTTTAAATTCATCTCCAGAACTGGGATGTGAGATTCCATGAAGGCTGTCATATTGGCTGCGGGATTCGGGTCAAGGATGGGGTCTCTGGTTAA
Organism: Nanobdellati archaeon; assembly: GCA_015520605.1. Taxonomy (GTDB): domain Archaea; phylum EX4484-52; class EX4484-52; order EX4484-52; family WAPT01; genus WAPT01. Next base: position 22,119 of record WAPT01000023.1, read on the forward strand.
AGATAAACCCAAGTGCTTGCTCGAGCTGAGACCTGGATTTACCATTTTGGATTATCAGATAAAATGCCTGAAAAATGTTGTTAGAGTTACGTATCAGGATATTTTTATTGTTGGAGGATATAAGATCGAAACTTTGAAACCTTTGGGAGAGAAGGACATCAACATAATTTTTAACTCAAAATACAAGGAATATGAAAACATATACAGTTTTCACCTGATAAAAAATCGTGTTAATGATGCTTTCATTCTTCTAAATTCCGATACTTTGTTCCACCATGAAATTCTGGAGAGTGTTGTGAAAGCCAGAGACGGAACTTATTTTGTTGTTGACAATGCCAGAGAACTGGGAAAAGAAGAAATGAAGGTTATCATTAAAAACAGCAGAATAATAAAGTTTGGCAAAGATATTCCTCTGGAAGAAGCTGACGGCGAGTACATAGGTGTTGCAAAATTTAATCCTAACGACGCGAAGAAAATTTTTGAAAAAATTGAAGATTTAATAAAATGCGGGAAGACAAATCTGTGGTATGAATACGCCATCAATTATGTGTTGAATGATGTAAAAGCAATGCCTATATATACCCACGGATTACCATGGATAGAGGTGGACACACCACAGGATTACGAACGTGCAAAGCTGATGTCCGGGGATTTTCATGATCTACAAGTTCGTTAATTTTCCCATAATTATTGAGGTTGGAAACAACATTCTGAGCGAGTTCGAAAAAGTCGTCCATCAGAACAACCTTCATTTTGAAAATCCGATTATAATCAGCGGAAAGACGAGCGGCGATATAATCAAAAAGTACGAATTTGCCGAGAAATATGAGCATTATGTCTTTGAAGAAGGAACGATAGAGGAAATTTCCGCGCTGAGGAGAAAGATCGTCGAGGGTCGTTATGATCTCATTATAGCTTGTGGTGGTGGAAGAGTAATAGATATCGGGAAGTATCTTGCGATGGATATTCTGATACCTGTGCTCAGCGTTCCAACTCTATTGTCGAGTGATGCGATCGCATCTCCAATCAGCATCCTTAGGGTGAACAACACTTACAGGAGCATAGGGACAACAATGCCGGTCGGTGTTGTTGTTGAGATGAGCATCATCAAAAACTCTCCTAAAAAGTACATTCTGAGTGGTCTTGGGGACTTATTATCGAACGTTTCAGCCTCATATGACTGGGTTTTAGCTTCACGCGAGAGGGGGGAGAAGATGGATAATTTTTCGAGAATGCTTGCACATTTTCCAGCGATGAACATTTTGAACAGCTGTGAAAATTATTCCTCGATTATCGATGAAAAATTCCTTGAAGACCTCGCATACGGACTTATTTTAAGTGGCATTGCCATGAACATCGCACACTCGAGCAGACCGGCAAGCGGTTCAGAACATAACATAAGCCATGCTCTGGACAGGCTTCTTGGGTTTGGTAGTGTTCTCCACGGGCTGCAGGCTGGGTTTGCAACGATACTCACCACATTTTTGCAGGGGCAGAAAAAAGAGCATGAAAAAATACTCGAATTGTACGATAAATTTGGATTTCCAACAAAGCTAAACGAAATCGGGATTGATGAGGTCACATTTTTTGAAGCGCTCAAAATGGCGCCAAAGATTAGAGAGAGGTACACAATTCTGAACAAGTATGATGTTAATAAAATTATAAATGTGGCAAATAAACTTTATCTGTAAAAAATCCAACCACGCATCTATTAAAATTTTCTTCATTAACCAAAAGATCAGTATGGACAAAGTGGTTGCTCAGCTTATCCATGTGGATTATTTTGTGGATAAGAACAGGCCCGTTATAAGGCTTCTGATGAGTGATGATGAAAAAAGAAAGATTGTTGTGCTTGACGACACTTTTGAACCGTATTTCTATACCATCCCCGCAGAAACCGTTCCTATCGAGGAGTTGGTGGAAAAAATAATGGGTATAAAAATTCCTGGGAAGGACGGAGTTGTAAGCCCGAAGAGAGTTGAGGTGGTAAAGAAGTTAGTTGGGATTGAAGAAAGAACCTTGCTCAAAATCACCTGCTACCTGCCATCTGATGTTCCGAAGTTAAGGGAAGCTGTTGCAATGGTAAATGGTGTTGAGGGGATAAGGGAATTCGACATTCTTTTCCACCGAAGATACATGATAGACAGAGGGCTTGAGCCGCTTGACTGGTACGAAGTGGATGGAGATAGGATACTTTATAATGATTTTCCATGCGATACTGCTTTAAAGGCAAGAAACATAAGGAGACTCTACAGGCCTAAAGAAAAAATGCACATTGCAAGTTTTGATGTTGAGAGTATAATGGAAAGGGGTGAGATGAGGCTGATAATGGCAGGTATTTATTTTGATGACGATCATGGCAAGGTGGCAACAAGCATTGATGTTGACGGCAGAGACTTCGTAGAAAGGGTGGTGGGTGAAAGGGGCATAATAGAATGGATTGTTAACACTCTAAAAATGGAGAAACCACACCTCCTCGTAACTTATAATGGTGATGCGTTCGACTTCCGCCTACTGAAGGAGAGAGCTTCTAAACTAAAAATGGAACTGAAATTCGGAGGAAATGCGTCTCTTGTTTTCAAACGGAGGGGGAGAACGAGCTACGCTGAAATAGAGGGAATAGCCCATATAGACCTATATCCATTCGTCTCAACTATCATGGCTCCAAGTCTGAACACAGAAGTCTTCACGCTCGAGGCGGTCTGCCAAGAAATTCTAGGAGAAGGAAAGTACGAAGTTACTTGGGAAGAGATAGAGCACAGCTGGAAGACCGGAGAAAATCTGGAGAGGATAGTAGACTACAACTACAGGGATGTTGAACTAACGATGAAGCTGGCTAAAGCACTACTCCCAAATATTTTTTCACTTGCTTCCCTCGCCTACATGACGCCGGTTGAAGTGGCAAGAGCGAGCTACAGCCAGCTTGTGGAGAACTTTGCGATAAGGAAGGCATACAAGATGAATTATGTTGTTCCAAACAAACCAACAGTTGAGGAGATGGACGTAAGGAGACAGGAAGAGAGCTACGAGGGAGCAATAGTTATAGAACCAAAACCCGGGCTGCATGAAGATATAGCGGTATTCGACTTCCGATCTCTATACCCATCCATCATAATCACCCATAACATCGACCCGTTCACCATAAACTGTAAATGTTGCACTCCCGAAGAAGCATACAGGGTGCCGGGAAAGCCGTATTATTTCTGCAAGAAGAAGAGGGGTTTCATTCCAACAATTCTACAGGAGTTGATAGAAAAGAGAATGGAAATAAAAAAGAAGCTAAAGGAAGTGAAGGATGAAGTGCTGAAGAAAGTTCTTGATTCAAGACAGCAAGCAATGAAAACAGTTGCAAACGCGTTCTACGGTTATCTGGCATTTGTTGGCTCACGTTTCTATGATAAAAGGTGCGCCGAGTCGGTAACAGCTTTTGGAAGGTATTACATAACCATGATAGCGGATATGGCCAGACAGCACGGGTTTGAGGTCATCTACGGCGATACTGACTCCATTTTCCTCAAGATGAATGGAAAGAAGAAGGAGGAGGTTATGCACTTTCTGGAGGAGGTCAACTCGAAACTTTCGGGCATAATGGAGCTCGAGTTCGAAGGCTTCTACAAGAGAGGTCTCTTTGTGAGGAGAAAGACCGGAGAGGGTGGGGCAAAGAAGAGATATGCGCTCATCGATGAGTACGGAAAAATTGTTATAAGGGGTTTCGAGAGAGTAAGGCGAGATTGGTCAAAACTTGCGAGAGAAACGCAGGAGAAGGTGTTGTATTATGTGCTGAACGGAGAGGTCGAGAAAGCTGTCGAATATGTGAGGAATGTAATCGAAAAGCTGAAGAAGGGTGATGTTGATAAGGAGGACTTATGCATCTACACGACCATAACTAGAAGTCTTGACTCGTACGAGCAGATAGGCCCGCATGTTGCCGCAGCAAGAAAAGCAATGGCCAGAGGAGTTGAGATAAGGCCTGGAGAAACCATAAAATACATAATAACGAGAGGTGTTGGAAGCATCTCAGACAGAGCGGAGCTTGCCATTTTTGCTGAGAGTTACGATCCGGATTATTACATCAGGCACCAGGTACTTCCGGCTGCAATGAGAGTCCTGAGCGTTCTCGGTTACACCGAGGATATGATACTGTCCGGGACAAAACAGACAGGACTATTCCAGTTCATGAAAAAATGAGCGCTATCTTACTTTTTATGGAGTTGATCAGCATTCTTATTCTGCCGAGAGGTGTGGAATCATAAATAATGTAGGATGTTGCAACCTCACGTGAATGATTATGCGAACTTTCACCAGCACTCTTGTGTTCCCAACTTATATTTTGGGAAGCTAAGAGAGACGGTAGAGCTGTGGCATTGCAGTTGCAAATTTGAGTGTGAGGTGCTGGTAAGATCACAACTTTGGAATTCACATCACACTTCTTTTTGTCTTTTGAAAGCCTAATTCTAAGAGTGCAGGTTTTCATCATGTTAATTTCCTTTATTCTGTTTTTGAGAACAATAATTTTTGTTTGGTTTGGCGACATAATGAGATCTTGTCTGTTTGCTACCCACCCTCCCTTGCTAAAGAGCTTGCCTTCACAGATAATATATGAGTAAATGGAGATATTAATTGGCTTGGTGGTGTTACGGTTTCCCAGTAGGATATAGGTGGTTAGATCACCACCCCCAACCGCAGCAGGAGGGTGTGAAACATTTAATACCTTTGCAGAGAGACAGCTTTTTGAAATGGTCGCTTTCTCTTTTGTTTTTGTTTGTGGAACAGAACATGTTGAAGTTTTCGTTACGACTTCTTTAATGCAGTAAGAAGGCGTCCGATCTTTGATTGTTATCAACCATTCATCCCTCAAGCCCCACGAACTTTCGGCAACAACAAAGTACTTGCCGCCTTTCAACCTTCTGTTGCAGTTGTATTTTATTTGCACGGGAAGATATAAAGTGTAATTCTGATTTTTTCCGTAAAGCTGGATGGAAAGTTTTTCGGAAGCGTACCTGTTGGAGGATGCACTCTTAACGTAAACATGGACTGTCCTTTTGCTTTCACACCCGCGGTTTGCAATCAGCTTAACACGAAGGACATCCCCAAATTTAACGTTTTTTGCATCCACATTCTCTATCTTTACCACAGGTCTTACACATCCGTTGCTGTTGCTTGAACTAGCCTTGCTCTTTACCACAACCATAGTATAATTATGGGTAAAATTGGTGAGGTTGATGGAAGAAGCAACGACTCTGGCGTTTATGAAGAAAACCTCATAACCCAGCTCGCTGGATGGAGTCCACCGACGTATTGTGGTACATCCTTTTTGTTTGTCCTCACCAATTTCTATTGTGGTGTTGTAAGGATACCTCATAACATCTCCGTACAAATTCTCTATCCAGTACTCCACAGTTAGATTGACCGTTCTCGTTGGAGATGTATTTAGGTATGCGCATATTCTGTAGGTGAGGGTTGTGCCGGCATCGCAGACCAAACAGGAAAGGTCTTCAATCTTGAGGTCTAGAGTGTATGTTGATGTTATTTGACCTTCCGTTACATCACTTGTATTGCAGATGTTGTCCTTCAGGGGTGTGGGGTCGGCTAAGACAATCTTATTGTTGCAGACTTGGACGGAGAACCCCTCTCTGTTCAGGGATTGATTATAGCTCAGAAAGCTGATTATGCTGCCGTCAGCACTTTTCAGAGTTACATTGTTCCCATCATTTTTCAGTCCTCCGCAAATGCTGCTTGAGTTCACGTGAAATACAAAGGTCAAGTTGGTTATGTTGAATGAGCTCGCGACCTCGCTTCCGCTGCCACCATCAGTGATTAGAGCAAACCCGCCTGGAGGGAGAACCGTCGAGTAGCTGAAGTTAACGAGCAACGAGGTATTATTCTCCCTCTTCACGTATCCCGGAATGATGGAATCGTTGCATAGCAGATAAGAGGAGAGGTTTATGATCTCTTTCCCATCGTTGTATATTTCCACGTACTCGTTGTAATTATCTTTCTGTGCAGGATTAAACATAATTTCCGAGATCATGAGTGAAAACGAAAGATGAGAGAGGAGCGGGAAGATGAAGAGAAAGGTTAGCAGTGTTTTTTCCCGAAAAAGTAAAAACCGCATTTCAAATTTAGCTAAAATAAATTATATTAAATTTTTGTTTCACCAACTTGGTAACATGCTGAGAGATGAGGAAATAGAAAAATATCTTGCTGCGGGAAGGATAGTTGCCGATGCCCTCGAGCTCGCAAGGAAAAAGACAAAACCAGGCGTGAGTGTTTCTTTCCTTGTTTCGGAGCTGGAGAATTTCATAGAGAAGAAGGGTGGAGAGCTGGCATTTCCTGTTAACGTTTCTCTCAACGATTGTGCCGCACACGATACAGCGGATATAAGTGATGAGAGAGTCATCCCCGAAAATGCAATTGTTAAGGTGGATGTGGGAGCGCACGTGGATGGGTATATAGCTGATGCTGCCATAACCATCGATCTCAGCGGAAAATACGGAAAACTTGTAGAATGTGTTGAGAAGGCACTGAGCAGAGCTCTAGATCTCTTCACCCCGGGAAGAGAGGTTACGGAGATTAGCGAGACGATACAGCGCACCATAGAGGGGCATGGATATAAGCCGGTGGTTAACCTCACAGGACATAAACTTGAGAGGTACAACCTTCATGGAGATGTGGCAATTCCAAACATCAAACTTAAAGTACCGTACAGACTGAAAAAAGGGGATGTTTTTGCTGTTGAACCGTTTGCCACGACGGGAAGCGGGAAGGTTGTGGAGAGTGGCGATGCCAAGATATTCTCATTCCTGAAAAGGGCAAAAACAAGAAACCCCGTTGCCAGAAGGATTCTGGACTTTGGGGAAAAAAGAAGAGGCTTACCCTTCGTTCTGCGATGGGTTTTTGAGAAGAAAACTCCAATGCTATCGATTGCGGTTAGAGAGCTTGTGAATAGTGGCGCTCTTTATGATTACCATCCTCTCAAAGACATCGAAGGGAGCGTGGTTGCACAAGCAGAGCATAGTGTGATTGTGGACGACGAGCCCGTAGTCTACACGAGAATTTAACAGAGACATTCCTTACTGAAGTACGTTCAAACCCCTCCTTTTCTTTTTACCGAACGAATTCACAATAACGGCAAGCGTAAGCATTAGTCCAACAATGACTATGGCTTTGCCTATATTTGTTAGGGTTAGCTGGTTTGTTAACATAAGCTCGGCAAGGACATCGGTAAGGAATGTGAGCGCGATTATCATTATTTCAATTCCGAGGAGTGCTGTGATTTTCCTGATCTTCTTGTCGATGTAGGCTCCTATACACCACGCCATTGCACTTATACCGAAAGTATAGATGGACGCGTTGAGAAACGTTAATATGCTTTGTAGAATTCCGATAGGATTCGCGCTTTCAACTCCTGAGACACCTGTAACGATGCCGACTATGAATAAAGTTATGGATGTCAGGTAGAGGAATAAGGATATCCGCATCTTTCTCGCAGAATCCATTATGACGTTGATTACATGGGCCACATTCTCCTCCAACTGGAAGCCCTTGAGGAATAAGTAAATTCCCAGAAAACCTATTATCAACCTTATCGCTGCAGAGCCAAAAGTGGCATAAAATATTAGCGCGACTGCAGGCATACCTAAAAACATTCTGGAATATCTAGCATCATTGATCATATGTCTCACAAAATTGTAGATGACAAAATACGTACTCTCTAACTTTGCAGCTTGATTCACTATGACTCTCTCAAGATACACCGCAGGAACCTTTCTGTTAATCAATGGCAAAACCTGTTCGTCACTTGCACCGTCAGAAACAAAAATCACCTCATCCGCATCGAACTTTTCCAGAACATTTTCAAGCTGTTCGTTGATTCTTCTATCAGACTCTATCCCTAACTTTCCGCTGCCAGTTATCACCGCAACTTCAACTTTTTCACCCTTGCTCTTTAGCTCATCATAAAGCTGCACAGCCCTAAAAATGGCATTAACATCGGAATCTGAGGGATCTGCTAACCCTAACTTTTCTGCAGCATTTAGTACAGCATCTCTTCCTATTATTGGACCTCTCACATTTGCCTTTACCCCAAGATCATCATCTCTATCCACACACAAGACGAGCACTTTGTTTTTGACCATAACAATTCTATCAAACTATAACAATAAATAAGTTGAGGACTTAGAGAACCTTAAGTGCTAACCCTCACATTCAGGCGTTACTTTGGTTTTTGTTGCTTGACTCGTTTGTTTTTAATCACAATCTATTATAATAGATCCTTATTGGATTTTTTACAACTCTAATTTTATCATGATTTCCCATAATTTTTCTAGTTTTGTTAATTTCTCTCACAAACAGACCGAATTTTTGGTTTATTGTGGGGAATTATTTCCCATTTATCTCTTTAAACTCTCACATTTTGACAAAATTTTTGCAAATTTTACCAAAATTTATATTTTCGAGAAATCAAAATATATCGAGATATTAAAGTATTGTAGTCTCGCGATTTAGCTGTTTTACCATACAAAAAATCGATATGAATAAAAAAATGTTTAAAAAATATTTTTTGAGAACAATATTTATAATTATATTTATCAAACAAAATTTGTTATAAAATATTTTTTGAAAATCATCTTTTTTGAAATATTTTTTATAGAAAATAATTTAATAATTGAGACCCGTCCTGACTATGAAAAAGGATCTTGTCTTGAAAAACATAGAATTCTTAATTCTATGAATCTATATTCTGGATGAAAAATTATGCAAGATTTTTGGGTTTTCCCAAAAACAGCATAAC
>WAPT01000024.1 GCA_015520605.1 Nanobdellati archaeon
AAATTGAGAATGTAAACTTTCTTTATGTTCCTCACGAGCTCTTTATTCATGGAATGTTTGAATACGGAATCCATATAAAAAGGTTGTTGCCGAACAGAAATGCTATGATGAAAATCCGTGAGGCGTCTTTGCAGGATGTTGAGGCCATAGTCGAATTAAACAAGCAGCTCGCAGATATACATGCAGAAATCGATGAGATTTATAAGAAAGGGTGCGAAACTTCCGAGGGCTTTAGAAACCATGTTGAGAGCTTAATCTCCAGCGAGAATGCTTTAGTATTGGTTGCCGAAATAGATGGCAGAATGGTGTGGGCTATATGATTGGGTTAATCGAGAAACCAAGACCGTTCTTAAAGCTTGAGAAAATTGGCAGGATTTCCAATGCGTGTGTTGACTTTGACTACAGAAGAAAGGGTGTCGGTAAAGCGCTTCTTAACAAGCTTTTTGAATGGTTCAGGAGTAATGGAGTTGAGTACATCACGCTTTCCGTTGATGTTAGAAACAGAGCTGGTTACTCTTTCTGGAGAAAGATGGGCTTTGATGACTGGATGGTAAGGATGATAAGGAGGGTTTAAAGATGCTGGAAGAGATGGAAGATGGCACTGTATTGCACGTTATTGTAGTGCCAAACGCAAAAAAGAACGAGATTGTCGGAGTGGATGAAGCTAGAAGAAGGCTGAAGGTGAAGATAAGAGCACCTCCTGTTGAAGGAAGAGCAAACAAAGAGCTTGTTAGCTTTCTCTCCAAACTTTTTGGCGCGAGAGTTGAAATTTTAAGAGGAGAGAAAAGCAGGGAGAAAGATGTGTTCGTTGCTGGAAAGAGTGTTGATGAGGTCAGAGCATTGCTGCATTTGTAAATTATGAAGATTCGCAGCCCCTTTGCATGATCTTCCACACACTAAAAAAGTTTTATAGTCGGAAATCATCACATTAAATAAAATGTCTTGCTTCAAGAACCTGCGGGTTTTTTACATCAATTCGATACTGGACGAGATTCTGTACGCGCTCCTCAACCCAATCTTCGTCATCTACATGCTAAATGCCGGCCTCACACAAATGCAGCTGGGCACATTGATGGCAATATATTTCCTCCTGCCAACGGTACTCATGCCTATCGTAAGCGCCGTTGCAGACGTATGGAGCAGGAAAAAAGTGGCTATGCTCTGCTTCTCGCTGTTCCCGTTTGCTTACCTTCTGATGTATTATGGCAGTAGCTACCATACCTTCCTTCTTGCAATTCTGCTGATGGGGGCTGGTTCGACCGCAAATACATCCTTCACAGCATGGATGATGGACGAGATAAAGAGGCATTACGGCGAACATGCTTGGGTGGAGCACACGAGCAGGATCGAAAAGTATGGAAAAGTAAGTTTCGTTTTGGCAAGTTTGACAGCTTTTGTCTTCCTTTTCAGGATGAGCGAAATAAAGGGAGATGTTACCCGCATACTCAGGTATTTGTGGATCATAGCCATAGTTATCGAGTCCTCAAACCTCCTGAACATCGCTCTTGCGGAGGAGGCGGTTGTGAGAAAAAAGATAGCGAAATTAAAGATGAAAGAACGCCTGCGGGGAATTTTAAAAGCTTACGGGCAGGCGATAAGGACAATAAGAAGCTCCGCCATGCTCAAATATCTCATGCTAAGCTTTCTGCTTTACACAGCTGCTTACTCCATCCTCTTTGTTGGCTTTTTTCCTTACATAAAGAGCGTTCTCGCTATAAAGGAGCAGTTTTTCAATCTGATCTATCTCGCATCATCGACCATAGCAATTCTGCTCTACCATTACAATTCGCGCATAGTTGCAAAGATGAAAGGAGAGATACGGGCAATTATTTTTGTGGAACTGATCGTGCTGTTCCTTATCTTCATCCTGCTTTTTAATGTCAGCTCCTTGCTCGCTCTATTCTTACTCGTTCTGATCATGGGGATAGAGGTCGGCACAACACCCATCTATAATTCGCTGATCAACAAGCCGATACCTTCAAAAATGAGGAGCACCCTGCTCTCGTTTATGGCTGTGCCCGCCGGTATTATGGGTGCATTTGCATCCCTGCTCTACGGATTTGTTGCGCAGAACTGTGGTATGACGGCGGTGCTTTTGCTGGTGTTCGCGCTGGCATGCCTTGGAGTTGTTCCTCTCTTCATCATCCTGCGGATGGACACCAAAACATAGGTGTACAACACTTTTTAAGTTGTAAGTGATAAAGCCTGTTCCCAAAGGAGACGAGTTTTCAACAGGCTGAACTGTAACATGGTAATTACAATTCCGTCGCATATTTTTCCAAAATTTTTGAAACTTCGCCTTTTTCATCCCTCAATATTATTCGTTTCGGTAGTGTATCGAGAAATACCATAACTTTGCCGTTTGTTTTTTTATAACCTTTCACTTTTTCCCATTCTATAAATCTGACTCCGAAAACTATGCCTTTTTCGTAAATTTCATACGATCTTTTCATGCTGACGGCAATAAACCAGAAAGGAATCCAGAGGAATGAAAGGAGCGGAGACATGGATCCGATATCGGGGTTTTTCGTTGTGATGTGCTGAACCATACCGATTACTATTGCAACCGAACCCACAACCAGAACACCCAAAGTCATGATCCATTCCCTCGTTTTATCTTTGAGAGGGTAACAAATGGCAGTGGCAAGCTTTTTACCTTTATCCAGTTTTTCAATTTCCCTTTTTGCTTTTTTTGCTTTGCTCAGCGAATAGACAAACAAAAATCCACCGAATCCTCCCATAAATCCGGCAATTACCAGGACAGTGTTCAAACCTATTTTTTGGGCACGTACCGCAAAGAAAATTATCGTCGCAACAACGACGGTTTCTACCACAAGAAGCACGATCACCTTAGCCGCAATATTATTTTTGGTTTTCATTTCGTCCACCTTACGGGTGTTTCCGACAACGAGCGGAGTTTTTATCAACTCCGGATTATTCCATCAATCAAAGCGCAAACATTAAAAATCTTACCTACTTATATTTCTTTTGCCGGCGGCCATAGGCCCGTGGAAACACCCGTTCCCATTCCGAACACGGAAGTTAAGCACGGGTGCGATCCGGGTTGTACTGGGCTTTCGCCCGGGAAGCCCGGAACGCTGCCGGCACTCCTTTTCCCCACCTTATATCGATTTTTACCATTTTGCATTTGACTTCTCTACTCTTGCCCAAAAAATAGAGAAAAAGGAAGGGGGGTTCAAACCTTTCTCACAGTATATCCTACAATAACACCGTCCTTCAGCCATCTGGTAAGCAGATCATCCACCTCCCTGCTTCTCAAGGGCAGAACATCGTAAGGACAGTCAAGAACCCTTTTCTTCCCGTTCTCCCTCACATAAACTTCAAGATGTGTTATCACAAACTCGTATTTTGGTACAGAATCCGGATCTCTAATTCTGTAGGGTTTCAAACTCTTTTTTAGAAAATCTTCATCTACTGGACCGTACACCACCCTCTTGCTGGGTTCCACAAAGACCCTCACCTGCCATTACATCACCTCCGTGCAATTTTTTTGTCCGGATAAATAGGAATAAGCTCCATGATATAAAAATTTTTCCACAGGAATTCAAAAGCATGCATGCCTATAAAGCAAGGATCCTTTACGACGGAAATTCCGTGCTTAAGGATGTTTACGTTGTGGTGGAAAATACTAACATCGTGGAGGTTACACAGATAAAGCCAGAGTGTGAGGTTGTGGAATGTGAAGTTATCACTCCTGCTTTCATTGATGGACACAGCCACATAGGTATGGCGAGACATGGCGAGCCTTATGAAGAAGATGAGACTAACGATATTCTTGCCCAAATAATACCCTCGAATAACCCCTTAAATTCCATATACTTCGATGACAGGGCTTTTGAGGAAGCCGTAAACCACGGTGTGCTTTACTCCATTGTTGTTCCCGGCAGCGGCAACCTGGTGGGAGGACAAGCGATACTCGTAAGGAACTTTGCAAGGAACAGAGCGGAAGGCTTTGTCAGGCAGGTAGGTTATAAAATGGCACTTGGTCATAACCCCCGCTCAACAACATCCTGGAAAGGCACGAGACCCTCGACAAGAATGGGAGTTTATGCCATGCTTGAGGCAAGGCTCGAGAGGTTGAAGGCAAAACTAAAGCTGCACGAGATGGAGAAGGAAAGGAAAAGAAAGAAGCTTCAGAAGATGGTGGATAAAGGAAAGATGAGCAGGGAGGAGATGGAGAATGAACTTAAAGAGATGGAGGAAGAATTTCAGCTCTCTCTCAGCGTTACAGAAAGGCACCTCATCTCTCTCCTCAGGAGGGAGAAACTCGCTAAGGTTCATGTTCACAAGGAAGATGATGTTCTTTACCTTCTCGAGCTGAAGAAGAAATTCGGCATAAACTTCGTGGCGGACCACCTTTGTGATGTTTTCCGCAGGGACATCTTTAATTTACTTGCCAAGGAAGGCGTGCCAGTAACTTATGGCCCGATAGATGCATTTGCATACAAGGTGGAGCTGAAGCACGAGAGCTACCGCAATGTAAAGCAACTTGTGGAGTCCAACGCTTCATACTGCCTGATGACGGATCATCCTGTGGTGCTTGCAAGGAACCTGTTCTTACAGACCAGATATCTCCTCATGTACGGGAAAGAGAAGCACGAAGTTATAGGCGTTAGTAGTAAGAAGGCTGCTGAAATCCACGGTTTCGATGATATTTTGGGCACGGTTGAAAAAGGTAAGCTTGCGAGCTTTCTTATTTGGGATGGAGATCCTTTTGTTCTCGGAAGCAAGGTTGTGGGTATGGTTGTTGAGGGTGAATACACGGATGTTGAACACTAACTCCGTTTTCTGTTTAAAAATTTTGAACCCAAAGTATAAACATGCGCGGAGCACAAGCACTAATTTTGTTCGGACTGCTCACACTTGTTTTGATAACCTCTGGGTGCGTTTCTAACACGGATAGATCTGTAGGCATAACCGCAAATGAGAAATTGACCGTCAATCTCCCCGAAAAACCTCTCAACAAGAGCGCCCTTCTCATAATAGCACCACAGAACTTCAGGGATGAGGAGTATTCCGTAACAATGAATGTATTGAAACGAAGCGGAGTGCGTGTTGTTGTCGCATCCCTCAAAACGGGCATGGTGAGGGGCATGCTGGGGATGAGGGTTATGGTTAACAACACCATCTATGATGTGAACGTATCCGAATTTGATGCCATCATTTTCATCGGAGGTAGTGGCTCCACAGTGTTTTATGACAACCCGAGAGCTTTGAAAATCGCGAGGGAGGCCTATGAGAGTGGTAAAGTGGTGGCAGCAATATGTCTTGCACCGGGCATTCTGGCAAGAGCTGGTATACTCAAAGGTAAGCGTGCAACCATATGGAGCGGTGCAAAGGAAGTGCTGGAAAACGCCGGAGCGATTTATACGGGTAGGGATGTTGAGGTGGATGGGAACATAGTAACGGCAAACGGGCCAAAGGCTGCGGAAAACTTCGCAATCACGATAGTTAAACTGCTGGCGAATCCGCCTACTCATTAAAAACTCGGTCAGGAAACCATTTCCATCAGTACCGTTCATCCAGCCCGTCCATCGAAACCGGTTCATTCTCGGGAATTCGTTCCGTCATATCCAAAAAAACGTGTTGAAAAAAGGACAACTGTGCTCCATACAATCGCAAACATCTCGATTCGTAAGTTATGGTCTTGTTTTTCGCTAAAAAAGTATAGACTCCTCGAACTTATCCTTCACAGCGATCATAAAAAAGCGGAGTTTCTTTTATCGATGAAGTATTTTTCAATTCTTTGATATAAAATAGGAGTTTCTTTATAATTTATAATTATTTATCAAGTTTATTTTTCAAAAATTCCAATACTCCCTTTTTATTTTAGTGTTTTTCCGTTCCTCGTGATTTGGTCATTTCTTTCCAATCCACACGTTTATGAGCATTTCATCTTTAGTCATGCTTCCGTGAGAACCCCGAAGCTTTTCTTCACTTCCAAAAGGATATCTGAAACCAACATTTTTTTCAGCAATCACAACAACATTGCCAAAATTTTCGTAACATCTCTTTACAGGAGATCTGTAGATCTCTTCTAACTCGAAAACCTTTGCCGGAATTTTTCTTCTCTTTAAAATTTTTTCAACATCTTCCTTTTTCGCTATGTAAAATGCCACCCTCCCCCCACCCACGGGATAACCATTTATGATGGGCAGTTTAACCTCTCTCTTAATTTCCGTCAGTCCATGATCGCTCATTATTATCAATTTGCTTTTACGCAGGATTTTTTTCCAAAGGATGGAAATGTAAAAATTGATCATTTTTGTTTCAACGCTGAAGGCCTCATCTTTAAACCTCTCGTGCAAGATCACGTCTATTGAAGGCCAGTAAATGAACGAAAAATCATGATCGCCCAGGGAAAAATCTCGGAAAAATAATTTATTCCTCTTATTTCAGCACCCTTGCTTGTGGCTTTCGTAAAAACAGAATCTGCAAATGGTGTGTAATAACAAACAGAAAATCCTTTTTTTGAAAGAATTTGGGACAAGGGTCTGAACGGAAACACATCTTTTTTTCTAATTTCCTTTCCGAGTTCTAATTCTTTTCCGGAAATAGTTTTCCAGGGAGGAATTGCCACTATTTCATTTTTAAAGCGCATATACCATTCAAGATATCCGTGTTTTTCGGGAGGCAGCAAGGAATGAAATGTGTAGAAAAATGTAGGTGTACTTGAAGGAAAAACTGTCTGAAAAACAATTTTTCTGAAGTTTTTGCCTGGAGGATTTATTTTGTTTCTCCCCAGACCGTCTATTATTAAAAGAAAAACTTTTTCTTCCTCAACCATGGAAGGGATTTCTTTCAGGAATTGAAGGATGTTCTCCATAAAACTCATTGATCCCGGGGTATTTTATAAGCATTTGTTCTGCGAAAGATTTACAGTAAGAAAGTCGTTTAAGGTAACAAAGAAGGAAATAGTAGCTAAGATCTGGTACGAAATGAGCGGAGGGTTTTTCAGGTTCGGTGGAGACACCATCTAAAATTTTTTGAACTGCAAGCCCTCCAAACGTTTATATAACTCCGAAATTTTAAAATAGATCGATGGCGGAAGAAAGCCTAACGATGATTGTTGTTGCGGGAATACTTGTTGTCACCATAATCGCAATGGCGGCGTTTTATTCAACCTCCGTAATGAAGATAAACATAGACAGGGTAACCCTCACAAAAAATACAGCATCAACCATATATTCCCTTCTTCTGGAAGTGGCTTCATCCGAGCAGGGCTATGTGGTTTATGAAGCGATAACACCAAAATTCACCGTTAGTCTCACGGATAGAGAGCTAACGGTGTTGTTGCATACACCAACGGGGAACATACGGGTCTCCTATCCACACGATATCCCGTACGCTGTGAAATCAACCGTAAGTGGTGTGAATAAATTATGCATAGTAAAAAAGATTGTTGACTGCACACCCATGCTGGAGATCTGTAATGCTGCAAACAAAACCTGCTGCAGGACGGTGGAGAACATATGCTAAAGGGTAAAGAGGAAAAAGGGAAAAAGGGTGGTTTGCCCTACACGCAGGTTTTCAGTGCAATGATAATCATTGTTATGGCTTCCACAGCACTTCTTGTCTTTACATCAGAATCAAGCTTTAATGCTGAAATGGTCAATTTACTGGCAGAAAAAAGGATCGTTGAAGCATACGCCAACAAAATTATGACCGATAGCTGTATCATAGCCAACACATCAATTGAAGGAAAGAGAATGTTCGTGCTCAACAGAAGCAAGATAGAGGCTCTTGATGACGGAGGGACGCTGGATTGCATAGACAATGATAACGTAAAGTACGTGATCAAAATCACCGTATACTCTCCGGATTTTCAGTCAGTGATTATGAAAAAGACCCTGAAAAATGTGGAAAATAAAAACATGAACCAGACCATAGTTTATCATGTAACCACCGATGACGGATTTCCGGCTGAAGTTGTTTTCGCTTATCTGAACATAACAAACATAATGTGAAGGTGATTCAGTTATATGGCGAAGCTACATGATGGTGGAAAGATAAAGGGTCTGGGTCTGGAGGTGCCGATTTTCCTGCTACTCTTCACACTCAGCACCGTCATTATGGTCTTTCTGCCGTGGACCGACAATATGAAGAAAATAGGCTCTGTGATTAGGTATTACGCGTTAGAACGAAATGGCACAGAGTATTTGATGTACTTTAACACACGACCGATGTTGGATTCAGGAAAACAAAGCACTCTGGAGCTGGATGAACTCCTCGGAATCTATAGTTACGGTGCGAGCCACGTGTTGTTATCTCAGGTAAAGGGTTTCATTCCCAAATGGGGAGAGATTTACATAGATTATGGAAATGTTTCAGGAAAAATAAATCTCAAAGTTGCAGTTGAAAAAGCACTTCCACCCCTCAAAAAATATGACAGTTGCACACTACCGTCGTTATTATCTATTGGTAAAAAAAATAGACATTTCGTGAACAGAGTCTTTTATCCCGAAAATGTGGACAGCTTCACATGGGACAACTATATTAAGTATCCCTCTGATGTAGGGGCGTGTTTCGGGGGTAAATACCTCTTTAAGGAGGAGATGGACGTTCCAACACCCAATTATGACCTGTCGGTAAGGTATGTGCTTATCTTCAACAATGTAAAGGAAAATGAAGTTCCCAAAGGAATAAATGTGGTCACGCTGGGCGGGTGAGCGTATGAGCGCAGGCGAAAAAAACAAGGCATTCGCATCTGTACTTGCTGTTGCAATTCTCCTCATGATGTGGGTGGGATTCGGTTTATGGATGCTCAGCAGAACGTTTGAGGGAATGCAGATCGTTGAGGGAGAGATCATAAGGAACTTTCTCGAGAAGGGGAAATACGAAATTGCGCTGATAAAAGAAAGTCAGGAGCAGCCCGCATTACTGTTCGCCATGATGAAAACCGTTCTGGATTATGCATCTCACGGCATGGTAACATCCCGCATGATAACGGAGAGCGGAATAACAACGGACAATTCTGGAAGGAAGTTTGTTATGAACGTGAAGGTGAGGCTGGAAGGCACGGACAGAAGCTGTATGCGTGTTGAGAATGTGAACGGGGAGTATATCCTTTACTGGGTTCAGGCCGAAGGCACGGGAATGCAGGTTTACAAGCCAATAGCTTATTTCAGAGATTTCGACGGATGGCTGACAACAACACCGCTCAAGATAAACTTCGATGTTGATAACGGGTTTACTGTTGGGGAGGTCATGCTGACGCTTTACTTTATAAAGAGAGGAGAGGTAAGCATAATGTCCGACCACACTCTCCTGAAGAAAGCAACCACCACTGGTGTTTATTTTATCAAGGGTGATGCGATCCACAACAATGAAATCGAGCTCATTGCTTCAAAAAACGGCACAGCGAAGCTGAGGGGTGTTGTCGCCACCATATATAAGTATGGTAATCCCAAGGATTTCAGAGTTGTAGACTGCGCAAGGGACATGATACAGGATCTCATGGAAAAGTATCTCGAGGAATACTACACTAAGGGTACTAACTTTTACGGGATGAAATTCGTGGGTTCAAAGCCCAATGTGACATTCGATCCATCCACCAACTACATACACGGCAGCGTCTGGATGAGTAAGGGGATGAATGTAACAATCAAGTACAGCGACGGAACTCCTATGGTCTTCCTGCATTCAAATATGTTCACGGAGACTAATCTTTCCACACGGCTGGGACTTCTGATCGATTACGGGAACACCTTTGTTGATCACATAAACGACTGGCTTGTGAGAAAAATTTTCGAGGAATCAAATAAACAGCTCAAAGATTTTGCCAAGGTCAGCGGTAAATGGGTATGTGGTCCGCTCACCTGCAAAGATTGCCCCGATGATCCGACACCAACCTACAGTAAAGCTGATTTTGAAAGGGTTATCCTCACAGCTCTCAACGAGCTTGAATCGGATCTAAATGCAAGCTCAGCCAGAGGAATTGGATGGCGGTTAATATATTTGAGCAATAAGCACAGCTGGGAAAGTGTTAATGATAATAAAAAACCGTGTTGTGGCAGGGCGACACCAACTCAAACCACAGTGTTGTCTTATAAAGTTAGAGATGAAAACGCGGTAAACCTTATATCTCAATTTATATCGTATGGCAGTATCAGACTGAAATTCAAAGAACTGCTGAACAGTGTATGTAAAGACTTAAAGGTAACCAAAGAGGAGTGTGAAAACCTTGTTTCTAATTGCACTCCGCTTCAGAATGAAAAAGATATTCTATGCGATGGTGCATTTCCATCCTTGGAACTCCACGGTTCCTTTACCGAGCTGGACGATTTTTGTCAGAACCCGTACGCCAATGAGCTATGTGAAGCTGTGGAGAACAACTGCAGTTCCGTCCTCAACAATAGGATAACAACAGAGGATTTTTGTGGGAATTTGAGCGAAGCGTACGGAGTGTATATGAAAAACATCGGAAATCTCATAAATAAACTTCGGGAAAACAGGAACGCTCTAACGATGATGACCATAACCGACACGGTTACCGGTGGTTGTGGACTTGAGTTCGAGGGATTGAACAAAAATCTCATTCACGTGGAGAGACAGAAATTAATTCAGGTCGTGGGCGGTGACTGTGGCATGTATTGCTGTGACGGTTGTAGAGTAGCGCGGAGTTACTGGCATAAGTGTATTATGGAATACTACCACAGATACGTCTTTAAGGATCTCAAAATACTCGTGGAGATTATTGACAACGATTACAAGGTATTTGATGTTGAAAAAAACAGGTGGGAGCCCGTGGTGCTGAGATTCATCGTAAATATAAATGTTGACGACAATAGGTGTGATGGTGACAGGGTCTGTATTTCTAATGACATAATTTCCAACGCTGCGATCACACCACAAACTTTTGGAACTTACTCAGTAACCTTACCAGAAGAGTGAGAATAATTAGAATCAACACGGAAAGCAGCAGCACGAGATACGGAGGAAGCTTCCTCTGGATTCTCACGGTTTTTATTTCGTTTTTTTTCAGCACCTCTATTTCTTTTTTTTCAAGTCTTTTCCATGGATGCACAACAACCGAAGAACTAAGTTTAAGTAAATTCATTAAGATTCTAAGCTTTGAGAGGGACAAAGAATACCTACATACACCATTAGAAGAGATCCATATTGTCTCCGCGGGAAATTCACCAACCAGGTTATGAGTTACCTCAACCTCAAGTGTTGCAAATTCCGGGACGGTGTAAAAAATTGTAATCAAAAAAACAATTTTTAAAAAAATTTCAAGTACACCGAACCTGTATGAAAGCATACAACCAATTACGATTAAAATGATAGAAAAAAAACAAATCCAACTACTACAAAATGTATTATTTCCAAATCCGAACACTCCCTTAATCTTTTCAGATAAGAAGAAGATCGAGGAAATTATTGCAAGTGACACCAAAAAAGCAATATGTTTTGCGATTCCCAGAAATAACATCGAACACAAAAAAATAGCAAGAAACCCTGCCGAATATCCCGAAACATACAGTAAAGATGTTTCGAAAGCAGAGGTCACAGATTTCCAACCGAACAACCACCCCACGGTTACTACAGTTGCTACGTACAGGGAGAGTATGCTCGCGATCGTAGCATTATAGAAATCTCTGAAGAAGTGAATTGCAAGCGCGTAAAGCAGAATTACACCACCGACCTGAACCAGCCTCATCTCACCTCGTACCTCCCGCACAAATCAGAAATCAACTCACCGAAATTATCCCTGAAGAACTCGATGTTCTCAAAAACATAAGTGAAGAACAGTTTTTTGAACCTGCAATCCTCGCTTATGAAGTGGTATGGCAGCACGGATTTCGCAACACCGTAATTCTCTCTCTTGCAAAAGCCGCAGAATCCAATAAAAGGACATGATGAGCACTCAGCGGCTACATCCTGCGGATAAATCATGGACTGGAGGAGATTAATGTAAATTTTCTTGTAAGGATCCCTTAGAGATCCTAAAAAAAACTCGGGCAGGGTTTTCATGGAGTCGCAGGGATAAACGGTACCGTCGGGAGCTATTGTGAGATGCGTTATACCTGCCCCGCAGACATCCCGGAGGCAGGAATATTGACGCACCGTGGTAAACACATTTTTCAGGTAATATTCCACGAACTTGTCTCTGAATCTTATTCCGTGTTTTTTAAGCTTCACTACGTTATTTATGCTTCCCTTAACAAACGATAAAAATTCTTCAGCACTCAAAAAAAGATTCTCGTTGCTTTGGGCACGTCCCGCGTTCATCACGGGCCTGTAAAATATGAACGGCCTTTTCCATCTCAAATATTCCTTGATCACCGCATCAGCACCGCCGTTCTCCATGGTGTGCTTGGTTATGGTGGCTGTGGAGGTTGAGCCCGCCCCTGCTTCTTCGAGTAGCTGGATGGAACAAATAACATCCTCATAAGTGCCGTGTCCGTTCGGGTATATTCTGTGTTTATCGTGGATCTCTTTCGGACCGTCCAGCGATATCGAGATACTCATTCCGTTCTTGGCGGCCCATCGCGCGATGTCTTTATCGATGAGAGTACCATTCGATACCACGATTTTCCTCACAATTCTCTTTCCTTTTTTCCTCGCCGTCCCCTCAAGCTCCTGCAGGAACTCCTGCATCAAGTCAAACCTGAGGAACGGTTCCCCTCCCTGAAACTCAATCCCAATGTATTTTTTGGGAAGTTTTTCAATGAACCTCACACAATCTCTCATGATTTCTCCGTCCATCTCCACGAACCTTTCGGGTGAGGATTCCGCATGGCAATACCTACATGCAAGATTACACCTCAGCGTTAGATTTATCTGAACGGTCACCATCGGCATCGAATGAATATAGCCCAACCTTTTAATTATGTTCTTCAACACCCTGTTGATATTTCCCTCCGTTATGACAATGTTTCTTTCTTCTAACTTTTTCAGAAGGTCATCACTCACCTCTCCCCTCCTGAGCATCCTCAGCTCCTTTTTGTCCAGAATTATCCAGTCTCCGAATCTTGTGGTCAGGAGCACTTTTCCATTGCTTAATTTTTTCTCGAAACATTCATTGGGTAGGTAGCGCATCCCACCACCCTATTTTATTGGGTTATGGGCACGATTTCATCAGCGCCGAAGTAATCGATATAAGAGTACCATACCCCCCAGCATTTACTCCTCATCACGCATTTCTCGCAGGGTTCCAGCAGCCCGTAATTGTCCTCGAAACGCCTGTTTATTATCTGTTTCGTGGGTGATTTGTAACCGTAAATGGTCTTCGGCTGCGGTGCGACAAACCTCCACAGGTGTTCCGGAAGGACGCAGTAGGGGAACCCGTAGAACTTAACTCTCAGTCCCGAGCTTTCCACGATCTCCGCGGCTCTGCTGAGGTTTTCGGTGATATCCGTCATTCTCACCGCAAAGAGCTCGGCATTTCTCAGAGCGTTTCCCGTTATGTCGAGAGCATGGAAGGAAAAAGCTTTAACATCGTCAAACATGCTCAGCACAAGGCTTGCGATTCTCTCCAGCTCCGTATAGTTTGCTTTCGTGACTATCGTCTTCAGCTCAACGTTCATCCCCGCATCGAGAGCGTTTCTCACACCATGAATTGTTTCTCTGAAGCTCCCTCTCGCTCCCGTGACCCAGTCGTGTTTTTCCTCCTTCCAGGAGTGAAGCGCCACTATAACATGAATTATAGGATAAGCTGAAAGTCTCTCGGCAAAACAGCGCGAAGATAACCTCCTGCCGTTGGTGAGGAGAACGTAACTCAGCCCGGGCCTTCTCGATTTTATCCTCTCAAGTATCTCAAAGAAGTCGTTCCTCACGGTTGGCTCGCCACCGGAAATTTCAAGGATTTGTATGTCTTCTGGCAGTGAAAGAACAAAATTCACAAGCTCGTTGGTACTTATTTTTTCCTTTTTCGCCCTCTCTCCGGAGCTCACCGCGCATATTTTGCAGTTATTGTTGCACTGATACCCGAAAACACAGTAGGCCTTTTTTATTTTCATCGTGCTCATATTCTTCACACATGAATGAATGCAAACTGAACTGTCCTTCTCAACAAAACCATCTGCGATATTTTAGTGTCCCCCATTACTCCAGTTACTCCAATCACACCATTCACTCCAATCGTGCCAGTTTATCCAGTTGTTCCAGTGGTTGTTCAACCAGTTGTTGTACTCATTTTGGAGATCCTTCCAGCTCTGCTCGTTTGTAACGCAGTTATGGTGAGTGGATTGGGTGTGTGCAAGTTTTGAAAGGAGAGGGAGGGAACACACCGCAGTAAACAGGAGAAACATGTTCAGCGCCCCTTCACAGTCATCCTTGGATACCAGCATGGATCTCATTTTTCTAAACCGATCTCTCCAGCTCATTCTCTACACCTTCATAATCTTCAGACTGTTTTGATATGTCCGGTATCACCCCCTTTATCGCCAGCTCCAGCAGGAGTTTTCTTACATCTCCAAACCTGCGTAGATTCATCTCTTCCATCTCCGCCTGCAGCAGTTCAGCAAAGAACGCATCAATGAGTTCCTCTGTGTTCTCCCCTTCAGGCGGCTTTAACTCCACAGTGATCTCCTCGATACCGTCTCCGAGCACACGAACTCTGCATGTCTCAAGCATTCTGTATGCAGCTCTCATAACAGTGCTTTTTGAATAAAGTGTCGAAGGGAGCTTTATTTTAACAATACCGTCGGCAACTTCAACAGTTTTTTTATCCATATTCCGATTATGGAATGGGGAATTTTTATTTTTAATTGATGGAAAGGGATAACCCAGTATCATTTCGGCAACAGACCGGCCACATACTTCCCAATACCCACGATCTTGCCAAGCCACCACCAGTTGGATTGAATGGCACTGATGATGGGGGATGCCACAGTTTCAAGCAGGATGTATGCGAGGGCGATACAGAGTATAAACACGACAATATAAATTATCAGCATTATCTGCCCGCCGACCAGAGCCTTTCTTCTGACCATAAAATCGACCTTTCAGCCTCCAGCCTTTTCCCAAGGGAGGTCTGCGAGACCGAAGATTTTGTCCACAGAACCTTTACCTAATTTTATTATTATAAGTACCACGGCAGTCATTAATAATATAATAAAGATGATCTCCACCCAGGAGAGACCTTTATTGCTTCCGCGCATCAGCACTCACCTGTTTTCCCACAAGTAGAATTAATGACTATACATATGCTCTGACAATTATCTTTGGTAATTGTGATATTAGTTTCCTTACCGTCTGCGGGTGCGGTAATTTCTGCGGTGCAGGTGCCGTCATCGGACACGGTGCACTCAGCTTCCGGCTTATCATTCGATTTTATAGTTACCGTGCCGCTTGTGGTGCCTGTGAGTTTCAGGTTTATAACGCACTTTCCATCGTTGTTCTTTGTTATGTCCTTCAGCTCAATTGAACATGATGTGCTGCTGCCACCCCCCACGGTTTCATTGACTTTCTCCCCTATGCCCACGGTTGTCTGATTTATCGATTGTTTTGTGGATTTGAACGCAGGAAGCAGAGTACCGCCGTATACCCGTATTATAATCGCAGCCATTATCATGAGTATAAGAAGAATTATTATTATTTCCAAAAATGAAAGACCTTTTTTATACCAATCCCGTATGTTTTGTGTAAACATTTTGCGTTGGGGCATTTACCATTTACCTCCTGTTATGTTCTTCATACCTTCCTGTACCGTCTGGTTAGATTTTTCTATACCCGAACTGACGAGTTCTCCGAACTTGTGCAGGTTGGCACCCCCTATTTTAATAATAATATATCCCATAACCATGGCGATTATGATAACTATAACTATCCAGAACACCTTCTCAAAACCCTTTCGCACACTTGCCATCAAATCACCACTCCGAATTTCGCCCTTGCAACATCCATAATTTTGTCAAAAATACTCTTTATTTTTTCATCAAGTTTAACATTCCAGTGTTTGAAAAGTACAATAAAAATAAAGGTCAGAAACACAAGCAACAGTATAATAAACACAACTTCTATATGAGATGTGCCCTTCTTTCCCTGCTTGACCATAACTTATAAATGTGATACTCACCTTAAATATATTATGGTATTTCTCAGCACGAATAGTACAACATACAGAAAGGGTCTGCAGCTGTCGATATCTCTTCTCATAACTCTCCTGTTCGGAATCCTGCTCCTCTACGTGCTCTTTCACACAGCATTGACATATTTTGGAAGGTAGTGGTTCATGCCGGGAGGCACATTTAAAAGAAGGAAAGGTCTTGAATTGGGCCTAACGGAATTCGGGCTGATAATGCTGGCACTTTTCATAGGTATGATTATTTTTGTTTTTTTGACCAAGGAAGGCGGATTTCTGGATAAAGTCAGAGAAACGGGATGCGACCTCAGCAGTTTCATAACAGGTTTTCTGAAAATCATCGGTATCAATACGTCCATTTGCTAATAAACGAGTCACGCCCCAATAATTCTGAATTTGATCCGGATTCCCTCAGTTTCAAATTCATCTCCGTCCTCCACAGTTTCAAACCTAACGGATATATTGGTGTCCTTTTCAATCATTTCCTTCCATCTCTCCACGAACTCCTTACTTCCCTCAACAGCAACCACAGCCTTATCCTCAAACCTCAGACCAAGTTCCTTCCTCGCGAGCTGAATTCTCCTTATGAATTCCCTTGCGATACCCTCCTCCTTAAGCTCGGGTGTTAGTTCAACCTTAAGAAGCACGGCGGTGTTCTTCACCACTCTGCCGTCATAGCCTTCGGGCAGGGAAACCAACTTCACTCTAACATCGATCATGTCTCCTGTTAGTTCAAAACCACCAATCTCGATTCTTCCATCTTTTTCAAGAGCTTCGAGCACATCCTTTCCGTTTAGAGACTTGAGCGCCTCCACAACCTCTCTAGTTCTCTTTCCGAATCTGGGTCCTATAACATCATACCTTGGTCTCACTTCGTAATCTAATTGGATGTCATCCCTTATTTTAACTCTCTTCACATTCGCGAGTTTCATGAT
Organism: Nanobdellati archaeon; assembly: GCA_015520605.1. Taxonomy (GTDB): domain Archaea; phylum EX4484-52; class EX4484-52; order EX4484-52; family WAPT01; genus WAPT01. The sequence goes on from WAPT01000024.1 coordinate 16,987, forward strand.
TATCTCCTTTAGATTACCAAGAGCTTCGGTGAGCTCATTCGCGGAGAGCACAACCTCTTCGAGAGGCCACCTGAGCCTTATATTGCGGCTCTGCCTCATGGAGTTTACCTCCTCCACCACACCCATGACAAGATCCATTTTGCTTTCCAGAGTTTCGTCGATTTCCTTTTCGTTCCATGAAGGCCAGGACAGCAGATGTATGGATCCCTCTCTTACAATCTCTCTGAAAACCTTGAGATAGAGGTACTCAGCAACATACGGTGTAAACGGCGCAAGCATTTTCAACACTTCGAAGTAAGCTCTGGAGATGACGTAATCCATGGCATCCCTGTCCACACCTTCATCGTACCTCTCCTTTGCTATTTTCAGGTAGAATCGCGAGAAGTCTTCCATCACGAAGTTCACGATTTCCCTGGCAGCGTAATGGAAGTGGAAGGTGTCTATGTACTCAGTAACTCTTTTTATGGTTGAGTTCAACCTCGAGAGCAACCATCTGTCTTCGGCCCTGCTTACATACTGTTGGTTATCAAGCCTTATCTTTACACCGTACATGTCGATGAAATTGGAAATATTGACAAGAATGTTCATGAAGCGGAAAAGCTCCTTTGCTTCATTCATGCTGAACTTGTGCGTTTCCCATGGAGCTGTGCTGTAGCATACGTAAAGCCTTAGAACATCAGCACCAAGCTGCTCGAAGGCCTCCTCAGCCGAGATCACGTTGCCCAAGCTTTTGCTCATCTTCTCTCCTTTTTCATCAAGAACCCATCCGTTCATGCACACAACATCGTATGGCCTCTCTTTGAAAGTTGCAGCTGACATGAAAAGCATCGCGTGGAACCATCCTCTTATTTGATCCTGAGATTCATCAACCAGATCAACGCGCCACAACTTGTTAAACAGACCGCTATCATTGTAAGGGTAGCCGAGTGATGCCCAAGGAGCGACACCGCTCTCCACCCATATATTTATTATGTCTGGAATCCTTTTCATTTCCCCTCCACACTTCTCGCAGCGCAGCACAACTTTATCAACGACATGCTTGTGAAGATCATCAAGCTTAACTTCATTTATCATTCTCTCATCCAACTCCTTTTTGCTGCCGATGGCAATCATGTGTCCACAGTTCTTACACTCCCAGATTGGGATCGGAGCTCCCCAGTAGCGCTGCGTGGATATACACCAATCCTCTTCATTCTCCACCCAATGCTTCATTCTCTCCCTTGCAAAATCAGGGAGCCACATTGTTTCTTCGTTGAATTTGAGCATGAGATCCTTTATCGGATCGATGCGGAAGAACCACTGGTCGGTGGTGCGATAAATTAAAGGTGTCTTGCACCTCCAGCAGAGCGGGTAGCTGTGTACTATTCTCTCAGCATGGAAGAGCAAACCTTTTGCTCTCAGATGTTCTATTATCTCCTTATCGGCATCCTTCGCAAACTTACCTTTAAGCCATCCAGCCTCGCTGGTAAACCTGCCCTCATCATCAACAGGAGAGAGCACGGGCAGGTCATAATGCTGCCCGAGCTTGTTATCCTCAGGCCCGTGGCCGGGGGCACAGTGCACTATCCCTGTACCGACATTCATCGTTACCATGTGGCCGAATACTTCCTCTTCACTCTCCTTACTTTCGATCTCTTTCTTGACCATAACCTTAGAAGCAACTACTTTCTTCAGAATCGGTACAGACAGCACTACCCTATGGGCTCTCCCGCTCTTTGCAGCTTCCTGCTGAACCGGCAGCTCTGACATGAGGGGCTCATATTCTATCCCGTCAAGATCCTTACCCTTTAAGACTTCCACAACCTCATAACTTTCAATTCCCGCTCTTTTCATCACATCTTCAAGCCTTTTCTCAGCAAGAATGAGAATCTCATCATTGACCTTCACTTTAACGTAGTTCTCGTCTGGATGCACAACGAGAGCTACATTGGCTGGCAGAGTCCACGGTGTGGTGGTCCACGCAAGGAGGTATTCATTCTCCTTGTCCTTAACCTTGAACTTAACATAAATGGAAGGGTCTGTGACATTCTTGTATGAATCCGTTGCCTCATACCCCGAAATGGAGGTCTGACACCTCGGGCACCAGTGGATTGGTTTTTTACCCTTGACCATCAACCCTTCATCGAAGAGCTTCTTGACGGTCCACCATGTGCTCTCTATATAGTATGGCTCATAAGTCAAGTAGGGCTGTAGCCAACCCTTCCAGGCTGCAAGATCTTTATAGTAGTTCATCCACTCGGTAAGATTCTGAGTGGCAAACTCCTTACACATCTTTATAAAGTTCTCAACACCAACTTTTTCTTCAATCTCCTTTTTGGATTGTATGCCAAGTCTCTTTTCCATCATGTTCTCAATTGGCAGTCCGTGGCAGTCAAAACCCGGCTGGAACCAGACAGCATAACCATTCATGAACTTAAACTTACCCCAGAGATCCTTGAAGACTATGGTCATGGCATGCCCGGCGTGGGGTGGCGCATTTGCATACGGAGGACCATCAAGTAGATAGAATTTCTTACCCTTTTTCTTTAGATTCTCCTCGAAGTCCACAATTTTTTCTGGGACTTTGTTCTTCTCCCAGTACGCCTTAACTTCCTGCTCGATCTTTCTGAAATCGTACTGCATGGTGATCACACAGCTTAATGTTTAAGGGAGGAAAATTTTTAAGGGTAAACGAGACATGAGGAAAAACAAAATCACATTGTTGAATGAAAATTATTTTAATTTTTAAAAGGTTTTAAAAGAAAAATTCCCGTAAACAGAACTGCGTACTGCATACTGATATTAAGTTAAGGAGCACAAGCTCGAGGTTAGTAATATTCCTTTACTCTCTGAAGTCGGAATTGTATTGACGGTTTAAGACTGCCAATGGTTTGAAGGATAAGAAACAAAAAGTGAGAGATTCTACGAGAAAAATTAATCTGGTCAATCGGTGTTAGCAGAAATAATGTTGAGGTGTCTGAAATATGAAAAACTACGAAAAAATTATGAAAAACATTGAACGGCTCGGTGAGAGATATTGCAGAAGATATCTTGACCCGTGGAACAAAGAAAGGTTGCAGACCAATTGGTGGGAAGCGCTAAAATTCCTTCTTAGCCATTCGTTTATGAGAGGAAGACGAGACAAATTGTCTAACGAATATTATTATTTTACCATTGAAACTTTGAAAGATTATTTTTCCATCACTGATGGAGATCTGAACACATCTTATGAGAAGCTTAAAGAAAAGAAAAAATATTTTGACAAAGAATGTATTTTGAAGTTCAAGAAGAATAAAAATATTGGAAGAAAAAATAGCATTAAAGATCCAGATTTCAGGAAGGAAGTAGTAGGAAAAAATCCAATTGTAAAGCTTCTAATTACTCCAAAAGAAGTCAAAGTAAAATGGGACAACAAAACTTACAATAAGGTAACTTGCTTAGGTAATGATGAAGATATAATGATGGTTCTTGATGTTTTGAAGCTCATTTCAGATGATGATAAGAAGAATATTTACAATTATTTAAGAGATGCGATTGTCAATTTCGGGGTTAAAGCAGCGTATGAAGAATTGATAAACATAAGAGCTGTTTCAGATAAAATCTCCACTTTCATCATCAGAGATATTGTTTTAATGAATCCACAAATAAAAATGACATATGAGGACGCCAAATGGGCATTTCCTATGGATACGTGGGTAATTAAAATTGCCCATAAGTTAGGTTGTAATAGTGAAGATATCGAAAAAATCAAAAACCATCTAATTGATAGGTGTAGGGAATTGGGGGTAGATCCGTTAAAGTTTGTAGCAGGGCTATGGTTCTTGGGTTACCATTCGCTTGATATATTGCTAGAAAATTGTATAGGAGAGATCAAAATTGGGGACATTACTTCGGATAGCATCGGATAAAAAGTTTTTCACCACATCCACCAAATTGTTTTCAGAATCCTTTTGTCCGCAAATCATCAATAGCGTTCGTAATTATTAATTTTTATTTCGATTTCTGGGACGTTAATTTCATGCAACGGTAAAACCACCGTTAACGACACCAAAATTCAAAAACCCGAAAACATAACTTGAATGTCCGAAGCTTGGACTATTTAAACTTAGGTGTGCCGTCATCATTGAAGTACTCGCTTTCATAGGGCAGGGAGCTTGATTTACCACTTTTCTCCGAGTTCCCCTCTCTTTCTTCCTCCTCATGGCCTTTCTGCTCTTTCTTTTCCTCACTCCTGAAGATGGGTTTTATTTCTTTGGTTAGTTTCACTTTCTCCGCTATATCGTTTAGCATGCTTTTCGCTTTTTCATCGACAGGGAACGCAACTTCAAAACCCATTCCTTGTTTCTCATCCTTGTAGCGCGGAATTATGTGCACATGGAGATGGGGTACAACCTGCCCTGCCACTCTGCCGTTGTTTATCATAATGTTGTAGCCCGCTGCGCCCAAATTCTCCACAAGATTCTTTGCTATGTGTTTGACCACAACAAAAAGATGCGCTATTGCTTCATCACCCAGCTGGTCAAGTGTGGAAACGTGCACTTTAGGCACAACTAAAACATGGCCCTTAAACCTGGGATTTATATCTAGGAAAGAGATCACGTAAGGATCTTCATAGATGGTGGCCGAAGGTATTTTCTTTTCAATTATCTTACAGAACACACATTCCGTATCGTAGCTCATCATAGCACCACCCTCTCATTTTTTATTTACAGGGGCTCCATCCACACGATGGGCAGAAGGCACAACCTTCTGCAGGGATCAGCTCTGTACCGCACTCCGGGCAAACCATTTCATCTTCATTTGCAGCTTCTCCAATGTTATCGACTTCCACGCTTCTCAGAAGCCTTTCCTTTATTTTTGATATCTCTTCCACGCCATCCATAGCACCACCACTTAACCATAGCGCTGCCAAAAAATATTAAGTTATGGTTTTGGTTCAGGAACTGATACTTAGTCACTGAAAAATTCAGGCACTAAAAGACTTTGAATTCAAAACCTTGGATGGCTTCTGGAAAATTTTTGACCTTTTGCATTGGATTTGAATGTGGTTCGGAGTCTGACACAATGTGTCAAATTTAAAAAATTTGCATATAATACAGTGATGTTAGCTAATTTTGCATTTTATTGCTTTTATGGTAAAAGGGCACCAGTCAATTGGTGGTTGGGGGCACCTTCACCAAAATATTTAAATCTTATTATTTTCATGATAACAAATCTCCTCCTGTAGGGATTAGTTGCCCCATTGGTGGAAGCACATTCCATCTTAAAATCCCCAATATGTGGTTGAAATGTCAAGTAGATACCACCCGAGAAGAGGATCTCTCCAGTACTCTCCAAGAGTGAGAGCCAAAAGGATCTACCCGAGGGTAAGGCATGTTCCTGTGGTTGAAGGCAAGAATGTTGTGGAGTTTGCAGGCTATAAGGTTGGGATGCTCCAAGTGGATTATATTGAGAAGAGAAAAAATAGGTTCACCAATAGAGAGGTTGTGGAGCCTGCAACGTTAATAGAAGCTCCCCCGCTCAAGGTTCTTGCCGCTAGGTTCTACGAAAAGACTCCTTATGGTTCCAGAACAGTAACGGAGCTCTGGAGCGATAAAATAGAGAATAATGTGGCGAGGAAGATAACTGGAATAAAGCCCAACAAGGATAAAGATAGCGTTCTGGACAAGATAAAGGAAGGGTTCGATAAAATAAAGCTGATCGTGGCAACACAGCCGAAGCTGGCAGGAATAGGAAAGAAGGCACCAGAGGTATTTGAGATTCACTATTTCCCCACAACCCCTCTCCCTTCTGAGCCTTCTTCTGATAACTCCTCCCAACTCCTCGATGAGATTTCCTCTCTTCTTGGCAACGAAATCTGCGTGGGTGATGTTTTCGCTCCCGGTGTTTTTGTTGATGTTATAACCGTTACCAAAGGTAAAGGCTTTCAGGGTTCCGTTAAGAGGTTCGGTGTGAAGCTACTCTCCCACAAAGCGAGAAAGATCAGGAGGAAAGCAGGAACTCTCGGTCCGTGGCACCCTGCAAAGACCAGATGGACCGTGCCGCAGACGGGTCAGATGGGTTTCCACACGAGAACCGAGTTCAATAAGTGGGTTATAGAAGTTGGAGATGAACCTTCTCGTGTTTCTAAATCTGGTGGGTGGAAGCACTACGGTGTTGTGAAATCCGATTACATCATCCTTCACGGCTCGGTTCCCGGCCCGTCAAAGAGACTGATAAGGTTAAGATATGCAATAAGGTGCCATGAGCCCCCAACAGAAGCGCCCGAGATAAAGCAGCTTATATGGTGAGAATGTTATGGATGATCTGAAGGTGCCTGTTTACGACCTTGAAGGAAAGAAAAAGAGCGAGATAACCCTGTCGGAGCAGTTCAGATATGAGTTCAGACCGGATCTCATAATCAGAGCTTTCCTTGCCACCATGAGTCACAAAAGGCAGCCCTACGGAGCTGATCCGATGGCTGGAAAGAGGACGAGCGCCGATTACAGAGGGAGAAGAGGAGCATATGGATCTTGGATAAACCGCGGCCTCGCAAGGCTGCCGAGGATAAGGGTTAAGTCCGGCCACATGACCGGAGTGGTGAGATTTGTGCCTCATGCTGTTAAAGGTAGGAAGGCTCACCCGCCAAAAGCCGAGAAGAAGTGGGAACAAAAAATAAATATAAAGGAGAGGAGAAAAGCCATACTCTCAGCTATATCCGCACTTACTAACAAGATGCTTGCTATTAAGAGGGGACATAAGGTAGAGAAGGTGGAAAAGCTACCGATAGTTGTGGTCAGTGATCTCGAAAGCGTCAAGAGGACCAGACAGCTGGAAAACTTGCTGAGAAAGCTTGGACTTGATGAAGAGCTTGAGAGAACGAGGGAGAAGAGATACAGAGCTGGCAAGGGCAAGATGCGCGGCAGGAGGTACAAGAAAAGAAAGGGCCCACTCATAGTGGTTAGTAAGGATGAGGGCATATTCAAGGCAGCCAAGAATATTCCCGGTGTGGATATCTGCCTTGTTAAGGATCTCAACGTTGAGCTGCTTGCTCCTGGTGGGCATGCAGGCAGGGTAAGCGTTTGGAGCGAGAGCGCGATAAAGGAGCTTGAGGAGAAAAGGCTCTTCATGGTGAGCTAACATGGCATCCAAAAAAGCTTTTGAAGTACTGCTTTATCCCCTTATGACAGAGAAGGCCATATCTCTCATAGAGAGGGAGAACACCATAACCTTCATCGTGGACAGGAAGGCAAACAAGCAGGAGATAAAGAAAGCATTTGAGGAAATGTTTAAGGTTAAGGTCAGGAAGGTTAGAACTCTTGTGGACACAAAAGGAAGGAAGAAAGCATACATAGCCATAAGTAAGGAACACAACGCAGCAGATATAGCTGCAAAGCTTGGAATGATGTGATGATGGAGCTGTGATGTCGTATGGGGAGAAGAATACTCGTGCAGAGGAGGGGAAGAGGAGTATCCAAGACTTTTCTAGCGCCGAGCTTTAACTATGTTGCTGATGTTAAGTACCCCCCAATTCAGCGAGGAAGCTTGAAGGGTAAGGTCATAGACATAGTGGATGATCCCGGAAGGACAGCTCCCCTTGCACTTGTAAAGTTTGACGGCTCTTCCGAAAAGTGGTATTTCATAGCAAGTGAGGGTGTAAAAACAAACGACACCATAAAGGTTGGAGAAGGTGCATCCATCAAGATCGGAAATGTACTCTTCCTGAAGGACATCCCTGAAGGTACGCCGGTATTTAACATCGAGGTTGTTCCTGGGGATGGAGGGAAGCTCGTGAGGGCGAGTGGAGGTTATGCTATAGTGCTCTCAAAGGATGCCGATAAAGTCACGATTCAGCTCCCATCCAGAAAAATAAAATCCCTAAACCCTAACTGCAGAGCCACTATAGGAATAGTTGCTGGAGGTGAAAGGCCCAAGAAACCGTTTGTTAAAGCCGGCAATAAATGGCATGCCATGAAGGCAAGGGGTAAGAAGTATCCCAAGACCAGAGCAAAGGCGAAGAACGCATGCGATCACAAGTTTGGAGGTAAGAGCTTCGGTGTGCCAAAGACCGTTAGCAGGCATGCACCACCAGGAAGGAAGGTTGGTAGCATAGCTGCAAGAAGAACCGGCAGGAGGAAGAGGTGAAACTGAATATGGCTAAAAAGGAGTTCAGGTTTAGAGGATACACACTTGAAGAGCTCCAAAAAATGAGCCTTGAGGAGTTTGCCGAGCTACTCACAGCCAGAGTAAGAAGACACTTGAGGAGGGGGCTCACCCATGCCGAAAAGAAGCTCCTGGAGAAAATAAGAAAAACTTCTAAGGACAAGTTCATAAAAACACATGCGAGAGACATGATAATACTGCCTGAAATGGTCGGCAGAACCATTGGTGTTCACAACGGAAAGGAGTTCGTACCGGTCACCATAACCCCAGAAATGATAGGTCACAGGCTTGGTGAGTTCGCTTTGACAAGAAAGCCTGTACAGCACAGTGGTCCTGGTATAGGAGCATCCAAGTCCACAAAGCATGTGGGTAGGAAGTGATGGTGATGGCCTATGTACAATGTTGAGAATTATGATCCCGCAAAGATGTCGAGGGCATGCAAGCGCTACGTGAGGATCTCGTGGAAAGCGTGTGTTGAGATAGGTAAAGTGATAAAGGGAATGAAAGTGGATAAAGCAAGAAGGCTGCTCCAAGACGTAATTGAGATGAAGAGATCTATACCTTTCACCCGCTTCACTGAAGGTGCTGGTCACAAGCCGGGAGCTGGGCCGGGAAGGTATCCCGTAAACGCCGCAAGGGAAATACTTGACTTGATAAACAGCGCTGTCAAGAATGCTGAATATCAGGGGCTTGATAGTTCAAGGCTTTACATCAAGTCGTTCCTCGTCATGAAAGCGCCAACGTTTTACAGACCGAGAAGATCCCCACTTAGGGGGCAGAAGAGAAAGAACGTACACATATCCGTGGTGTTGGAAGAGGGTGAAGGAAAATGATCGAGAGGAAGTTCGTCCAGGAGGGCATAGTGAACATGAAGATTGCGGAATTCCTTGACAAAGAGCTTGACAGGGCAGAGTATAGCGGGTGCGAGATAAGAAGAACACCCCTTGCAACACGCATTGTGATTCGTGCCGGTAGACCGGCGATAATAATAGGTAGAGGAGGTGAAAGAATAGCAAGACTCCAGCAAACCTTGAAGGAGAAATTCGGATTGGAGAACCCACAGATAGAAGTGAAGGGAGTAGATAATCCCTATCTTGATGCAAAGATAGTTGCCAAGAGGATAAAGTTCGCCCTTGAGCGGGGGCTGAATTACAGAAGAGTCGTTAACATGTTTCTCTCGAGAGTCATGGAAGCCGGTGCTGTTGGCGTGGAAATAGATGTGAGCGGTAAGCTCACAGGGGAAAGACACAGGACGGAAAAGTACTTTGCGGGATATGTGATGAAATGTGGCTTTCCCGCTCAAACGTATGTTGATGTTGTTCAGGAACAGGCTGTACTAAAACCGGGAGTTATAGGGATAAAAGTGCACATCATGCCCTTTATGCCACCCGAGATGGAAATGGAGAAAAAGGTCGCAAAAGGAGATGTAGAAATAAAAGAAGAGGTCATAAAGAAGCTTATGCCGAAGAAAGAAGAGGAGGAAAATAAGGAGGGTGAAGGTGTAAAGTCAGAAGAAAAGGAAGCAGAAACTGAAGAAAAGACTGAAAAGGAAAAGGAAGGTGATGAGAAGAAAAAAGAAGATAAGGTTAGTAAGGGTGAATGATTATGGCTATCCTCAGAGCTAAGCAGATGAGGGAAATGAGTGATGAAGAGCTTGATAAAAAGCTTGCAGATCTTCGAATGGAGCTCATGAAAGAGAGGGCAAAGGCGAAAGTTGGCGGTGTGCCAGACAATCCCGGAAGAATGAGGGAAATAAGATTAACAATCGCCAGGATACTCACAATCAAAAAAGAACGAGAGGTGCTTAACAAGAGATGACCGAGATCTGTCCGGTCTGCGGGCTCCCAAAGGAGCTCTGTGTGTGTGAGACGATAGCCAGAGAGCAGCAGAGAATAAAAATTTATGTTGAAAAAAGGAAGTTCGGCAAGACCATGACCATAATAGAAGGTCTTGACGGGAAAAGCATCGATATAAAATCTCTCCTGAAGAAGTTCAAGAAAAAACTGGCATGTGGAGGCACATACAAGGATGGCAGGATTGAGCTACAGGGCGATCACAGGCTGAAGGTCAAAAAGCTGCTGATCGATGAGGGCTTTCCCCCGAGCTCAATAGTTGAGTGAGTCGGATGCCAACAACTCCAAAAAACTTGATAAGACACGAGCTCATAGGCCTCAGGGTTAAGATAGCGAAGAGCAGAGATCCCTCACTGATCAACGTTGAGGGAGTGGTGGTTGATGAGACCAAAAATACGCTGGTGATAAGAAAGCAGAACGGCAGGGAGATAATGGTGCAGAAAGATATCTGTGTGTTCCATTTCATGCTCGATGATGACAATGCTGTCGAGGTCAGTGGTGAGGTACTGGTGGCGAGACCCGAGGACAGGATAAAGAAAAGAGTTCCTAAGAAGCTGTGGGGTGGACTGGATGGCTGAAAAAATTCGCTCCAAAAAATCCTCCAACGCAGAAGTAAAAGTGGAAAAGAAAAAGACTGAAAAAAAGGTGGAAATGGTGAAAATCGGAGATATAGGTATAGATGTTAAGAACCCGCCAACGGAAGTCTGCAACGATGATAAATGCCCCTATCATGGTCACCTCAAAATAAGAGGTAGGATATTCCAGGGCGTTGTGATTTCAGACAAGATGAATAAAACCGTTGTTGTGGGCTGGGAATACCTCCGGATGATTAAGAAACTCAATAGGTATATGCGCTGCAGAACCAAAGTGATAGCGCACAATCCACCCTGTATAAACGCGAGGGAGGGCGATATCGTCAGGATAGCTGAGTGCAGGCCCCTTAGCAAGACCAAAAGCTTTGTGGTTATAGAGGTCGTTAAGAGAGCGCAGTAAGCGGTGGTGGTTTTATGAAGGCCATAAGCACAAGGCCAATAAAGGCCGTGCAGATAGGAACCGTGCTTAAATGCATAGACAACACAGGAGCAAAGTTGCTCAAGGTTATAGGTGTTAAGGGATATAAAAGCACAAGAAGAAGGCTGGCCAAAGCGGGAGTGGGTGATGTTGTCATCTGCACCGTGATAAAGGGTACCGAAAAACTGAGAAATGAAATCGTTCATGCTGTCGTTGTCAGGCAGAGGAGAAAATACAGGAGGAAGAACGGTATGTTCGTATGTTTTGAGGACAACGCAGCTGTGTTGATAAACGAGAGGATGGAGCCGAGAGGAAGAGAGATAAAGGGTGTCGTCGCAAAGGAAGCTGTGGAAAGGTTTCCGGCAGTGGGCAAGATAGCGAGTATGGTAGTGTGAGGTGAGAAAAGTGAAGGTAAAGTTTTCACGTAACTGGGTGAGAAGCAGAAGTCCCAGAAAGCAGAGAAAGTATATAGCAAATGCTCCACTTCATATTAGAAAAAAGTTCCTATCCGTCAACATTTCAAAGGAGCTCAGGGAAAAGTACAACACACGCAACGTTGTTGTCAGAAAAGGTGATGTTGTTAGAGTGATGCGCGGCTCCTTTAAGGGTGTTGAAGGAAAAGTGGTCAGAGTTGATATCAAGAAAATCAGGGTCTATGTTGATGCTGTGAAAAGGAAAAAAACTGACGGAAGCGAGGTGCTTGTTCCAATCCACCCGTCAAATCTGCAAATAATCGAGCTCAACCTCGAGGATGAAAAAAGAATTAAAAAACTTAGGGAGAAAAGAGCCTCCGCCAAGCCTGGAAAAGAGGTGAGTAGCTGATGCCACACTTGAAAAGATATGCAGCCCCTCCATGTTACAGCATACCTGTGAAGGTTAAGAAGTTCGCACCCGTGATAATGGGGGGAGGACACCCGCACGATAGAGCCATACCTCTCAGGATTATCCTCAGAGATATGCTCGGCTACGCAAGAAATACGAGGGAAGTAAAGAAGATAGTCTCCGCTGGTAAGGTCATCGTGGATGGTGTGGTGAGGAAGGATGATAGGTTTGGGGTTGGGGTTATGGATGTTATATCATTGCCTGATGTTGGTGTGCACTTTAGAGTCTTGCCTAGGAAGGAGAAGCTCGTGCTGGTTGAAATTCCCGAGAAAGAGGCAAACATCAAGTTGTGCAGAATAATGAACAAGACGGTAGTGAGAGGTGGGCACATCCAGCTCAATCTTCATGATGGAAGGAACATACTCATAAGAGTTAAGGATCCATGCAACCCTGTTGAGGATGTTTACAAAACGATGGACTCACTCCTCATAAGCCTACCCGACCAGAAGATTCTGAAGCATATAAAGATGGAGGAAGGTAAGATTGCTATGATTTACAGAGGTAAACGAGCAGGAGAAATGGGCAAGGTTGAAAAGATCGAAATAATTAGAGGTTTTGACCCCAACAGGATAACACTCCAGACAAAGAAAGGCTGTGTTACATCTCCAGCGGATTACGTATTCGTTGTTGGTGATACGACTCCGGAGATAACGATAGAGTGATGAGCGTGATGATTATGACCAAGAATCAGACCGTGGCGGAGGTAAAGACGAAGGGTGAGGATAAAAAGAGCAAGGATGCTAATCCAATGAGGCAGATAAGGATCGGGAAGGTTGTGATCAACATAGGAGTGAAGGATCCTATTGCTGAGGTGGAAAAAGCGTACAGGTTGTTAGAAAAAATCACGGGTAAGAAGCCTGTAAAGACCAAGGCCACAAGAAAGGCGAGGACCTTTGGTATAAGAAGAGGTCTTCCGATCGGTGTTAAGGTCACCATCCGTGGTGGGGGGGCTGAAGAACTTGCAGAAAAGCTCCTCGAAGCTGTGGATAAAAAACTTAAGATAACAAGCTTTGATAATGAGGGTAACGTTAATTTTGGGATAAAGGAATACCTTGATATTCCTGGTGTAAAGTATGATCCTACCATCGGTATCTTTGGAATGGATGTTGCCATACAGCTTGAAAGACCCGGCTTCAGGGTTAAGAGAAGAAGACTCGGGAGAGCAAGGATTGGTAAGCACCACAGAATAAGGAGAGAGGAAGCCATCCGCTTCATGAAGGAGAGGTTTGGTATAGAGGTTGTTGAGGAAAGGTGATGATGTATGGGTGGTCATTACACAAAATGTCTCAAGATTTACATGAACAAACCTGGAAAGCTTAAGAAGGTGCTCAGGCACAACTCCAGAAAGGAAAGGACCACCGGTTATGCTACAGCACGCTGCATAAGATGCGGTAGAATGGGAAGAGGTCTGATAAGAAAGTACGGCCTGAACATCTGCAGACAGTGCTTTAGAGAAGTTGCCAAAGAGATGGGATGGAAAAAGCTTGAGTGAGGTGCGCAACCATGAGACATGATTTGCTCTCTGATGTCATGTCAGCAATTAAAAATGCCGAGAAGGTTGGAAAGAAGGAGTGTGTGGTTCCAGCGTCTAACCTTGTGAAAAACGTGCTGAAGGTCATGCAGGAACACGGCTATATAGGCAACTTCGAGTATATCGATGATGGAAGGGGTGGAAAGTTCAGGATAGAGTTAAAGGGAAGAATAAATGAATGTAATGCCATAAGGCCAAGATTTTATGTTAAAAAGGACGAGTTCGACATGTGGGAAAAACAATACCTCCCAGCAGCCGGGGTGGGAATACTTATAGTCACAACTGACGAGGGCGTTGTTGCCCACACGAAGGTTAAAGGTAGAAAGGGAGGAGCATTACTGGCTTATGTCTATTAGATGACATCGGGCATCCCTTATCATAACTTTTCATATTCATTCATCTAATCCCCTTCAATGCTGAAGCGTGATCGGTTATGGCGGAGCAAAAGCAGGAAGTTATGGCAATTCGGAGGGAAATAAAGATCCCTGAAGGTGTAGAGGTAAGGCTGGAGAATGAAGAGCTTGTGGTGAAGGGTCCCAAAGGCGAGCTGAGGAGAGTGTTCTCTCACCCGAGGGTGAGGGTTGAAGTAGCTGATGGTGTTGTGAGTGTGATTAGTGATTCCACCAGAAGGAAGGACAAAGCGATAGTCGGAACCTGGGTGTCTCACATTAAAAACATGATGTATGGTGTCGTGAAGGGTTTTCAGGCAAAGCTAAAGATAGTTTACACACACTTCCCCATGAACGTAAAGCAAGAGGGTGATTACATAATCATAAGTAACTTCATGGGTGAGAAGGGGATAAGAAAGGCCAAGATCTTTGGAAACGTCACGGTCAAGATAGACAAGGAGGAAATAATGGTGGAGGGAATAAACATAGAGGAGGTGGGACAGACAGCTGCCAATATCGAGCAGGCATGCAAGTACAGAGCTAATAGAGATCCAAGGATCTTCTTTGACGGAATATACATCTATCAAAAGCCGAAGAGGAGTGATGATCTATGGCAATGAAGGAGCTTGTGAAGCTCAGGGAGGAAGTCAAGAAAAGGAAACCTGAGTTTAGGAGATATCTGGCTGATAGGATAAAGAAACTCAGTAGAAGCGGCTACAGAAGGCCTAAAGGCATACAGAATAAGATGAGAAAGAGAATCTTTGGAAAGCCGAAAATGCCATGCGCTGGTTATGGAGGTCCGAGAGAAGCAAGGCACCTTCACCCTTCAGGTTATAGAGAGGTACTTGTATATAATCCTGCTGATCTCGATAAAATAGACAAGGAAAATGAGGCTGTGAGAATAGCTTCGTGCGTTGGCACAAAAAAGAGGCTGGAAATTTTGAAGAAAGCTGAAGAGCTTGGAATAAAGGTGCTCAACCCGAGAATAAAGAGGAGAGCTTATCTCGAGCTTAAGAGAAGGGAAGAAGAAAAGAAGAAGAAAGAGAAGGAAAAAGCTGAGGAAGCAAAGGAGGAAAAAGCAGAAAAATCTGAGGAAAAGGAAGAGAAGAAGAAAGTCTCGGAGAAAAAGGAGAAAGCAGAGGAATCCATTGCTCAGCAAAAGGAAGGTGTTGAAAAATCGAAGGATGAAATAGAAGAGGCGAAGAAGGGAAGAAAGAAAAAGAACACCACACCTCAAAAACGCGCTGAAACATCCGCCAAGAAAGGTGGAAAGAGATCCAGCAGATCTTCTCCAGCTTCCAAAACAAAAAGGGGTGAGAAGTCATGATCATCGAAATACCTTTCGTTCACTTTCATGAAAGAATCTGTCCTGCATGCGGAGCTCTGACAAGAGAGCTGAAAATTGAAGGTGTCACTATTTATTCATGCAAAAGGTGTGGGATTGCCTATACAAGGGAGGCTATTATCCTTACACAACAGAGAGATATAGAACCAGTGAATAATTAATGGTCGTGGTGATCGCAATGAATTTGAGAACACAGAAAAGGATGGCCGCACAGATACTTAAGTGTGGGATCCACAGAGTGTGGATTGATCCAGAGCATGTGGATGAAGTAGCAGAAGCCATCACTAAGGATGACATAAGAAGACTTATAAGGGAGGGCAAGATAGGAGTGCTGCCCAAGCAGGGTGTGAGTACAGCACGCGCTAAATACATAAAAATGCAGAAGAAGAAGGGTAGGAGAAGAGGACATGGATCAAGAAAGGGTAAGAAAACTGCGAGAATGCCAAGAAAGCTCGCATGGATGATCAGAATCCGCGCTTTGAGGAGACTCCTGAGAGAGCTCAGGGCCAGGGGAGAGATAACCCGCTCTGAATACAGGATGCTATATGCTCATGCTAAGGGTGGTATGTTCAGATCGAAAGCTCACCTTCTTCAGAGGGTTGAGAAGCTGAAGGAGATGAGAAGCAAGGAAGCAGAGGCGTGATGAGTATGGCGAGAGCAGGCTATGTCATGAAGTTCAGGAGAAGGAGGGAAGGTAAAACAGACTATAGAAAAAGGCTTGCTCTTGTGAAGAGTGGTAAGCCCATACTTACCGTCAGGAGAACGAACACACAGATAATTACCCACATAAGGGAGTTTAATCCTGCTGGAGACATAACAAGAGTTATGATAACCTCAAAGAAGCTTGCTGAATATGGGTGGGAACACTCATCATTCAAGAACACACCCGCAGCCTACCTTACTGGATATCTTATAGGCAAAATGGCGCTGCAGCAGGGAATAAAGGAGGCCATACTCGACATTGGCAGGCATGCTGCCACAAAAGGAGCGAGGGTCTTTGCAGTGCTCAAAGGGGCTGTTGACGCTGGCCTTGAAATCCCCCATTCAGATGATAAGGTACCCGATGAGAGCAGGATTAGAGGAGAGCATATAAGCGATGATGTTGTGGAAATGTTCAAAAAGGTTAAGGAAAATATTGATAAGATGTTTTCCGAAGCAGGAAGTGCACAAAAAAAGAAGAAATCTAGTAAGAAGGAGTGATGCTCAATGCCAGTGAAAATGTCTCTTGAGGATTGGGTGCCAAGGACCGAGCTTGGGAGGATGGTGAAGGAGGGAAAGATTAAGTCGATAGAGGAAATTTTCCAGAAAGGATACGTTATAAGAGAGGCCGAAATCGTTGATTATCTCGTACCTGACCTCAAGGAGGAACTCATAAATATAGGTGGTGTTAGCGGTAAAGGTGGTGGTAAGAGAAGAGTGCCTGTAAGGTCGACGGTTAGGATGCACAAATCTGGTAGGAGAAGAACCCTTCATGCTGCTGCAGTAGTTGGCAACGAAAACGGCCTTATAGGGTTCGGTGTAGCAAGGGGAAAGAGTGCGAGAGAGGTTATAGAAAAAGCAATAAGGAATGCAAAGCTCAACATCTTCCCAGTAAGGAGGGGTTGTGGATCGTGGGAATGTGGTTGCAGAACGCCACACTCCATTCCCTTTAAAGCTGAGGGCAAGATGGGAAGCGTTAGGGTTATCCTTATGCCCGCTCCTAAAGGTGTGGGTCTTGTCATAGGGGATGAGTTGAAGAAAGTTATGAGACTCGCTGGGATCAAAGATGTATGGTCAAAATCTTTTGGAGATACGAGAACTAGACTCAACTCTGTAGGAGCGGCTATTAAAGCCTTCAAAAACCTTAACAAGATGAAGATCACAGAGGAAGATATCGAAAAGACAGGGATGGTTCAGGGTGCTGTGTGATGTACGCTGTGGTGAGGGTTAGAGGTACTGTCGGAGTAAGGGAAGATATAGAGAGAACATTAAAATTTCTCAACCTTAATAAGCCACACCACTGCACAGTTGTGCCCAAGACATCTTCATACGAGGGTATGATATTCAAGGTAAAGGACTACGTTACTTGGGGGGAGATTAATGAAGAAACGCTCAGACTACTAGTTGGGAAAAGAGGTGAGCTCGAGCGCGGAGGCAGAGTACCTCCTGAAAAGGTTGATGAGCTCGTTGAGAGGATAAAGGAATTTGGGCTCAAAAAAGCCGGTCTGAAGCCGGTATTCCGTCTTTCTCCTCCCAGAAGGGGGTACGAAAGGAATGGAATAAAGAAACCGTTTAAACTGGGTGGAGCTCTTGGTTACAGGGGGGAAAAGATAAACGATCTGATAAAACGGATGGTATAAGAAAGGTGGGTGATGATGGTCGTCCGGAGGAAGAAAAGGAAGACCAACAAGTTCAGAGGATCAAAGACGCACGGTTGGGGGTCAAAGAAGAAACACAGGGGTAAGGGTTCGAGGGGGGGTAAGGGAAACGCAGGGATGGGTAAGAGAGGACAACAGAAGCTTACAGTGCTGTATGCCGAGGGCAAACTCCCGCTTGGCAGAGCTGATAAAGGCTTTACAAGACACAAATCTCTGATCAGGGAGAAGAAATACATAAACGTTGGAGATTTGGAACTCTATCTTGAAAGGTTTGAGGCTATGGGCGTAGCGGAAAAGAAGGGTGATGTTTACTCTGTTGATCTGGAAAAGGCAGGTTACGATAAGCTATTGGGGGCGGGTAAGATCACCATTTCCATAGAGGCAAGGATAGCTGAAGCCACACCTAAAGCCATTCGGAAAGTTGAAGCCGCCGGAGGTAAGGTTGTGATCTCATCTCGGGGTGAGGGTGAAGAAGCCATCGAGTCTGCACCAACCACCGAGTAGTGCCTTCAAGGTTGTTCGAAATGGACTGGGAAAGTATTTTTCAACTTCTGCCTGGAGTAGAACACCCGAAAAAAAAGCTCACGCTTAATGAGAGGCTCAAATGGACAGGTATAATTCTCATTCTTTACTTTATCCTCATAGAAATAAAGGTATATGGTATAAGTCCTGAAATTGCGGAGCGCTTTGCTGAGTGGGAGATGCTCCTTGGGGCAAGAACAGGCAGCCTCATGACTCTCGGTATAGGTCCGATAGTAACAGCGTCCATCCTCCTGCAGATGCTGGTCGGGGCAAGAATAATTAACTGGGATCTTAACACGACACATGGCAGAATTATGTTCCAAGGTGCACAGAAGCTTCTTGCCATCATAATAACAGTAATGGAAGCGACCGCATGGGTACTCTTCGGGCCAATAAAGCCAGCTGAATACACGCTCTGGAACACCCTCATAGTGATCCTCCAGCTCTGCATAGGCGGGTGGCTGGTTATTTTCATGGATGAGGTTGTGAGCAAGTGGGGGTTCGGTAGCGGAATTTCACTTTTCATTGTCGGAGGGATTTCACGACAGCTTTTCATAAAGCTGTTCAGTTTTGAAAGCGCCGGCGAATATTACGCAGGAAGGCTTCTCGCTTTCATTCAGATGCTGATCCAGGGTAACCCGCAATGGGTACTCCTCGTGCCGATAATAACAACATTTCTGATCTTCATAATAGCGGTCGTGGCCCAGGGCATGAGGGTCGAGATACCTCTTGCGTTTGGAACACTCAGAGGTTTCGGAAGAAAATGGCCGCTGCGATTCATTTACACCAATGTCATACCTGTTATTCTGGTAACAGCACTCCTCATCAACATAGAGATGACGGGCCAGATGATCGCTCATCCCGTTGAAGGCTCCCTCTCCCTAAGGTGCGGCCCGCTGGGATGCTTTGACGAGCATGGTCGTCCGAAAAGCGGACTGGTATATTACATCACACCTCCATACAACTTTATGATTTCCCTTATTTATGGGAGCATTACCACCCGAGAGTTAATCAGAGCTATTATTTATCTTTTGATAATGATTTTTGGTACCGCTCTGTTCTCATACTTCTGGGTTATGACCTCAGGTATGGATGCTAAAAGCGTCGCTGAACAGATACAGGCTGCAAGCCTGCAGATACCGGGTTTCAGAAAAGATCCGAGGGTTATTGAAAAGGTTCTTGACAGGTACATAACACCGCTAGCGATCATGGGCGGAGCTTTTGTCGGATTCCTTGCAGCCATAGCCGATCTTATGGGGGCGCTTGTCAGAGGCACGGCAATCTTGCTTGCCGTGATGATAGTGTACAACATGTATGAAATGCTGGCCGTTCAGCAGCTTGAGGAGGCTCATCCGCTTGTGAGAAAGCTCATGAGCTCAGCCAGGGGGAAAGGCGAATGATGATGGGGGTGGTAATGGATGCAGATTCTTGAATACTTATCCTCCGTTGATCCGCTCATTGGTGTGACAGCTTTCTCCATCTTCATGGCTTTTCTGTTCCCTCTGATCTATCTCTTCATCATCGACGTTGAGAGGGCGAAAGAACTCAAAAGGAAAGCAAAGGATTACCAGAAGAGGATGAGGGAAGCGAGAAAACGTGGGGATGAAAAAGAATTAAAAGATTTGCTTGAAAAAAATATGAGTCTCCTAGGCGAGCAGATGAGTCTAACCCAGAAACAGCTTATATGTACCCTCGCGATAATTATAGTTGTTTTCCCAATCCTAAAGCGGCTGTACGGTAATGCGACATTTAAACTTCCATTCCCACTACCCTTCGTGGGAAGCGATGTGGGGATAATAGGGCTCTACATAATCATATCAATTCCTGCATCAATGTTTTTCAGAAAGCTGCTTCGTGTGGATTGAGGTGAGATGAAATGAGGCCATCACTCAGAGGCGGTAAATGGAAGAGAGTAAGGACCCCGGGAGGAAGACTTGTAATTCGTAGGGTTGAGAGAAAGGTTAACTTTGTAAGATGCGGACTGTGTGGCACAATTCTTAGTGGTGTGCCCAGAGAGAGGACCCACACCTTCAAGGGTCTCGCAAAAACAAAGAAAAGACCCGAAAGGATGTACGGAGGTGTACTTTGCCCATCCTGTCTTAAGAAAAAAATAGTTGAGGCGGTCATAAAACTTAATGAATAAAATGGCGGGTGAGTGTGGATGCTTGAGGTGGGTAGAGTCTGTGTTAAGAATGCAGGAAGAGATGCGGGAAGCTTTTGTGTTGTGATAGATGTTATAGATGATAACTTCGTCATGATCACGGGGCCAAAAAGCCTTACCGGCGCGAGAAGAAAAAGGTGCAACATAAGACATCTTGAGCCGACACCTTACAAGGTGAAAATAAATAAAAATGCGAGCGATGAGGAAGTGCTGAATGCGATAAAGGAAGCTGGCATTGAGGATCTTATGAGTAAGAGAATTAAAATAGAGGTCTAACTTTCAAAAATTTATTAAAAGATGCTCTCTACTTCTATCTGCATGCTGCTTGTGAGAGAAAAAGTAGAAACATCGGAAAAGTATGGATATTATCCTCATGAAAGGCCCGTAGAACAGCTTTTGAACTATGGCGCTGTCATAATCGACAAGCCACGCGGACCCACAAGCCACCAGGTTGTTGCGTGGGTTAAAGAAATTCTTGGCATAGCAAAAGCGGGTCAGACAGGCACTCTTGATCCAAACGCTACAGGAGTTCTTGTCATTCTTCTCAACCACAGTGTAAAGATCACACAGATACTTGCAAGAAGTGATAAGGAATACGTTGCTCTGATGAAACTACACGCTGATGTCGAGCCCGAGAGGGTGATGGATGCTGTGAAGCGATTTGAGGGTACAATAACGCAGATACCTCCAGTCAGAAGTGCTGTCGCCAGAAAACCAAGGAAAAGGAGAATATACTATATAAACGTTCTTGAAATGGAGGGAAGGTACGTCCTCTTGCATGTGAAGTGTGAAGCAGGCACTTACATAAGAAAGTTATGCGTTGATATAGGCAAGACCTTGGGTGTGAATGCAAACCTCCAGGAGCTGAGGAGAATTGCGGTGGGACACATAAGCGAGGATAAATCCCACTATCTTCAGGATTTGGTTGATGCTTACGTGCTTTGGAAGGAAAAAGGTGATGACTCGCTCTTACGAGAGGTTGTGCTGCCTGTGGAATATCTCCTGAAGGATGTTAAGAAGGTTCTAATTAAGGATAGTGCCATTTCACCCATATGTTATGGGGCTCAGCTCCATGTGGGTGGGATCTCAATGGTGGACTCTACCATAAGGAAAGGAGACACGGTTGCGATAATGAGTCTGAAGGGCGAGCTTGTTGCGATTGGTAAAGCTGAAATGAGCGCCGAGGAGATGGTCAATAGAAAGAAAGGCGTGGCTTGCACCATAAAAAGAGTCATAATGGAGAAGGACACCTATCCAAAACTGTGGAAGACTCAGAAAAGCGAAATAAAATAATAAAAATGATCAGAACTTAATGGTTTGGAGGTGTTGTATATGGGTGTTGATAAGAGACTGCTTGAGATTCTTGCTTGTCCGAAGTGTAAGGGAAATGTGGTTGAGAAGGGCATGTTTCTGGTGTGTGAGAAATGCAAGCTTGCTTTTCCAGTGCTTGATGGAGACGTGCCGGATATGTTACTTGAGGACGCATGGGAACTGGAGAAAGCTGAAGAAGCGGGGTTCAAGCACAATCTCAAACTTTAAAGATTTTCCAATACCAACAATTACCTTAAGTATGACAGATTATATGTTTGCCTACAAAGAACTAATAAAGGCAGGATATCAAGACCCTCCTGTCGACTTCTGCCCTGCGTGTCCGTTTTTTGAAGATGACTATCTGCCGCTGTGCAACCACCCTGGGTATGGAGAAGTAAAAGAAGTAAAATGGAACGGAACTGCGATTCTTGTGAGTTGTCCACTTCAACTTGAGTACCTCGATAAGTTGGAAAAAGAAAATTTAAAAATACAGCTTCAATAAAGGAACTAATTAGGCTTCTTTTGTGCCGCGGTCGCATAGCCTGGTAGTGCGCCGGCCTTGAGAGCCGGTGCCCGCAAGGGCGCGCAGGTTCAAATCCTGCCCGCGGCGCCATTGATAACTTTTTAAATTTTACGTGAGTATAAATTGTCACGTTTTTAATACTGAAAATAGTCACCTGGACTGTGGTCCGGTGGCCTCCAGAAAGGATCACTGGGAGCATAAATCCGGGCCGGTTCTTAGGGGGAGCAGTGCTGTTAATGATATTAAAACCGTTTGGTGTGGAGTCATGGCAGCGAGAGAGGTTAAGGCTGAAGAGGTAGTACGTATAGCCGGTACGGATCTCAACGGCGACTATTACGTTTATATGGCACTCCAGGGTATAAAGGGTGTTGGTTACAATTTTGCGAGAGCTCTCGTTAGGCTTCTTGGGATAGACGAAAGCAAGAAGTTGAAAGAACTCGGTGAGGAGGAGATTAAGAAGATAGAAGACGCTCTTAAAAACCCTATGAAATACGGGATGCCTGCGTGGATGCTCAACAGGAGAAAAGATAGAGAAACTGGAAAGGACATGCACCTGATCGGTACGGATCTTGAGCTTCAGGTTAAGGAGGACATAAATAGGCTTATTCGTATAAGGTGTTATAGAGGAATAAGACACCAGATGGGTCTGCCGGTTAGGGGACAGCGTACAAGGACAGGGTTCAGGAAGGGTATGACTGTTGGTGTGCAAAGAAAGAAGAAGTGACGTGGTCGATATGGGAGATCCTCGAAGGATAAGAAGGAAATGGAAACCACCACGCAAGAGGTGGGATGCTGAGAGGATTAGAGAAGAGAGAAAGTTGATGAGACAATACGGCTTAAGGAGAAAGAAGGAGATAAGGAGAGCAGAGGAAATTGTGAGGAGGCTTAGAAGGAGGGCAAGGAGCCTCATAGCAAATCCAAACGAGGAGGAGGAAAAATCTCTCATAAAGAAAGCCTATGAGATGGGCCTTGTTGATGAAAACGCGACTCTTGATGACATCCTCAGCATAACAGTTAAGGATCTCCTTGAAAGGCGACTTCAGACGATGGTTTACAGACTGGGATTAGCAAGAACCATAAAACAGGCGAGACAGTTTATAGTTCACGGACACATCATGGTGGATGGACAAAGGGTGGTGACTCCCAGCTATATAGTTCATAGAGATGAGGAAAACACCATAGATTTCCATCCAAACTCTCCAATAAAGGAAATGTACGAAAAGGGCTTTGGTATTTTTGCTGATTTCAAGAATAAGGGAGCAGAGGTTCAAAACCAATAAATCCAAGTGGTGATATTTCATGGCCACAGAAAAACAGAAGCAGGAAAGGTGGGGGATAGCACACATTTACAGCAGCTTTAACAACACCATAGTACATATAACGGATATAACCGGGGCTTATACGATCTCTAGGGTTTCCGGAGGATTCGTTACGGACAAGGGCAGACTTAAGGGTGCCCCCTATCAAGCTATGCTCGCTGCTAAAAGAGCAGCCGAGGAGGCTCTTGAAAAGGGCATTACAGCTGTACATGTTCGTGTTAGAGCGCCGGGCGGACACCTTTCGAGGATCCCAGGTCCTGGAGCGCAACCGGCCATCAGGGCGCTTATACAGGCGGGGTTGAAGATTGGAAAGATTGAGGATGTAACGCCAATTCCTCACGACCGCACGAGAAAACCCGGAGGAAGGAGAGGTAGGAGAGTGTGATGTGAATGGCTGGGGCAAGAACATCTTCTTCATCTTTTGACATCAAGATTCTTGAAAGTGATAATGGGAGGATAAGATTTGAGGTTAGCGGGATAAATCCGGCGATAGCTAACGCTATAAGGAGGGCAACGTATTCGGAAGTGTACGTTATGGCTATAGAGTATGTCGATATTGTCAAGAACACATCAGCCCTTTACAACGAGTTGCTTGCCCATAGAATAGGGCTCATACCTCTGACTTTTGACCCGCTTCGCTATACCCCCAGGGAGAAGTGTGACTGCAAAGGAGAAGGATGTATGAAGTGTCAGGTCAAACTCGTGTTGAAGAAGAAGGGCCCGTGTGTTGTTTACGCTAGAGATCTTGAATCCACAAATCCGGATGTTAGGCCTGTCTATGGTGGTGAGATAATCGTCAAGCTGCTTGACGGTCAGGAAATAGAGCTGGAAGCGGTTGCAATACTCGATAAGGCTGATAGACACGCAAGATGGCAGAGTGCGGTTGTGGGTTATCAGTATTACCCTGTCATTGAGAGCGAGGAGCTTGATGGCAATGCTAATGCATCAAAGCTCTGCCCAAAGGGGGCTCTGGAGATAAAGGATGGCAAAGCTGTAGTGAAAGATCCTTACCTCTGCGACCTCTGCGGACTATGTGAGGAGAGATCTAATGGTAAAATAAAGGTTGTAGGTGACCCCTCAAGAATCATATTCAACATAGAAAGTGTTTGTGGTCTCACCCCTGCACAGATAGTGTTGAGTGCTATCAACGGGATAAGGGAAAGACTGCAGGAGTTTGAAAATCAATTTAAAGCTCAGCTTAAAAAGTAAGGCTGTGCTCTGTGCAGGGGTGGCCGAGAGGTCAAAGGCGCCGGACTTAAGAGGCCTGTCATCCTGCTAAGAAATCCGGTGGGCGCAGGCCCGTCGTGGGTTCGAAGCACTCCTGCACGAGGCAGGAGTGTCGAGATTCCCACCCCCTGCACCAATCGAAATAATTCACCGAAGGTGAAAACACCATGAAGCCAACAGGTCCGACAAATCCTGTACTCAGAAGCCTGATAAGAACGCTAATAAAGGCCAGCCGTGAGAATAAAGCACCCATTTGGAGGGCGGTTGCTGAGGAGCTGGAAAGACCGAGGAGAGTCAAGAAGCCCGTTAATGTGGGCAAGCTTGAGAGATACTGCCGGGAGGGAGAGGTTGTTGTTGTACCTGGTAAGCTCTTGGGAGGGGGTGTACTTACAAAAAAAATCACAGTAGCATCTTTCCAGGTATCTCCCCTTGCCATAAAGAAGCTGGAGAAAGCGGGAGGGAGGTGGATGAGTATTGAGGGGCTTATAAAGGAAAATCCCACCGGCAGCAACGTGAGGGTAATGAAAGGGTGAGTCTAATGATAGTTATAGATGCTACCGATACAATCCTTGGGAGGATGGCGTCATTTGCTGCTAAGAAGGCTCTGGAAGGAGAGACTATAGTCATAGTTAACGCTGAGAAGGCGGTTATTAGCGGTAATAAAAACAACATAAAGAGGAAATACAAAACGAGGAGGGAAGTTGGCGACAGGTACAAGGGTCCGTTCTTTCCCAGGATGCCTGATAGAATAGTCAGGAGAGCCATAAGGGGTATGCTTCCTCACAAGACAAGGAGAGGTAGAGAAGCTTACAGGAGGGTTAAGGTTTTCATCGGCGTGCCCAAAGAGTTTGAGAACGCTGAGAAACTCAGACTCGAGTGGACTGTTGATAAACTGAAGCACAGAAAATATATAACAGTCGAGGAGCTCACAAGATGGCTGGGTGCAAGGTGGTGATCTCATGAAGCCGTTCGTCACAGTCGGTAAGAGAAAAACCGCGGTAGCAAGAGTATATGTTAAGGGAGGTAATGGTATAATCAGGATAAACAAGGTGCTGCTCAATATTTACAAACCGGAGCTGCTGAAGCTTAGAATAATGGAGCCTATCATATTGGCTGGAGAGGATAAAATAAAGAACGTTGACATAGATGTCGTGGTGCAGGGAGGTGGAATAAACGCTCAGGCAGAAGCGGCAAGACAGGCTATAGCAAGAGCCATAGTCAGGTTAACGAAAAGCGAGACAATAAAGAGAAAGTTCCTCGAGTATGACAGGAGCATGTTGGTTTATGATCCAAGAAGGACAGAACCCCACAAGCCGTCAAGATCCAAGAAGGGTGCAAGGAGAATCAGACAGACGAGCTACAGGTGATGAATACACCCTCTTCATTCCATTTCCTTGTGAGGTGTTTCGAGATGATCATTCCCATAAGGTGCTTTTCATGCGGTAAGGTGCTTGCCGATAAGTGGGAGAAGTTTCAGGAAGAGATTAAAAAGGGTAAGGAACCAGCGGAGGTTCTTGATGAACTGGGGATAACAAGATACTGCTGCAGGACAGTGATGATTACCCATAAGGATTTCATAGATGAGATAGCAAAATACAGAAGATTTCTTTTACCTGCAGAAGAAAGGGAGGGTGCGGGGAAGAAATAAAGGTGAAGTCTTTAAATAATTTCTATTTATTTATTTTCTTAACATTCTCTCGCCCCCGTAGTCTAGTCAGGCAAGGATATCGGCCTCTCGAGCCGATGGCCCGGGTTCAAATCCCGGCGGGGGCATACATTTTTAGATTTAGAAAATAAAAATATACAAAAAATAAAAAAATCCATTAGAACTCTTCACACCTGAATTGGAAATAGTTATATGGATGCTCACAGGAAGGGCATTTGGCTGGGGGCTCTGCGCCCACATGAACGTAACCGCACTTTCTGCAGACCCATACGACTTCTTTACCTCTCTTGAAGAATTTACCTTCCCTCACGAGCTCCAGCAACTTTCTGTATCTTTCTTCATGATGTTCTTCAGCCTTGGCTATGGCTCTGAGTCTCTCTGCAATGTCCTTCAGGCCTTCTTCTTCTGCAACTCTGGCAAATTCGGGATACATTTCAGCATTCTCGTAATGTTCACCTTCTATGGCTGCCTGTAAATTCTGGATAGTGTCTCCGATAACAAGCGGGGCTTCAACCTCAACCCTCATACTGCTTACGCTCTTGTCGGATTTCTTCAACAATTCCTGGATCATGGTCATGAGCCACTTTGCATGCTCCCTCTCGTTTTCAGCCGTTATCTCAAAAATTTCTGCAATCTGTTCGTATCCCTCTCTCTTAGCGATTTTGGCATACATACTGTAACGGTTTCTTGCCTGACTCTCTCCTATGAATGCCTTAACGAGGTTCTCCAGAGTTCTTTCCATTTCACATCACCTTTTCGAAAATTTTGGTTTTTATTATAAACATAAAATGCAAAGATTTAAAAAATTTAAGTTCGATATACGAACTATGCGAAAAATAAACGACAAGCTGCTGGTAAGGGTATTGATAAGGAATCCGCGTCTTCCCAACACTGCGATAGCAAAGCTATTTGGTGTTAGTGAAGCGGCGGTACGAAAAAAAATCGAAAAACTTGAGAACGATGGTACTGTCATAGGATACACAACGATCGTTGATCCAACGAAGGCGGGGCTTGCAATTTCTTATACGGGCATAGACGTCAGGCCAGAAAAGATGATGGAAATTTACGAAAAACTTCAAGAACTCAGGGAGGCCGAGGTGATATTTTTAACTTCAGGAGATCACAACATTCTGGTTAAACTAGTGTGTAACAGTATGAATGAGCTTATGGAAGTGCACAAAAGGATAGAGAAGATGAACGGTGTGACGAGAGTATGCCCCGCTGTCATCACAAGTGTCTGGAAGAGAGGCCGGAAGTGATAAGAGCGATCCGCGAAAGAATCTTGAGGTTTCTGGAACTCGGAAAAAAAGGTAAAACGTGGTTCGATTTCAAACCTTACTGTGAAATCGAGTTCGAGTCATCCACAGCATCGGAGCTTGTATTCTGTATTTCAGCTGCAAATTCGTCAGCAATTTCGGCGCTCAAACTTCAGCAAAAGATATACGAGAAAGGTATTGATATGAAAGATGAGAAATGGATTATGGAGTTGATGAAGGAGTGTGGTGTGAGGTTTTACAGAAGAAAAACAAAGTATGTAATAAGTGCCTTGGAAAGGCTGGAGGAAATTGAGGGGATAATCGGGACTTATGATCCCGTTTTGGCCAGAGAGTGGCTGGTGTTGAACGTAAAAGGGTTGGGTTATAAAGAGGCCAGCCACTTTTTAAGAAATACTGGTAAGTTTGATGTTGCTATAATCGACAGACACACACTTAGATGGATGGAGAAAGAGAATTACATACCTTCTTTCATAAAGCCCGTTAACCCTTCCAGACGCAGAGACTACTTTTTGCTGGAAAAATTGCTCGCGGGTATCGCACACTATCAGAACATGTCTGTGGGGGAACTTGATCTCCTTATCTGGTGGCACGCTACAAAGAAAGTGTTGAAATAATTCTGGTGGACCGGCCGGGATTTGAACCCGGGGTCTCCGCCTTGCGAAGGCGGCGTCCTTCCAGGCTAGACTACCGGCCCATTGCGACAGGATTATGTGGTAGACTTTATTTAAATTTTTATTTTTAGAAAATAATCAGGAGAAATTTCCCATAAACAAAAAGAAAAATAAAAATGGAAAAATCATAGAAATTATTTTTATACTAGATCAATCTTCGATGTAGTATGCGTAATAAAGAGTCTCCGCTTCATCTGGCCTTAGTGGTGCGTTCCAGTCTTTGCTATCTATGATGTGCTTAAGAACAGCCCCTATAATTTCTTCAAGGTCGATAATATCCATACACGCTTTCCCTGAGTTTATCACTCCTGCTCTTTTCCCGTACTCCAACAGTTCTTGTATTTGTTCCCTAGACAATTCTACTAGAATCCCTATCCAGTCGAACCCCGGAATTTTCTTTCTCCTACTTATCTCACCTTTTTCCATTTCCAGATCTCTTCCGCTCCCGACCATCACCTCACCTCCCCAAACTCAACAATGACTTCTCCTTCGGGTTATGGTATATTCTACACACCACATATTCGTCTGTCTCACACAACTTCATTCCGGCTTTCGGACAACAACATCTAAACGGACACATTTCTTCACCTCCTTTCACAAAACCCGCGGCCGCCCGGACTCGAACCGGGAAAACACCTTTCGGCCGCATTTGGGACAAGCAGAAAGAGAAATACCGCTACCGATTTATCCCATAAAATCCCCACAGACATTCGCATTATCTATCCTTATTCATTCTCATATCTGTTTTACAACAGAGAAGTAGGTAACTATGGAGAAGTAGGTAACTATGAAAAACTTTAAAGCTTTTTGATCCGCCTGGCTTTCGGTATGAGGTTTTTGATAAACCTTCCCTGCTTGAGCCCTATACCGAGAATGTGTTCCTTGTATTTTAAAATCACGTAACCATCTTCAGCATCGCACTCAATATCGTAGAGATTGAGGCCACAGAGAACATCGTGCACTTTACCCTCACTTACTTCTACAACATTTTTTGTTGCATGCATGCCGAACATCTGTGCACCGTTCGTTGTTAGCTTTATTCGTTCCTTCTTCTTCTCCCATCTTAGGAACAACATTCCCACAGCTTCTACATTCAGACCGGAGAAGTTCTTATCCACAACATCCCTGTTTGTTATCCAGATTTTCCTTCCACTCTTGACAAAAACGTAGTCCTCGAAGAGTTCTTTCTTCAAACCAAATCTCTCCTCCAGATACTTCAACATTTCTCCCTTTTCCTCCTCACTCATTATTTTAAGCTTGCTCATCTCCCATCACTCTTTTCTCAGCCTCGCAACAAAAAACCCCTCACTGTTATTGTCCTGAGGCCAAATACGCAAGCAGTTCTTCACACTCTTATCGAATTCCTGCCCCTCCCATTCCAGTATTCCGTGCCGTGCTTTAAGACCCCTGACCTTAACTTTTTCAACCACCAGTCCATGCTTCCTTACAGCATAATCCACTACAGCTTCATTTTCCTCTGGCGCCATCGTACAGGTTGAGTATACAAGCACATCTCCTCTCTTTAAAGTTACGGCAGCAGCATCTATCAACCTCTTTTGAAGTCGTGCCATCTCCTTTATAAAACGAATGTTCCACCTCGAAAATGCCTTCCAATCTTTCCTCATTATGCCCTCTGATGAGCACGGAGCATCAAGCAATACCTTATCAAAACGCTCCCTGAACTTTATGAACCTCCTGCCATCCATTCTCGTCACAACCGCGTTTATTACGCCAAGCTTCTCGAGGTTGAAGCGCAGAATCTTAATTCTCTGAATCTGAATGTCGTTGGCAACTATGCACCCTTTGTTCCTCATCATCTCTGCCATCTGTGTTGTTTTTGAGCCCGGTGCAGCCGCTAAATCAAGCACGAAGTCCCCTTCCTCTGGTTGTAGTACAACAGGTGGAATCATCGATGAGGCTTCCTGAACGTAAAAGTATCCCATGAAATGCTCGAGTGTGTTGCCGAGCTGCTCCTCGTTTCTGTTCTCCACCCAGAAACCATTCTCATACCAAGGCACGGGTTTGAGCTCCCAGCCTTTTGCCTCTAACATCCTGAGACACTTCTCCCTCTCGATCTTCAGAGTGTTTATCCTGATACTTTTCCTCAGTGGCTTTAAACAATACTCTACCAGGGTTTTTACCTCATCCCCTAAAATTCGTCTGTACCTTTCCCTGAAAAGCCGCGGGACATTTATTTTGTGGGTCATAATCTGACTTCCCTCACCTCTCCTTTCTCAAGCTCCACAAGGTATATTTTTCTGGATGGTGTTGCGGCACAGTTAACAAAGATCGTATTATTCTTTATGATATATCCGTTATCCTCATGTATGTGCCCGAAAGCATGCAAAATTGGCTTTGCTCTCTGATCAAACTCAAGATAACCTTCATAACCCACATGCTCGTTTGACCATATCCTGTCCAATATGCTTTTGGGAGGATAATGTGTAACGAAAACAAGCCTACTGCTATCTATTCCCTTCACATCACTTAGAGCCTCATCAAGTGAGAATGGATAGGTCGCGCTAACAAGCAGAAAGCGATACCCCCCTATCCTTCTCAGCCCGTAGATGACAATCTCAGCCTTCTTTCCTTCATACACGAAGCCCATATCAAGATTACCACAGACTGCAAGAGCATAAACACCGGTCTCATTTTCAACTCTGCTGAGCAGTTCTTCTGCATAGCTCTGAAACACGAAATCTCCGCAGTAAAGGAAGACATCAACATCATGCTTCTGGATGGCATCGATCGTACTGTCTATAAAGTGGTGGTTACCGTGATAATCCGAAGCGCACAGCACTCTCATCTCACTCACCGTAATATTTTCTTGAAAAATCAATAGCATAGATAGATGGTTCAGAAAGCGCCGATATTCTCGAGTTTTTTCCTGAGCTTCTGCACGGCCCTCTTCACTTCATCAAGCGATCTTGCGCCTGTGCACACAAGTCTGCCGGAGTTGAAAATCAGGAAAACCACGCGTGGTTCTTCCATCCTGTGCACAAGCCCGGGAAACTGCTCCGGCTCGTACTCACAATCTTCGAGTTCATAAACTATTTTGTTGAGGTCAAACCTGGACTTGAGGTTTGCTGATGCTACCAGATTCTCAACCTTGAGCTCTGGCTCTCCTTTTATTTCGATTCCTATTTTCTTGAGATCTTCTATCACTTTCTTTATAGCCTCCATCGCTATGTCCTTGGACCTTGTTCCCGCACAGATTATCTTACCGGTGGTGAATATGAGCAGAGAGGCTTTAGGCTCTTTTATTCTGTAAACAAGTCCCGGAAAGCTTTCAGGCTCGTATTCTGCCCCCTCAAACTCCATCGCTATCTTTTCCAGTGGGAGCTTGGTTTTGAGATCGGCAGACACAACAACGTTCTCTATCTTTATCTCATCTTCTCCTATAACTTCCCCTGCCTTGAAATCCTCGCTTTCTTTTTTTGTCATGTGAGCATCACCCAGTATCTTTAAATTTCATGTGTATCTTTAAATGTTTATTTGTTTTAAATTGTGATCATCAAAAAGTAACAAAAAATTTAAATAGTTTAGCCGACCATTATAATAACAACAAGACTTGGGGGTGATCGTAAAATGAGTTCTTTGGAGAGACCTAATGAAGTGATTAGGAAGGAAAGAAATAAAGCATATCAAGAGCTTAAGGAAATTTACACTCTCCTTAAAATTCTTTCAAGGTCGGGAGGAGAGGACGTAGGAGATGGAGAGTCCATTATGGACCATGTGAACAAGAGACTGAGGTATGTTAGTTCAGTGTACGGATTTCCGACTCCTCAGCCAAAAACCCCACAGCAGGCTTTGGAAGTAGCAGAACTCTACATAGACATGATAAGAAAGAAGCAGGAACAGCTGTGCGCAAAATACGGCATTGACAGAATTTAATATAGTGTGGTTGAAATTTCTTGTTTTATTATTTTCTTCGAGAAATCTAATCAACCTTGCAATAACTTCAAAATCTCCCCTTTGGCAAGTTTAACGTCCCTTATGGTGAGCTCCTCCCCGCAGATGTCGCACACACCTTTCTGACGGCCCCATTTCCATTCGAACGTACCTCCACATTTAGAACATATTACCTTAACGTATATGACCAAGGATCTCACCTCTCGACTATCCGGGACGGAGCACTTTATGATATGTTGACATATTGTGAGTCTAAAAACCTTTATATAAGTTACAGTTTTACCACTCTCGTTCTCGTTCAGAATGTTCTCGAAGATGCCCGCCGTCCAAAGAGTCGCACCATATTCTGCACGCGCCTTCAATACTTACCATGCACGGACCCACGGGGTTGGACGGACTGCAAACCCTGCCGAAGAGAGGGCAGTCCTCCGGCGTTATGTTTGCTAGTAGAACGTCCCCACACCTGCAGAGTTTTTTAGCAGGATCCTCACGAAATTCGAACTTTTGAAAAATTTTCTCAAAAACCTTTTCAGCATCTCTATCCTCCCATTTCTTTTTGATCGTAGGTTTGCTGTTTTTTATTTTTCCGAGTCCTCTCCACTCACAATCACAGCTTCCGAACACCATTCTTATGAGTTTCTTTGCCTCCACATTACCGTTTTCCCTCACAACACGTCCGTACTGGTTGATCACATCCGTTTCTCCCTCTACCAAAAGATCAAGGACTATTTTTACCGACTCCAGCACATCGAGCGCTTCAAACCCGGAGACAACCATCGGGAGGGGAAAGCGACGGAGAATGCTTCTGTAAGGTCTGATGCCAGTTATGGCTGAAACGTGTCCCGGGCATATGAGAGCATCGACTTTCCTTTTTGTTGAAGATAGAAGCGCAGGTATCGCAGGTATGAAAAATCGATGAGCATTGAAAACATAAAAGTTGGAGGGCGCTTCCAGGATTGCTATTGCGGTTGAAGGCAGGGTGGTTTCAAACCCAACGGCTATGTGAACGATATCCTTGCTCTTATTTTTTTCGGCAATTTTCACCGCATCGAAAATGCTGTAGACGATTTTTATTTTTGAGCCTCCTGCCGTTGCAAGAGATATGCCGTGGTATTTCAGCTGCGAGACATCCCCAAAACAGGTTACTATCCCATCAAAATTCTCAATAAAATACAGAAATCTTGCGATCTCTTCATCATTTATCACACATACAGGGCAGCCCGGACCCGGCACAAGCTTGATGCATGAAGGGACAATTTGCCTTATTCCGTATTTGGATATT
This sequence comes from Nanobdellati archaeon, assembly GCA_015520605.1. Classification (GTDB taxonomy): domain Archaea; phylum EX4484-52; class EX4484-52; order EX4484-52; family WAPT01; genus WAPT01. Next base: position 50,347 of record WAPT01000024.1, read on the forward strand.
GTATTTTCGTGTGTTCCGCAAAGGGAAAGGATCGTGATGTTTTTCCCAACTGTGGATGCAAGGTTCCTGATCTCTTCGAGCAGTTTTTTTGCATCATTCCTCATGAACGTCCCTCACCTTTTCTATGGCAAAACCGGCATGCACCACCACTTTGTCCCCCACCTTGACGTCTGGTACGAGATCTACACGCACAAATCTTCTTGCCCCTCCAAAATTCACGAGAGCTTCCTTTTCCTTGATTTTTTCAACAATTCCCACGACACCAATACACATAATCAGATATTTTTTCAGAAAATACTAATTAACTTTTTGCAAATAATCTGTTAGATGGATGCATGGAGAATTATCATAAAAGGAACAGTTCAGGGTGTTGGCTTTAGACCGACTGTTGCCAGAGTGGCACGAAAACTGAAAGCGAGAGGGTATGTCAGAAACCTTGGAGGAGGGGAGGTTGAAATAGTGACCGATTTTCACCCTGAGAAATTTATCGAGAAACTATACAATAACCTTCCGAGACTTGCGAGGATTGAGGAAGTAAGGGCGGAAAAGATCAGCACATATTCCTTGCCGGATCCTTTCGCAATTCTTAAGAGCACATCTTTTTCCTCAGAGGTCGAAGAAACGATAAGACTGCCTCCTCCCGATGCGGCGATATGTGAGATTTGCCTTGCGGAGGTATTTTCGGAGGACAACAGAAGATACCTGTATGCTTTCACTTCCTGTACTGCCTGCGGACCGAGGTTTACAGCGTTTCTTGGACTTCCCTTCGACAGGGAGAATACAACTTTTGGCTCTTTCCCGCTCTGTGCAGATTGCACCAGAGAATACGAGGATGAAATTAACAGAAGGTACCATGCACAGACCACGTGCTGTCCTGTGTGTGGGCCAACATATTCCTTGGTATCATCCGGTGGCAAAACTATCGCAGAAGGTCTTGAAGCCATAAGGATGGCCGCCAGAATGGTGGATGATGGCGAGATTCTAGCTGTGAAGGGATGGGGAGGTTATCACCTTGTCTGCGACGCGGAAAAAGATGGTAGTGTCAGCAGATTGAGGGAGAAGTTGAAGAGGCTCCAACAACCATTCGCAATAATGGCGAGGGATATGAATGCGGTTAAGAGGATCTGCATCCTTAATGAGCGGGAAGCGGAGGAACTTTCCAGTCCAGCAAGGCCGATCGTGATCCTGAGAAAGAAGGAACCATCCATTATGAAGGAGGTGGCTCCCATGCTTCACACTCTTGGTATGATGCTCCCTTATTCGGCGCTACATCACATTTTGTTTTCACATCTCAATACAGACTTCATTGTGGTTACATCTGCAAACCTTCCCGGAGAACCAATGATGATCGACGAAAAGATAATCAAAAAAATCAAAGTGGATGCCTATCTCATCCACAATTTGAGGATAGCGAACAGGTGCGATGACTCCGTTCTCAGGGTGGTTGATGAAAGAAGGGTTTTTGTGAGGAGATCTAGAGGTTTCGTACCATTTTCCCTCGAGCTTGGAAAAAAGACTAACGCTCTCTGCCTTGGGGCGGAACTTTTCAATTCAGTATGTTTCGTCAAAAACGGCAGAGCGTATCTCAGTCAGTATCTCGGAGACACTTCAAATTACCTCACCTACAAAGAGCATTTCATCCCCACCATCCAGAAATGGAGAAAATGGCTCTCCCTCGATAAGTGTGATGCAATTGTGTGTGACCTCCATCCCTCTTACACCACAACCTTCTTTGCGGAAAACGTTGCGGAGAGTCTTGATATCCCTCTCTACAGACTTCAGCATCACTTTGCACATGCGATGGGAGTGATGTTCGAGCATAACCTTGAGAGAGCTGTTGCTATATGCTGTGATGGCACTGGATACGGTTTGGATGGCGGTGTGTGGGGTGGGGAAGTCCTTTATATTGATTTTGAAAAACATGAGTTTGCGCGTGTCGGCCGCCTTGAAAATTTCCATCTTGTCGGAGGAGATAGTGCAACTCTAAATCCGAGAAGGATAGGAGCATCCCTGCTTTTCTTAGCAGGGATGGAAAAAGAGGCGGCAGCACTTCTTGAGGAAAAGGAAAGGGAACTCGTCATGGCAGCCATCCAGAACAAAATAAATGTGGTGGAGTGTTCCTCAGCAGGCAGAGTTTTTGATGGTGTGGCATCAATCCTTAACATTTACAATAAGAGAACTTATGAGGGCGAGGGGGCAATGAAACTTGAGACCATGGCATCTCTGGCGGAGGGGAAATGCAAGGAAGTTGAGAGCTTAAAACCAAAAATCGCAACCACACAGGAAGCTACAAGATACAGGAACCCTTACTTAATGGAAGGATGTGAAGGAAATCCGCGAGCAACACAATTTCCGATAAAGGTACTTAAAATTTCGAAATTAATAAAAGAAGCTTTTGAAAAATTGAAAGAAGGATGGGAGATGGAAAGGATAGCCTTCGAAACGTTTTCTTATGTAGGGCGGGGACTTGCCACAATAGCCGTTGAGACAGCAAAGAGACGTAACTGTAAAATAATTCTCGCTGGAGGATGTATGGTAAATCCCATCTTTGTGGAAAGCATTATGAATGTTACGAGAACTGGTGGGGTTGAAACAGCACTCCCTCAAGAAGTGCCCATTGGAGATAACGGGATAAGTATGGGACAGGCGTATTTGCTCAAATTCGTTGAGACGAGGTGAGCGTGATGAGCTGGCAGGAGAGGGTAGGTGACGTGGGAGATGGTGGGAGAAGAATGATGGAATTTCTTGAAAAGTACATTTTTCCGAAAATTAATGTAGAGAGCAGAGAGGATGCGGGAATAGTGAACGAAGATTTCATCATAACAACCGATAGTTACACTATTAAGCCCATAATTTTTCCCGGCGGCAGTATAGGGAAGCTTGCCATCTGCGGGTCAGCAAATGATGTAGCCGTGATGGGCGCAAAACCTACATACTTTCTTCTATCTTTAATAGCAGACGAGAACCTTGAGATGAACAAGTTTTTGCATGTTGTTGAAGATATCTCGAAATATCTGAGAGAGATTGATGGCAGGATGCTTGGCGGAGATCTCAAAACACTTAAGGGAGATGGAGAGGAAATTTATGTAAATACCACATGCATAGGAACGCGAAACAGATGGCTTGAATTAAATCTCGAAGTGGTGAGAAATTATCGCAACTATCCACACTCATGGATAAGGAATTGTGGCGCTGGAGAGGACGAGGTGGTGATAATAACTGGAAACATCGCGGAGCACGCCACAGCAATTTTGCTTGCAAGGGAGGAGCTTGGTTTCCAGCTGGATGTATCCTCGGATTGCAAACATCTATGGTTTCCAATAAGAAAAGCGATGGAGGAGGGTGGCATAACGGCAATGAAAGATGCTACTCGCGGTGGTATTGCGTCTGCGCTCAACGAGATAGCGGAGCAAAGCGGTGTGGGTATGGTAATTGAGGAAAACAAAATACCAATAAGGGAAGAGGTAAGGAGTTTCTGCGAGGTGCTTGGACTTGATCCCTATGCAATGGCAAACGAGGGTGTGAGTGTGATGACCGTTGTGCGGGAAATGGCTGAGGATGTGCTTGAAGCTCTTCACAAAGCGGGAGAGAAAAATGCGAGGATTGTGGGCTACACAACCGCAGAACATAGAGAGGTTATTCTGAGAACCGAGCTTGGAAGCGAGAGAATTCTTCATATGCCTTACGGAAGCACAGTGCCCAGAATATGTTGATCAAAACTCATTAATGAAACAAATTTCCCGAAAATACAAAAAACAAAACAATTAAAAATAAAAAATAATATAAAACTTATAGCCATTTTCAAGCTTAACTTTTTCAAAACCAACTACATATCGTTTCCGTTTTTTTGAGAATATGCAGATTTCTGTCACATCCTCAAAGGCTATTGGTGTATGTTTCAGAATTTCCCTTATTCTTTTAGGTTCTTCATTCAGAGCCTTGCACGCATCCTCAAAACTCCACATCACAACCGGCTCTATCCCGTTCAACACCCCACCCCCTCTTAGAACTAATTAGGATCCCGCGTCCCAACATTTTCAAGAAAACGGGTTTTTTACACCATAAATCAAGAAAGTAAACTTTAAGAGTGCTACTTGTAGTTCTCGATTTCCACCCACGACAAATGTCGAATGTTTTACTACCAAACTTGTATAACATTTTTAAGTGTGTGTTGGATTTTAACTATTATCAATCAAAATAATGAAAAGTTCGAAAAATGGAATTCAGAAAATTAAAGGATGTCTGACGCATTCTTAGCGATGTTCATCCTTTCTTTCTGTCCCAACTCTCCTAGTAATTCCGCGGCCCTTGGATTTTTATGGGGCCGCCCGGATTTGAACCGGGGTCACCGGCGCCCGAGGCCGGGATGATGGACCAAGCTACACCACGGCCCCGAGATTACCTCGTGGCGTTAATGCAATAGACTCTATCGGATGAAATTTTTTAAATGCGTGGTTTGGGGGTGAGAGTTTGGAGGTCCGGAAGGTATTGTGTGTTGTGGCCGTGTTTCTGCTGGTGTGTGGTGTTGTGCTCCCACCTGCTGTTGCCGGCGGTCTGTGGGAGCATGTAAAGGAAAAATGGAGCGAAGTCAAGGAGAAAGTTTCCGAGAAGTATCGTAGAACCAAGGAAAGGGTCTCGCACGGGTGGAACAGGATCAAGGAGGGAACACGGGAGAGATATGAAGAGACAAAAGAAAAGATCAAGCAGAAAGTTTCGGAGGGAAAGGAGAGACTCGAGCATAGACTCGAGCATGAGTGGAACGAAATAAAGTCCAGAGCAAAGTTCAAATCACAGAGGGTTGCAACAAGAGCCTGGGAAACATGGAAAAACATGCCGGAGGAGGACAGGAAAAAAGTGAAAATGGCTCTGATAGGTGGAGCCGTTCTTGTGGGAGTGACATATATGGCGGTGCATCACCCCGGTGCTGTGGCTACAGCTGCGAAATATGCAACAGCGATAATGATCAAAGACGGCAAGCTTGCCGTTTATGATCCAGAAACAAAGGAAATCATTGAGTCGGCAGCAATGCAGGAAATCTCAAATAAGACGCACGGGCTTGTCAAATCGAACAATTTTGAGGTTGAGAGTGTTGAAAAGATGCCCGATGGCAAGTACAGAATCAAGGTAAGCGCTGATGTCAATCTCTTCTGGTTGATTCCATGGAAACTCGAGAAGGACATCATCATCGATCCCGCAACCGGAAAAGCCCAGGTGGATATGGCGTGGTGGGAGACCCCGCCTTTCTATACCGCTTGATTTTCTAAAATTTTTTAGGAGGTGTGGGAAATGGAGGATGTAGAGGATGTAGGGGAGATTAAGGATGAGGATGTTAAGTACCTGGAAAAAAAGTACCTGGAAAAAATGATAAAGAACAACAGTATGTTCTTCACAAAGAAAGCTTCCATCTATCCCATCGTGGGCGGGATTCAGGGAGCGCTGTTCCTAATCGTCGGAGCTGTGCCGACCTTCGTTGCTTTTCTGACGTTCCTTATCCTACGATCCGGTGCGGGGATATTTCTAAGTTTCGCCGGAGAAAGGGTGATATGGAGCGTAATGCTGCGGATAATCCTAACTTTCATGTTCGGTCTGTGGATGCTCGCGTTCCTACATTCCGCTGTACTTAGAGAGTTTATGCGTTCGTCTATCGGAGCTCTTATCGGCGGGCTTATCAGCGTTTTCATGACACCCCAAGCTTTTCCAGAAGTGAAAACTGCAGGACTTCTTCTTATCTTCTCAAGCTTTGTGACCATGGCCTGCATCGTGATATGTAATGAAGAGGCCAAGAGGATAGCAAAGAGGAAAGTGAGGATAAAACAGGTGGATGAGGAGACTCTGAAGCTCATCAGGATCATGGAGAACATAAAGTCGTCCGCGGATTTCTATGCGAGGATCGTGAACGCACTCTACTACATCTGCACAGGACTCGGGGTGCTTTTCGTGGGCAGCATGACTGTATTTTCCCATATTCCAGTTTATTCATACGTCCATGTAACATCACACCATCCCAATTTCTGGAGCATACTGTTATTTTCACTGGCATTCACCATGCCGCTGGCATTGGTGTTCTCATTCCGAAAATACCTTTACTGGACAGGCGTCGCATTCTTCAGTATCCTGGCCGTCGTTTTGGTAGCTAAGGCCGTATCCAGCAGACTGTACATAAACGTCTTGGGACTGATAGCTCTGGTAGCTGCTGTAGCAATGCCTGTCCTGGCACTGATGTTATCACCTATCCTGAAGCATCAGAGGCTAAGGGAGAAGGTGATGGAGATAGGAGAACTGCTTTAGCATTCTCATATTTTTATTTTATTATTTTTTCTTATGTTTTGTTGGAAAATATTCCCATAAATTCAGATTATAACATTAAAAAATTCCGGCCACTTAATTTCCTCCACGATTCTCATGCTGGTGGGTGAAGTTTTCGGCAAGACCGGTACCAAAACCTTCCAGTTTCGAGCTTACAAGGAGGTCAACAGAATGGATTTTGTTACTGTGAAGAGTGTTGATGACCACTGGCTTCTCTGCCGGATTGAGGATGTGGAGATGTATCCTGACGGTAAGATAATCGGCAAAGCAAGGATAATCGGTTACAGAGAAGATGGGATACTGAAGATCCCAAAGGTCCCCATTAAGCCCAACAGCCTTGTTTACAAAGCAGACAAGGGAATCATAACTGAAGTTCTCAATTTGAAAATGGACGGCCTTTACATAGGCGTGCTTGAGGCTAATGAGGATGTGAAGGTATACCTTGATCCGCAGGAGCTCATATCAAAGCATGTTGCCGTGCTTGCCGCCACCGGATCGGGTAAGTCTTACACGGTCGGTGTGCTCATAGAGGAGATAGCGGAGAGGAGGATTCCGATCGTGGTGATCGATCCCCATGGCGAGTACACATCCATGAGGTTTCCGAATGATCAGAAGGATGTTAAGGCTTTCAAGAAATTTGGAGTGAATCCGAAGGGTTATGATGTGCAACACTACAGCCCCGATCCCCGCGTTAACCCCGGTGCTATGCAGCTCAGCTTTGGTTACGATGAGATAGATCCGAGAGAGATAGGCATGCTGTTTCCCTCAAAGCCCACAGCTTCTCAGCTCGCCTTGCTTTATGCGGCTTTTAAGAGAATAAAATCCACAAAAAAGAACTTCACACTCGATGATATTATAGCGGATGTGGAACAGAGTCAGAGCCAGAGCAAGTGGAACGTAATAAACATGCTCGAGATGCTGAAGGATATGAGAATTTTCAGCGGGAATCCCACCCCCGTCACAAAACTGGTGGTGCCGGGAAAGATAACCGTTATTAACCTGAGAGGGGTAACGCAAGAAGTTCAGGCCTACGTCGTGTACAAGATGGTTGAAAGGTTGTTCGAAGCAAGAAAAATAGGGATGATAAATCCATGTTTCCTTGTGATTGAGGAAGCGCACAACTTCGTGCCGCAGAGCGAGGCAAAGATAAGCTCAAAGATAATAAAAAACGTTGCTTCCGAAGGAAGGAAGTTCGGTTTGGGGCTTTGTGTAATAAGCCAGAGACCGGCAAGGATAGACAAGAACGTGCTGAGCCAGTGCAACACACAGATAATCCTAAGGATGATGAATCCAAACGATTTGAAAGCTGTGAGCTATGCTGAAGGGCTTAGCGCTGAGCTGGAGAAGGAGATAAAGAACCTCAACACAGGCACCGCTCTTATGATAGGGCAGGAATTTCCCATCATAGTTAAGATAAGGGTCAGGAGGAGCAAGCACGGCGGAACAACTCAAGACGTTACGGAGCAGAGAGAAAATACGATCCCAATATTCCTACCTCTCAAACCAGTTCAGCACGTGCCGTCTGGAAGCAAGGTTTACTATCCCTGCTGGGTTTTCAATTCTGAGGGGAAGCGCTATGTTATGGACGCGGTACAGGGTAAGTTCCTCTTCTTTGATGGAAACGTCGTCAGAGAGCAAAACGGAAGTGGGAGTATATTAGAAATGAATATAGAGCACGGCACAGAAGAGATTGTCGGTAGAGTTATAAGGGCTGAAATAGGTCACAAACGGGCATTGAGCATCGGGAAGAAATTCTTTGGCAGAATTGATAGTGTACAACTTGTTTACTATCCTTACATTGTAACGGAGGATGAGCTCATCGATCTTGTAACCGGAGCGATGAAAAAGTTGGGAAGATAATGCTCACAGGCAGACCAAAACACACACATCTAATGGAAATGTTTCGGATCAAAATTTTTAAACCTTCATGTTTTATTACCATTTAGAGATATCAAAGCGCATTTCTTTGCTGGGACAATAAATGTAGTGTCATTTATGCACTCTGTCTCGCCTGACCCGCGGCAGAAAGGCAGAGATATACTTCATTAAACGTCCGTTAAACGTCCGCGGGGATGATGGTTGTTGGTGTGGAAGAGAATTTTTAGAGGAGGTGGTGTGGTTTGAAGTCCAAGACCAAGATAGTTAGGGTATTTCAGCTTCTAGTTCTCGTCTTTTTTGTAGTTCAGGGAATGTACATAGCGCACTCGATAATCCAACATCACCACTATCTTCAGTCACTCCCAGATACCACACAGGAAATGTATTTAAATCAGGAAATTCTGAAGTGGGCTCGTCAGCAGAACATATCGGTCATTTTCGATGAGAACTACAAACCATTTATGAAAGTGAAGAACAGCAAAGAACTGATAACGAATTTTGAAGAAATTAAAGAAATAAAGACAGCGCTGATAATCTCAGTAATACCTAGAGAGCGGATTAATGATGCTTTCAAACCAGATCTCTTGATCAAATACTATCTAATATCTCCCGCCGGTATACGTTACTATGAGGACTATTACATAGCGCCGACAGGATACACGATAGTCAAGTACAACCAAAACGGTGTCGTTATTCTGAAAAAGGACGTCACACTAGGGTGGCTCAGGACAATCACTCATGGAAGAAATGTTCTTGTGGGGATAGTGATGCTATTCATCGATGTGACCCTTCTGAGAGTAGCATTTCCGAAGGGAGAGAACACAGATGTCTAGAGAGAACACCGAAGTGAGAGTTATTTTCCTTATTTTTTCTTTTATTTTTAGGAAACTTATCCAACTTTCAAATCCACCGCAACCCGATAATGATACGGTGCAACGGCCCCGCATTTCCTGAAGAAAACGACTCTTGCATCTTTTCCCGCATTTCTGCAACGTTCTTCAACCCTTCTTATCACATCCCTGCTCTCAATTTCCTCCTCGCTTGCAAATGTGTAAAGATGTGTCATACCTCCTTTTTTCACCTTTTCAAGCGCAAGCTCAAGGTAGTCTGGAGCGTCCTTCGGAGCGGGCATAACGATGCGGTCAAATTTTCCTTCAAGCCTCGGTACCACTTCAGCAACATCCCCTTCAATAACCCTCACCCTGTCCTCAACTTTGTTCAACACGACATTCTTTCTAAAGTATTCAACAGCATGTGGATTAAGCTCAACTCCGATTACTTCTCTTGGTTTGGCATTCTTGGATATCACTATGGCAAACGGCCCAACTCCGGCAAACATAACGAGAACCCTCTCACCATCCTTAACCATTTCCGCGATCCTTTTCCTCTCAAACCCCAGCCTTGAGGAAAAGTAGACTTTAGCCACATCGAGCAGAAACCTGCATCCGTGCTCCGTGTGCACAGTCTCGGTTATTTTTTTTGGCCGGAATTCCTTTTTTATGGTGGGAAAGTCTCTCTCTTCCGGCTTTGCCAAGATAACCTCAAATTCAGGTACCCTAAACTTGCCTGCAACATCCCCTGTTTTGTTGAGCACCACTTTAACATTCCTGTTGAGTTGCATTATTGCTTTTGCTATCAACTCGGCATGCTTTCTCGCGACTTCATCCAATTCTACTATTGCAATATCCCCGATTATCTCGAAGGCCCGTGGGATGTGTTCAAGTTCATCCCTCCTTACATCCCCTTCCAGCAGTTTACGGATGTTCAGCTTATCTCCGCTCATATTCCACCAGCTACTTCCTGTTTTCCCAACTTTTTAAATATCCTCCTTCAAAGCTTCTTTATGCTCTGGCTTATTGGGTTGGGGGTTGGAGATGAAAGGGATATGAGTATAAAGGGGCTTGAAGCATGCAAAAGAGCGGATGTGATTTTTCTGGAGAGGTACACCTCTCCGGTAAAGATAAACGTCGGGAACCTAAGAAAGCTTGTGGGAAAGGACGTTATTGAGCTCAGCAGGGAGGATGTGGAGGAAAAAAACCTCGTGGTTAGGGAGGCGGAAAAGAGGAATGTGGCTTTTCTCGTTCCCGGAGACCCGCTCTTCGCAACAACCCACAAGGAAATCGTGAGAGAATGCATGCTAAGAAAAATAAGAGTAGAGGTAATCCATGCCTCTTCCATTCTAACAGCTGTCGGGGAGAGTGGTCTTTCTCTCTACAAGTTCGGAAGGGTGGTAAGCCTCCCTTTCCCGCAGGAAAACTACTTTCCTCTGAGTCCTTATGACCACATCCTGACAAATTTAAAAGCGGGTCTGCACACACTTATCCTCCTCGATATTGGGATGGATGTACACACAGCCATTGATGTGCTGCTGAGAATGGAAGAGAAAAAGAAAGGAAGAATATTTACGCAGGATACGAAGCTCGTGGTTCTGTCAAGACTCGGCAGCCCTAACAAATCCATACTTTATAGTTCGATTTCGAAACTAAAAAGTATTGATTTCGGAGAATCACCTCACTCTCTTGTCATACCGGCTGAGCTAGAACATCATGAGAAAGAATTCCTTGAGCTCTTTGAGGTGGAAAATGAGCAGCGATAACCTTAAAGACGAGCTGATAAGAGAAACGGAAAAGTGGCTGGAAAGGCTGGAAAGCATAGAAATAGAACTCCTTAACAGCTCTCATAAGGACTTTGTTGAAAATATAAAAGCATACATTGAGGATGCACGTTATTTTCTGGAAAAGCGGGACTATATAAGGGCATTCGAAGCTGTTGTGTGGGCTTGGGCTTGGCTTGAGATCGGCGAGAGGGTTGGGTTGCTGAGAAGAAAGGTTTAAACAATAATTCATGAAATCGTAAAAACACGAGTAGAAAACTTTTTAAATTTTCTTGTTTAATCACAAATTCGTACTAAAACCAGAAATTCTCTGACTCATCGGGATCGGATACTTCCATACAGATAGTGTGGCTTCTGACTTTTTCTTGTCCCCGCTATCCCGGCGACCCGCGGCAGAAAGGCAGAGATATACTTCATTAAACGTCCGCGGGGATGAGGTCGTGCGGTTTTTGATGGGTGGTGTAAAGGAAAAACTGGGGAGGTGAGAAAATTGGAGAAGAAAAAGGAAGCCCCACTAGGAATAAAGATACTGGCAGCACTATACTTTATTTCCCTTGCATTCTATCTTTTCGGTTTAGCGGTTCTGATACCCAGGCTCGGCTTCCTCTTCAGCTACAACCCAATGGTGGCTCTGCTGATAGTGATAACCACCATCATAATGATTGCACTGGCGGGTATGTGGTACGGGCTCTTGAAGCTAAATCCAACAGCATGGAGAGTTGCGATGGTTTTGTATGGCGTTGGATTGATCATCAATCTCCTCTCTCTGAATGTAATTGCTGTGATAGTGGGGATCATAATACTATGGTACCTTTATTCCAAGAAGGAACTCTATCTGGGTCCTTCTGAGGTGGCTGGTGGAACCCCGGCAGCTCTTCAGACCCAAGAAGAACAGGGTTCACAGACTCCAGAAGAACAGGGGTAAACCACAAAGAACAACCCTTGACCCAACTTCAATTTTTTAATTTTTTTATTTTCAAAAATGGGAAAAATTTCCTATATTACTATTCCGGTGGAGTGTTGTCCCTCAAGAACAACCCACATTTTTATCTCCCGAACCTTCTCTCCCTCCCGAAAAAATCTTTCAGCGCTTTTCCAAACTCATCCCTGCTGAACTCGGGCCAGAGAGCATCGCTGAAGTAAAGCTCGGAATATGCGGCCTGCCACAAAAGAAAGCCAGACAACCTTTTCTCACCGCCGGTCCTTATTATGAGGTCGGGATCCGGCATACCATTCGTATAGAGATATTTTTGGAAAAGTCCTTCATCTATGCTTCGTCTATCGATCTTCCCACCCTTCAAGTCATTCAGCAGTTTTTTGACACCATCAACTATTTCGGCTCGCCCTCCATAGGCTATCGCAAAATTGACAACATAATCATCGTAATCTTTCGTTGATTCCACAGCCCTTTTTATGGCATCTTTAACATTAGATGGAAGCAGGTGAATCCTGCCTATCACGTTTATTCTAACACGGTTTTCATGAATTTCCTTATCCCTTGGAATTGCGTCGAATTCCTTTTTGAATATCCTCATCAGCATTTCAAGCTCTCTTTTTGGCCTCTTTGTGAAATTTTCAAGCGATAAAGAATAGAGAGTCACATATTTGACATCAAGATCTCTGCACCACCTAAGCACTTCCCTGACCTTTTTGGCACCCCACTCGTGTCCCTTCCACGGCTTCTGCATTAAACGTCTGGCAAATCTCCTGTTCCCGTCCATGACGAAGGCTATGTGCTGAATCTCCATACTTCCCTTTTAAAGAAGGAAAAATTTATATGTGGCGTTTATCTCAAGATGGTGGCGAGCTTTATCAGCTTCGGTCTCCTCAGAAGGATTTTGGCAAGCTTTCTCAGGTTCTTGCCTCCGGCAAAATCAATTATATCCTGAACTGTCAGCTCATCAGCCAGGAAATTGAGGTCGTCATCGCTCATCCTTTCTATTACCTGCCTGAGTTTCTCAATCCTCCTGAGCTTTTCTCCCCTTTCCTTCCACCACAGCTCGTTAAACTTCGCTAAAGCATCATGACTGACATCCTCCCTATTCAGACACTCACAAATTACTTCAGCGGCTATCTCTCCGGCTCTCGTACCCTCATCCATGCCTCCGCCGTGTATGGGATTTACTGTATGGGCAGCATCACCAATAACAACAAATCCGTCCCTCACCATGTCCTTGAGCAACCCTCCAACAGGTATGCCGCCGGCGTTCTCCTCTATTACGCTTGCATCAGCAAAAATCTCTGGATGGTTCTCTATCCATGAGTCAAGGTACTCCTTTGCTTTTCTCTTGACTCCAGCCCCTCCCCCTATTCCTATGCCCACGTTCGCAACATGGTCTCCCTTGGGGAATATCCAGATGTAGCCTCTTGGAGCAATCTCGTTGCCGAGATAGAAGTAAAGCTTGTTTGCGTCTTTCAGCTTTAAGTTAGCCATCTCGTACTGGTAGCCGCTATCCACATTGATAAGCTTATTTGTGTTGTCTATGCCGGCTTTTCTTGCCATTTTCCCCTCTATACCCTCGGCTGAAACGACCACCCTGGCCTTTACCTCAAAGACATCTTCCCCGTACTTGATAACAACACCGCTTATTGCTCCATTATCCTTAAGCAGATCTACTACCTCTATCTTGGTGAATACCTTTGCTCCGGCTTTGGCGGCATCATAAGCTAAGAATTTATCGAAAACCTTCCTCTCAACCACACAACCTTGGGGTGAACCGTAATCCATCACGAATTCCTTGCCGTTTGGAGCGTAAAGGTAAAAGCCATCAATGTACTGTGCAACAAACCTTTCATTACCGTTATAACCCATTCTCTGCAGAGCCTTGACACCTATGCCCTCCGCACATCTCTTGGGTGAGCCTATCTCAGCCCTCTTCTCAAACACCGCAACGCTGAGACCTCTATCAGCTATCAGCTTAGCACACCTGCTCCCAGCTGGACCTGCACCTATGACAACAACATCGTAAGCGTTTTTTAAACCAACAGGCCTAGGGATTTCGATCACCTCTCGACCTCGTTAGTGGGTTTATCCTCCAGCGTCATCGCCCCTACCGGACAGAAAATAACGCATGTTCCGCAACCATTACATTTGCTTTCATTAATGATTATCTTCATATCCTCGAGAGATATGGCATCATGGGGACAAACTCCAACGCAGCCTCCACAACTTAAACAGATGGACGGGATATTTTTCACTACCATTAGTGCTCCACCCTTTTGATCGATGGAGGGACGTCGATAAATACTAATTCCAAACCTTTAAATGTGTTTTTCAGCTTCCCTCCTAAGAACTGCAGTCCGTATATTTCTGTTTTGTAATGCGTCGCATAAAAAACGTTGACTCCCAGCTCCTCATGGTGAAAAGCATAACCGTGCTTGAACTCTCCACAAAGGAAGGAGTCAATATCAACAGCTCTTATCACATCTTCCAGCATGGACATGCTTGAGCCGGTGATTATGGCAAGCCTCTTTACATTCCTGCCCGCTTGCTGGAATTCAACACTCACCTTGAGCCTTTCCGCCAGAAGCCTTGCAAACTCTCCAGCATTCATCTCGCTTTCCAACTCAGTTATGAGCACATTTCCATAAGGCCTACCATGCCTTTTTAACTCAACGAGCTCGAAGTTTTCAAAGCCCAGCGTTTTTGCAAGCGCCACATGATTTCCAACCTCCCTATGAAAATCAAGCGGGAGATGGGCAACGTAGAGAGAGATGTGATTTTCCATCAGCATCCTTACGAGCTTTCCTTTTACCCCAACAAGCCTTGCTTCATCATGCCTTGTGAAGATGCCGTGGTGGGTGATGAGCAGGCTTGCATTTCTTTCTGCTGCGCTTTCAACAACTTTCTTGTTGACATCACATGCGAGGCACACTGTCCTCACTTCATCTTTAGCTTCACAAGCATCCACCACAAGCCCGTTCAGAACAACATCTCCGTAGTCATCATAGATGTTAAGATAGCGATCCAGAAAGTCCACCACTTCATAAAGCTTAGGCATAAGGAAAATTGAGACCTTAGACTTAAATATCATTTACCGGGATCTAAACGCTGCCCCATATAGCATGATCTGGTTTCACAAACAGACCCGAGGCTTCTAATGTACCTCTGATTCGGGATCAACACATGCTGTTTAACTCATCAGCTCTTCAACCACAGCGGGCTTATTTTCCTTGAATTCCCTCGCGGTCATCACATCTTTGCCAAGCTTTTTTGCAAGCTTCCACATTTCGGCTGTATTCTCTCTGAATCTTGGCTCTCTTGGTAGATGGTGGTCCCAGATAAAAAGTTCAAAATCAATCTTCTGAATCATCCTGCAAGCATTGTTTATCGCCCTCCTTAAATTCTCACTGCTGAGCAGGTAGCCAAGCATGTATGTGTTAGGGCCGTCCACCACAAGATAGTTCGGTTTTTCCCTTATCATAACTTCGGCATATTTTTCGATTATAGGCCCGCAGAGATCTGAGCTGTAAAGGAGCTTTTTACTTCCCTCCTCCACCACGACCATGAACACCCATCCAACGCGAGAGCACTCAACGCAATGAAAAATAGGTCCGATGGTTTTCAGTTTTGTCCTGCCGAATGAAAGCTCGAGATTGTCCGCAAACCTTATTTTAAGGTTATCAAAATCCGCTTCCTCGATCTTTCTGTAACTCTTCCACTTTTTCACCCTTGCCTGAAACCACTTCACATGCTCCTCATCCATCTCGCTGAGCTTAACAACGTCCAGCACATCAGCTCGGTCAAACTCCTCACGTTTTTGATGGTTTCCGGACTTAATCTCTTGGTCTCCAAACCATCTCCAGAGGTTTTCGAAAAATCTCAGGGCTCTGCCTCTCTGCGAGTCATTTATGTATTTGTTCGGGTCTTTGGTAAGGAGGAGCTTACCCTCATAGATGTGTATTCTGTCAGGGCTGTGATGATCGTAATGGTAATGTGTGACTACAACAACGTCAGCTCTCCTCGCGGCTTTTTCCACCTCGTGCCAGCCTTTCTCCAACCAGAACAGCTTTTTGGGCAGGCTTGCCGGAAAGCTCCTGTGCATAGTTGCCACGCCCGGATCGATGAGTATAGATACATCTTTCGTTTCTACAAGAACACACGAAGATTTTGCCCCGAAGGAATCGAACCAGACAAGTTCAAAGTCCATAAGTAGAAGTATCATAATGAAATTTTATATACATCTTTTCTTTGGGCAAAAATCATTGCAGCATTTTCCTTACAGTAGGTGTTGCTTTACTTGAGGGGGCTCTTGGTTGGTGATACGGGTGGTGAAAAGTGGTATATTGCGAGCTCAAGCACAGAATTGGAAATTGATGCACAAAAAATAAAGCACACAACAGCAGATAATCGGAATTGTAAGGTTATCGTCAAGTAGCATATTAAGCTTGCTGTGCTCTCTGTGCGGGAGAGACTCCACCAAGCTTGCTATGATTCCGTTCAGGAAAGCCAGCATCCCCGGCAAAAATGGAAGTGAGCCGACAAATGAAAAGAAAAGGCACGAGAGCATTCCCTCAAAACTCTTAGCTCTATTGTACGGAAGCCTCATTCTCCCCCATTTTCTACCCACAACAGTAGCCATCCCGTCTCCGAGAGATAAAGCGGCTATACCACTTGCAGCTATACTGCTCGGAAATAAATACGTAACGATGGTGGCACTCAAAAAGAAGAACACGACACCCCTTAGCGGGAAGCTCTTAATGTCCTCACCTCTCTCAGCATTCTCGATGAGCTTCATAATATCCTTGGGTAGTGTTTGCCTTTTAATGAGCACCGAAGCAATCATAGAAGCTGCTGTGATCACCGTCAGATACACCACCGCTTTGCTGGAGTATTTCCACACAACCAGCCCTATTATGTATCCCACCACTATGTGTATTCCCTTCCTCGCCTTCTCGCTCTCGATCCTCTCATTCCATATACTCCAGCAAATAAGAACAAGAGTTAAGGAGATGATCCATCCGGCGACTATATCAACAAGGTAGTGAAGGAGCAGCACCCATCTTGACATACTCACAAGCATAGCCCACAGAAAAAGCAAAATTTTCATGTTCCTTTTCATGGCTTTCCCCGCAAACATAACTAAAGTTAAAAAGATGAAAAGAGAGAGCGATGCGTGCGTTGAAGGGAATGATGAGCCTATGTGATAAGTTACGGCTTCCACCCCATACACCTCATACGGTCTTGGAACGGATGTAAGGTGCTTCACACCATAAACACACACAAGAAGGATAGCGAGCATACACAACATAAGAGAAAAAATTTCCCTTCTTTTCATGTAGAAGAAAACAATCCAGAAGATGAACACAGGATATAATGAGTAGGAAAGGATGAGCGAGAGCTTTAGTAGAATGCCATTACTATGAAGAACAAGGGCAGCTTCCTTCTCGAAGGCAAAGTGAATCATGGTAAAAAGAAGTATAGCTAACCTTTATATTTTTGAAAAAGCAAATCTTGCATTATGACAAAAATAATAGCCGTTATTTCCGGAAAGGGTGGCGTGGGTAAGACAACTTTAGTTTCAAATATGGCTGCTGCACTTTCCAAAGCGGGAAAGCATGTACTGATCATAGACGGAAACGTGAGCGGCCCGAACCTTACAGCACACCTCGGTATTCCTGAAACACACCCCATAACTCTAAACGAGGTTATAAAGAATGAGGCTTACATACTCCATGCTATCTACCAGCATCCTCTTGGTTTCAAGGTCATTCCTGCCTCCATGGCGGAATTGCAGGCTGAGCTGGGTGGGCTTGAGAAGCACCTTGCAAGGCTTATAGGAGTGTATGATGTCATTCTTATAGACTCAGCTCCGGGTGTAAACGATGAGGTCAGGGCAGCTATTGAAGCGAGTGATGAAGTCGTTGTCGTCACAACTCCTGAAGTGCCGGCTGTACAGAATGCAAAGATGGCCGTAGACTTCGCGAGGACTCTGGGGAAAAGTATAGCCGGAGTCATAATCAACATGCAAAGGAATGAAAGACACGAACTTAAGCCGGAGGAAATAGAAAGAATGCTCGAAACGAGGGTGCTCGGCGTTGTAAAGGAACACAGTAAAGTGAGGGAAGCGATATCAAAAGCTATTCCTGTCTATGCTTTAGATCCCTACATAAGGCCATCAAGAGAAATAAGGCGAATAGCACATCTTCTGCTGGAGGAGTCTCCGCCCAAAGAAAGCCTGAGAGAAAGAATAATTTCATTGCTTAAAGCTGAGATCCACATCAACATCAGGTAACTTTGCTTAAGAGAGAAACTTTGAGCCGCGCTTAAATGAACTTTTTCTCAAGCTCGAGCAGTTTCTTCTTGAGTTCAACACCGTAGGAGTAACCACCAATGCCTCTAACGCCCACCACTCTATGACACGGTACAACTATCGGCAGCGGGTTTCTTGCACAGAGCATACCGACTTTTCTTGGATGCATACCAAGCATTTTTCCGAGCTGCCCGTAGGTTATTGTGGAGCCATACTCTACCTTAAGAAGGGATTCAAGAAACAGTGCTAGTTCATCATCAATCTTTGAGTAGTCTAGCGTGACGTCAAATTCCTTCCTTTTACCCTGCAGGTACTCTTCAAGCTGTTTTTTCAGTTCTTCCTCGCTCTTAGGGCTAAGAAGAAAGGAGGTGTCAATAAAAACCTCATGTTCAAAGATTTTTACCTTCATGCACCCGCCTGAGCAGGGGCCTTGATCAGAACAGCGTTCACAACTCCGTCCTGCCCTGGTCTGCTAGTAACTTTTGCAAGCGAGCCATTCTCGAGCTTTATTATCGCACCCTTCGTTATTATTTTCTCCCTCACAAAGTGTGGATTCGCTTTGTTCTCAACAACATCAACTATCTTCATTTTCGTTGCCTTACCACTTTCGGGGTCAACAACATTAGCATACTCTGCCTTCTTTAACCTGAACTTGTAGTTTCCACCCCTAACTCTTATGATCTCAAGCCTCGTACTTCCCACCTTTGTCAGAGCAGGAAGCCTACCAAGTTCGTACTTCTTGTGCTTTCTGTGGGGTTTGTACCTCCCTCCAGTGGGTTTTCTTTTTGAACGGCTGTGCCATATCGCCATAGGCACCACGCGAAAAAGAATGATAATGGTAATCTTTAAATAAGTTATCATGTATTTTATTGTGTAACCCTACGGAGTGGTGCTGAATATGGATAAGAGACCCATAGATGTGCTGGACAAGTCAAAGGGAAAGCGGGTTTTCGTACAGCTTAAAAATGGCTCAAAGCTCAACGGGATTCTTGAAGCTCTGGATATGCACCTTAATCTGTGGCTCTCAGATGCTGAACTTATAGATAACGAAAGCGTTAAAAAACTTGGGGATGTTCTTATAAGAGGCGATACTGTGGTTTTTGCATCTCCGGAGGAGGAAGTGAAAAAGTAATGCGGTGTGATGTTTTATGGCTGCCGTGAGACGTTACACTGCAGGCAGACCTTCCTTTGGAAAGAAGCAGAAGCGCACCCACAAGGTGTGCAGGAGGTGTGGTAGACACGCGTTCCACATAACCAAGAAGTACTGCGCAGCTTGCGGTTTTGGGAGGAGCAAGAGGCTCAGAAGCTACAGCTGGCAGACGAAGAAGAAGGTTGCTGTTTCTGTGGTTAGCAGGAGGAAGTGAAAAAGACCGGCGCTTTTCTAACCCCATAATCTCGTTAGGTAATGTGTCCTTGTCTTACTCCGATCAACATTTTTAAAAATTATCCCGCCAATTATAGTCTCATCCATTCCTGGGTTTTGCGCCGGTAGTCTAGTGGTATGATACCGCCCTGCCACGGCGGGGGCCCGGGTTCAATTCCCGGCCGGCGCACCAAATTCTTATTTAATATTTACAAGCAGAATTCTACCTATGTCCGCAACAAGAACAAGAAAACCTTCCAGAAAGCCAAAGTGGCAGAGAGAGATAGCAAAGGAAAGAATAGAGATCTTGTTCAGGCTGGCTGAGAAGGAATTCTCCTCTGGCAGGAAGGATCTGGCCAACCGTTACGTTAATCTTGCCAGAAAGATAGCAATGAGGTACAACGTTAGGATACCAGCACATCTTAAAAGGAGGTTCTGCAAGAAATGTCACGCTTATCTTGTGCCGGGAGTTAATGCCAGAGTGCGCATCAGATCAAAACAAAAGTATGTACTCATAACATGTCTTGAGTGTGGATACAAAATGCGCTTTCCGTATGTAAGGGAAAAGAAGGAAAGAAAAGGAGGAGAACTTCAAGCTTAGTTAAGGGGGTGCTCATTTACCCCGGAATAGATCATCCGCGTGTCAGCGCTCAGTCTCTGACGGTAAAATCATCGTACCCCGAAGATAATTTTAAAACGGAACGTTAAAAGGTTTTCCTCGAACAACAACTTAATTAATCATATTATTCATTTTAAAGGGGTTCATATACAACCATCGTGGATTTTCCGTCAGGCTCTCCTCTAAGCTCAACTATCCATCCGAACCCATTCCCATCGCTATTCCGCTTCTTCAGAGGACTTCCATTCTGCATAACAGCGCAGTAACTGCACCATGTCATTTTTTTCTGGTGGTAGTGTCCAAAATCAGAAAGATGAGGCGCTTCATAACCATTCCTTATACTCTTGAAGATATAGTAATCGGCATACTTCTCTATACATCCTCCGTTGTTTCCCTGCGGGTGTAGAAGGTCGATGATGTATTCGCCGTTCAGCTCAACTCTCGCAAAACCCACACCGATAACCTCGATGTCAGCTCTATCTTCCAGAACTTCCCTGAACACCTCCTCGGCATCCTTCCATCCAATCTTTCCTGATTCCTTTCCGAGCAGGATACCAGTAGCATGAGTGTCGTGGTTGCCCAGCAAGAGGTAGTACTTATTGTCCTCAACCTCTGGTAGGCATTTCTTGAACTTTTCCACCTGCTCCCTCACTATGGCTCCCCCAAGCTCTTCAGAAACTCTGAGGTTGTAAGCACTCTCAACCACATCCCCAACAAGAAAATGGGTTCTTACACCCGTGCTGATCGCTTCCGAAAAATATTTTCTTATCCGAAGCTCATCACAGTCCGCATGCCCAATATGGTGGTCGGAGCTGAGAGAAACAAGAACCTTATCCTTAAGCTCGAGGGTGAAGGGTGAGCGGAGCTGCCTCTCAATCTGGTTGTAATGGACATCTAACCATTTTATCGTCCCGTTGTGCTTGGAGGACATCGAGCAGGCCTCCCGCGATATCCAAACATATTGGATCTCTATAATGACCTCCACGTTTCAATTATATAAATTTTTGGGCAGCTTTCCGAGCTCTTTTTAAAGCTATCCTGTTTAATACAACCTATGCCTATAAGACAGCCAATAATCAGCGTTCTGGCCCATGTGGATCACGGGAAGACAACTCTACTCGATTATATCAGAGGCACGGCTGTAACTGCAAAGGAAGCGGGGGGGATAACTCAGCACATTGGAGCAAGTGAGGTGCCAGCCGAGGTGATAAACCAAAAGTGTGCATCTCTCCTCAAAAGGTGGAATATAAAAATAAGAATTCCGGGGCTTCTTTTCATCGACACGCCCGGACATGAAGCGTTTACATTTTTGAGAAAGAGGGGTGGAGCTCTTGCAGACATAGCTATACTTCTCATTGACGTAACTGAAGGTGTGAAACCGCAAACAGTTGAGTCGATAAACATCCTGAAGCAGTACAGAACACCTTTTGTGGTTGCCGCTAACAAGATAGACAAGATTCCGGGATGGGTTCCCGTTAAGGATGCGTGCTTCCTTGATAGCATTGAGAGACAGTCTGAGAGAGTGAAAGCACTACTTGAAACAAAGATCTACGAGCTTATAGGACAGCTCGCGGAGCATGGGGTTTATGCTGAGAGGTTTGACAGGATAACTGACTTTACAAAGACAGTGGCCTTGATTCCCATCTCCGCCAAGACGGGAGAGGGCACGCCAGAGTTGCTCGCGATAATAACAGGACTTGTACAGAGGTATCTGGAAAAAAGGCTTGAGATTAATCCCGCTGGTATGGGCAAGGGTGTCATTCTGGAGATGAAGGAAGTCCCTGGTCTCGGTAAGGTAGCTGATGTGATACTTTATGACGGGATGATGAGAAAAGATGATGTACTTGTGATCGGCGGGCTTGAGGAAGTGGTTGTCACACACATTAAGGGACTTTTCAAGCCCGCGCCTTTGAAGGAGATGAGGGTTGAAAAGCAATTTGTGCAGGTTGAGGAAGTTTCTGCAGCGTGCGGTGTTAGGGTAGCCGCGCCGGACATAGAGAAGGCTGTTGCTGGCGCGCCGATCTTTGCCATAAGAAACGAGGAGGAGCTTGCGAAGGCCAAGCGCGAGATAAGACTCGAGATAGACAGCTTGGATATACGCGAGGAAAGTGAGGGTGTGGTGATAAAGGCAGATACACTTGGTAGTCTGGAAGCTCTGGCAAAGATGCTAAAAGAAAAGGAAATACCCATAAGAAAGTTCGGCATAGGAACGCTAAGCAAGAAGGATCTTGTGTGGCTTGAGGAGATGAAGGAGGAATACCGTGTTGTTTTCGCGTTTAACGTTAAGGTCAGCGAAGAAGCGGAGGAATATGCGAAGCAAGCTAAAATAAGGGTAATGCGGGGTAGAGTCATCTACAAGCTGATGGAAGAGTATGAAGCATATCTGAAAGAGTTGGAGGAGAAAAGAAAGGTAGAGGTGTTCTCAAGGGTAAAACTACCCGCTAAAATAAGGTTCCTGCCAGAGTTCGTTTTCAGGCAGAGCAAGCCGGCCATCATTGGAGTGGAGGTCTTGGCGGGTACCTTACAGCAGAAAGTTGATCTGATGGACGAGGAGGGTAAAATTGTTGGGACGGTTCATGCCATCCAGAAGATGGGTGAGAACGTTGGCAAGGCCGAAATTGGGGAGAGAGTTGCAATTTCCGTTGATGGTGGGGTGGTAGATAGGAACTTGAAGAGAGGAGCTATATACTACACAGCTCTTTCAAAGGACGATCACAGACTTCTGAGGGAGAATGAGGATTTGCTGGCCGATCATCATAAGGTCGCGCTGGAGGAAATAGCGGAAATAATGAGGAAGAAGGACAGGTTCTGGGATGTGTTCTAAGTCAAAAAATTGGGAGGGATTTACCTTTTCTCGAACCTTCTGAACACACCGGCAATATATGATGTGTAGAACAGAAATGAAAGTGTCGCTCCGACAAGGAATATACAACCTCCAACAAAAACCGTAGCTTTGTTCTGGAGAATAGCTTTTATAATGGACATCACCAGTTCATAGGCTTTTGCCTGCGATGCGGACATTGATGCACTTTTTCCCAGTGGGACAAGAGCGGGATATATAACTTTGAGGATTATGAAACCCGCGGGTATGAGGAACGCGAAAATTATAACGAGGTTGACGATCGCTCCACATAAATATATAACAAGCAACTCCAGAGGGTTATCGAGAAACACCCTCCATGATTTCTTTATTGATTCGATGACACTCGTCCTCTTGAGCACAGCGTAAGGGATTGATAACAAGAATCCCAGTGAGAGTATTATGGAATAAGCGTCAAGAAGTAACTCCGTGGCGGAGCTTTTCCCAATACTTTTGAGCGCATCTATACCGACAACCGATAAAAGAAGGACGAAAGCTATTATTGCGATAACCACTGGAACCCTCCTTAATCCATAGGATAAAGAACTACTGAGAGTATTCACTTTCTTTTTGCGTCTCATTTCATCAAACCTCACGAGAAAAGCATTGTACAGACAAAGCTTCGCGAAATAATACAGTGTGAATGCAGCAAATATCATCCACATTCTCACTACGATGCTGGTAGTCCTTTCAGATGGTAGAGTCGCCAAATTTCCGGTTTTACTTATTGTGCTCAGGGCGGATATAATACTCGGTCCCATTTGTATCAACGCATAAAAAAGACAGGATAAGAACATAATATCCAAAAGATATGTAAGAATAAACTCCCTGTAACTCACGCTGTGCTTTAGGGATATAGATATGTTTTCAGTTATGAAATTTACTAGCGATGACCTCCTTTTTCTTGCCATTAAAGTTTAAGGATAAAAACTAATATATAAAAGTTTTGATTGCTTTTGCTTCCCTATGCCCCCTCAATATTTAGCTCGCACTTTTCACAAGAAAATAATGGTCGCGGTGCTGATACTTTCCATTTTTGTTTTTGTCGTTGCTGCCTCGTCCATTTATGTACAAGAACACATCTTCACCGGTAACGTGTGTGGATGCGCCATCCCCATCTACCTTTTCATACCGTTCATGGCATCGCTGGGGCTGCTTATAGGAACCCTCACTTATTATTTGCTTTCTCCATCTATCGGGAATGATCTAAAACAGAGAAAGCTTGTTCTTGCTTTGCTGAGAGATGACGAAGCGAGAATCATGCGAGTTCTGATGGACAGTAACGGTGAAAGTACCCAAGCACGGATAGCAAAGCAGGCAAATCTGGACAAGCTGCGAGTTCACCGCGCAGTGAGGCGTCTGGAGAAAAGAGGAATCGTGGTCAGAGAAAGGGAAGGAAGGGTTGTGGTGGTAAGGATAAACGATCCCTACAGGAAGCTATTTTTCTCAGAGTAGAACACACAAAAGATCTTCAAACAGATTCCTGTAATGTTCGTCATATTTCGGTAAAGGTGTAAGATGGTTTACCGCTTCTATGACTTTTCGATCATGCGGAATTTTTGCGATTACATCCGATCCGTACTCTCTTGCAAGCTTCTCGATTTTATTACACCAGGTATTGTTCAGATTGTACTTGTTTATGATAATGCTTTTCTCTATCCCAAAATGATCGGCAAGCTCAAGCATCCTGATGAGGTCGCTTACTCCTGTTGGGGTGGGTTCCCCAACCAGCAGGGCATGATCCATAAATGCAAGAGATGCTATAACCGGACAGCCTATTCCGGCTGAGGCATCTACCACCATTACATCCGCACGCACTTTTCTTGCGATTTCCACAGCCTTTTTCTTCACATCAATCACGATTTTTCCGCTTGCAGATTCTCCCACATAAAGCTCGCCACAGACAAGGAACAGGTTACGATTTACCCTGCACCACCCTATCCTGCCGTTTTTCACAGCCTTTATTTTTATCGCTTCTGTTGGACACACCAGCGTGCACGCACCGCAACCCTCACAGTAAATATATTTAATCTGAGGTGCACCGCCATCACGATTCCATTTTATGGCCTTAAACACACATACGTCCATGCATTTTCCACAACCGATGCATTTCTTCTCGTTTATGAAAGCTTTTTCTGAGGTGCTCACCTCTATCCAAGCAAACTCATCATCTTTATCCTTTCCGAGGACGAGACGGAGGTTGGGCGCATCAACATCGCAATCAGCAGCCACTACATTATGCTCAATGGACGCAATCCAGGATAGGGATGATGCTACTACTGTTTTGCCTGCTCCACCCTTTCCGGAAGCAACGACGATTTTTTTCATTGGCACACACCATCTACCTTTTCAGGAGCTCATCCAGTTTTGCAACAATGCTGTTTATTCCTTCAATCTCATTGACTCTTCCTTTTGTGTAGAGCATAACCACGTTTTCAGAATAGGGGACAACACCAATGACGGGAAACGGAAAGATTTTCCTGATTTTTTCAAGATCCTCTTTGGGACCAAGAGCACGATTGACCACAATAAAAGCGCGTTTATTCATCAACCTTATCAGCTCTGCAACCCTTCTCGCATCCTCAATTCCCAACGGTGTGGGTTCCATAACAAGAAGAGCAGCGTCACACGTCTCGAGAGGGGCCACAACATTGCACTTCACGCCGGGAGGAGCATCCACCACCACGAAATCAAAATCATTCTCATGTTCCTCAACAACGTTCATGAGCTCTCTGACCACCGGTGTTGGCTCCTCATTCCCGACTTTCATCTCACCCGAGATAATGTGGAGACTCTCCTTAATCTCCCCTGTTTTAATCTCCCCCACACAGACCTTCCTTCTTCTTATAGCTCCCGCAGGACATGCAATGATGCAGGATCCGCACCCGTTGCACTGCTCCTCAATTAGAATCGGTGCTTTCCCCTCCACCCTGAAGAGGGCGTTTCTTCTACAGGCATCAACACACCTGTAGCATTTTACGCAACTGCCTTCGTTTATCTCCGGTAAGAAGGAGAAAACCTCCCTTTCCTTCGCAAGCTTTCCCGCTCCCAAAACTATGTGAAGGTTGGGGCACTCGACATCAGCATCGACAGCCATGACTTTCAATTTTTCCGCGAGGTGCACGGAAATAGCGGCGGCCACCGTTGTCTTGCCAACCCCACCCTTCCCGGAAAGTACACATAGCTTGAATGTCATACGGCACCGCTCATTTGCAGGAATCCTAACACCGTAAACTTCAGTGATGTGAACATCCACCCTCGAATCTCTCCAGCCTGTCGAGGTTTTCCACAACATCTTTAGCTCTTCTGTACGGTCCGGTGAGAACCACAACTCCGGCTTCCTCCAGCATACACCTTGCCCTGTACCCCATACCAAGAACGTACACAGCATCCACGCCCAGCTCCACAAGCACAACGGCAGGAGCGCATACACCCTCTTCCCTCTTCACAAAATCGATTATTCTGTGGGCTTTGCTCTCCGTGTCATAGATAAGGAAGAACCTTACCCTGCCAAAGTGCTCAGCTACATCGGATTCAAGATCCCTGTTCTCTTCCAGCGGAATAGCAACAAGCACCTTATCACCTCCTCATACCTTCTCTTTTGTGGGTTTTTCCATTCTTTCCACTTTCCCTTCGAGGAAAAGCCTTACAGCATCTTCAACGATCTCACCGCTCACCCTGTAGACGTCCTTACCCTCGGTTCTGAGAGTGTAATATGCAATTTCGCCAATTTCTTTTGTGAGCACAACATCAAACACCACCGACTTTAAAAGCTGCTTTGCAACTGCAACCCCCGCTCTAATCTTTTTTTGTTTTTGCAAGTTTTCTAAGAAATCACGTAATTTCATACTGCTGCTCTTTTTATCCACCTCCACCACAACAAACCCCTCCGCTCTGCTGAACTTTTTCGCGAGTCTCGATTTCATCCCAGCGTTCTCTTCCACAGGCACAACGATTTTCAGCTCATTTTTCTCTTGCGGTTCCACATGTACCACAAAGTGCTCGATCTGCGGCACATTCTCTCTAACCTTCTTCTCAACAGTATCCGCAACCTCGTGAGCCTTCTCAATATCCAATTTAGGATGTGTGGTTATGGTAACCTCACCAAGTATGAATGGTCCCGCTCTTCTCAATCGGAGATCTCTGTAATCCACAACTCCAGACACGGACTCTATAGTCTCCCTAACTCTTTTCTCCATTTCCTTGCTGGGGCTTACATCCATCAGGGCAAGTATGCTCATGTATACGTTTTCCAATCCGATCTTTATGACAAGCAGGCTGATTATGACCGTGACGATACCTTCCACAAATCCAAAACTGGTTCCTGACAGAAGGACGGAAATCAGCACAAGTATGGAGGAAAAAACATCAAGTAGGGATTCCTTTGAACTGGCGCGTATCGCATCGGAATTCGTTAAATCCGCAATTCTTTCCTCATACCTTGCTATGGCATAGGATATGGCTGCCGATACGAGAGCCATGAGAGCGGCTATGGGCACGAATAGTATGTGTGTTCCCGATCCCCATTTTCTTATCGTGTTGAGAACAAGTTCGTAGGCTCCGTAAAGAATGATGAGCGATACGAAAAGCGCCGCAAGGGACTCGGCCTTGTAGTATCCGTAAGGAAACCTTTCGGAGGGAGGTTTTGTGGCAAGTTTCATACCCACAAGCACGGCAAGGATAGCAGAGAAGTCCACTAGAGAGTGGAGAGCATCGGCAACAAGAACATGGGCATGTGTAATAACACCTGTCACAAATTTTAACAGGAAGAGCAGAAATAAGGCTATGCATACATTTCGCATCGCTCTCATTCCTTCAAGCAGACTGGATTTTCCTACCACCATCCACCCCTCCTTCCGAAACCTCTGCCACCCCGCCCGAACCTTCCGGGCACGGGCTGTATGAACTCCTCAAGCTCATTCCTGATCATCTTCTCCACATTTTCTCGAATGGAAGCTTCAAACCCTCTGTAAATTTTTATGCCGGCAGCTCTCAGAAGATCATAGGCTTTAGGCCCGATGGAAATGGCTATCACAGCTTTGCAGCCCGCATCCACAACTTTCTGAGCAGCCATTATGCCCGCTCCGCCCCTCGCATATTCAGCAGGGTTTTTCTCGCTGTTCCAGCTCGAGATGTTCCCTTCATTTACATCCACAAAAACAAAATACGGAGCCCTGCCAAAAATCGGGCAAATCTTACTTTCCATATCGCTTCCTACTGCAGGGATGCAAACTCTCATTACATACCACCTCTTTTACTTCCACTTTCCAACCATACGCGTGCCGCACTTGGGGCAGATTTCTGCTGAGCAGGGTCTTCCTCTCACATGCGGTATTTCGTACCCGCAGTTAGGGCAGACGCACTTTGTTGGGCCACCTGCCCTTATTCCCCTACCTCGGCCTCTTCCAAAACCTGCTCCCCACAACCCACCTAACCTTCTGAAACACCTCCAGCCGCGCATTCTTCCAAACCCGCCAAACCGCGGCATGTTTCTCACCTCCACACCACTCTGTACATACACTCAAAATCATCGCTTCCGCATGAAGGACACACGTAATTAATGATCCTTTCTCCGTAAGGTATGGTGAACTCGTGCATGCAGTTCCTGCACCTGAATCTGCGGGCATCGATAATCTTTACACTTTCATCCAGCTTGATGGCCTTACCATTTATCAGCGCGTCGGCAATTTTTCTTCTGGCCTCCTTAAGTATGCGGTGGAATGTTGGCCTGGATATACTCATTTTTCTTGCACATTCTTCCTGGCTTAATCCCACCAGATCCTTTAGCTTGATTGCCTCAAGCTCATCCATGCTAAGCTCCACGATCTCAAGATCTCTCGTAGGAATTCCTCTGGGCTTGAAGAAGAGCACTTCTGGCATTTCTCCTATCATCCTGCACTTTTTTGGCCTTGGCATAATTATGAACATATGTTCATAATTTTAAAAAGGTATTGTGGGATGTTGATGCAGACTGTAGGGGTGTCAAAGGGGTTTCAATCGAGTTACAGTTCGATCGGGTAAAAACTAGGGAGTCGAAAAACAGACTTCATGTAGAAGATCCCCTAAATAGCGAGATAAAACATCAGGCCCTAAAAACTCAACTGAAAAACCTTTTTATCAGTTCAGCAGGTGCTCTTGAAACAACGAACTTTGTTTCTGAGGGAAAGCACTTTCGGTAGTTGGCCCAAAGGTAGCGTTTGTCCATGTAAATTATCACCGCCCTATCTCTCTCACTCCTTATGGCCCTTCCCGCAGCTTGCTGAGCCTTGACGATTGCAGGGTAAATATAAGCGTAATCCCATCCCCTCCCGAACTTCGCCTCATAGTAGTTTATCATCGCCTCTGTAAGCAGATCCGGCTTTTCCAGAGGCAGGCCGACTATCACCACACACTTGACTATATTGTTGGGGAAGTCCACTCCCTGATCAAAGCTACCTCCGATGACACCAAGCAGACATGCACCTTTATGCTCCACTGCCCTCACAAATCTGTCGAAGAGCTCAGCTTTCTTGCTCTTGCTCATCCCTTGCGCTTCCATCAACACCTCTTTCTGCACGGATATTGTTATCATTTCAGCTATGATGTCACGGAGCTCGTAGCTGGGAAAGAAAACGCAGACGTTGTCCGGAGACACGTTTATTATGCTCACCAAATACCTTGCCATCCTTTCAAAATTCTTCTCGTCCCTCTTGCTGTACTGTGTGGTGACATCGTCCACCACAATTTCCAGCTTGTTATTCCTCGGAAAGTACGACTTAAGCTTCAGCTTTCTTGCACCGAGTTCGGAGGCACCAAGCACATCAGCATACATATCAAGCGGGAGCAAAGTTCCCGACATTAAAATGGTTGCATGAGCTTCTTTGAACACTTCTGAAGCAAGGGGTGAGGGATCTATACAGTAAAGGAGAAGCCTGTAATTTACATTTCCCTTTCTGGTCTTAGTCTTCTCCGCAATTCTGCAGTATATTGTTTTTTCTTCCATCCACCTCCTGAGAAATGACGCAAATCCACCAATATAGGAGCGCTTTTTCTCCTCCCTCACTTCATCGGCAACCTCCTCCATGTAATCGAGCATCTCCTCTATACTGATGCCCGGTCCCTCCACAGCATCAATAAGTATGCTCCTCCCAATGTAAGCTTGGGAGACACCGTCATCTTTGAACTTATCTTTCAACCTTTCTGCGACCTTTTTTCTAATGAGTCCTAACATCTCAGCTAAATCGTCATATCCAAAAGCTTCAGCTTCGCGCTCCGCTTTTTTTATGGCGAGGATGGATGTTGATGTGCTCATAAGCTCCCTTATCCGTGATGGTAGGTTGTGGGCTTCATCAACCACCACTATCGTGTCTTCTAGCTTTCTGTTGGCCCTACCAAGAAAGCTCTTTCTTACTCTCTCATGGAAAATGTGGTAGTAGTCTCCTATGAGCAGATTGGCATCTTTGGCAGCTTGCATTATTATTTCGTAGGGGCAGAGGTCATCACAGATAGCATGGACATCCTCAGCATATAACACGTCCCTCTTCACGCTCTTCAAAATACTTTCTGCCTTTTTGCTTAGTCCGCCCTTTCCATCCCAGGTGTTGTTGTAGTACGGACAAGATTCGTTCTTTTTCAGAGCTCTGCAGTATTCATTGAACTCTGAAGAGCTTAGCATGTCTATTCCTTCCATTTTACAGAGCCATTTCTTTCCAATTATATCCACAACCCTAAGATGCACCCCGGCCCTCTTATTTATCCTTCTAACGGTATCGATTGCTACTTTGTGCTGTGTATGTCTGGGTGTTAGAAACACCACAACTTTGTCATGTTCCACAGCATATTCCAAAGCGGGTGCAAGGGCTCCAGCGGTTTTACCTATTCCTGTAGGCGCATGGACCAGCAGGACGCCTCCAGCCTTGCAGGTTTCTTCAACAGCTTCAACCATCTCTTTTTGTCCGGGGCGAACTGTGGAAAAGGGAAAGAAGCGCATGTTACAAAGCTAAGCGAGAAGCTTTTTAAGGTTAGCAGAACACGGTTGCCGAGGTAAAACGCCTTTAAAATTCCCGTGATAATTGTTATATATTTTTAAATTTCTCTTTTTCTACCTAAGAATCATAATAAAAACTGAACGGGGTGGTGGTATGAACAACGCGATCAAGATGGTTATAGGAATTCTGCTGATGGCTGCCGGAATTTACTGGTATATTGGCAACATTCCGTACTTTGGAAGTGAGCTGTGGAGAAGTTTAAAGATAGTATTCGAGGGTGTATTTGGCTTGTTCATCTTCTTTCTGGGGCTGCTCATCGCGTGGATAGCGTGGGACGACCACAAGATGAACAAACTGCTGGAAGAGGAGGAGTCTGAAGGGAAGGAAAAGACGCCTAAGGAAAAGAAAACAACAAAGAGCAGCACCACAAGTTCGAGGAAAAAGGCCTCAAGCAAAAAATGACACGTAAGCTTGAATATAACGATTTGGATTTTGTGTTTTGATTCTTCCCGATTCTTTTCATTTCCGGTGAAATGTGTGTCCGTAAAAACATTTATATATAGGTTAGACTACAATAACAACCAACTTAATGCTCTACGGAGGTGTTGATATGAAAACCGCTATGCGAAAAGGTCAGGCAGCAACCGAATATCTGATGACCTACGGCTGGGCACTGCTCGCTATAGCGATAGTCGGAGCGATACTTTACTACCAGGTGTTTTCCAACAGGGCCTGCGGGGCCGGAGGTGCAACGGGATTCGACATGGTAAACACCGTTGTGCCGACAGGGACATTTACGTTGACGTCAGATACAAACGGCAATGTAAACTTCCAGATACAGCTGGAGAACAGAATGGAAATTCCTGTTAATGTGACAGAGATCACATTCAACGGAATTGCTACGACACTGACGGGGGCACCGATAACTCTGCAGCCTGGAGAGCAGAAGGTTGTCTCGGGAAGCGTAACAATAAGTGGGGCCAAGCCGGGTAAGTGTTACAATCTTCAGACAGAGATCTATTTCATACCGCAGGGATTCACCCAGCCGAAGAAGAACGCTGGGACACTCAGCGGCAAATACTGAATCTAAGATAACACAATAATGGCTTGAAATTACTCCTTTGTTTTCTTTTTCTCTTTGTTCTTTTTCTCAAATTGGAAATTAAGATGGAATAATGAGAAATAAAAAGAGCAAAGGTTTAGGAGTCACCTCACTATTTTGTTCCTCAGCGCTGCAACCTGTGCAAGGAATGCCTCTATCTGCAGATCCTCGCTTCCACCCTCCACAATCCTGAACTCGCACTCACCCAGCTTGTCAATCAAGTATGCTTTTTCCCTCTCCTCAACCGGAAGGTGGAGTATCTCCCTGTGGATCGCCTTTATCACATCAACTCCGGACATCCCCCTCTCGACCATGAGCTCTATGAGTCTATCCCTTGCCTGTGTGAAATTCCCCTTCAGGGACAGCTCCAGAATATCCTTAACTTCCTCCGGCTTGAGCGAGGCGGCCACCTCGTAAACGCTCTCTACTGTCAACTTCCTGGTTGTTATGGACACAGCCTGCAGGACATTTATCGCCTGCCTCATGTCACCCTCAGAAACCCTGACAACGGCATCAAGACTCTCTTCTGTGATCTCAATACGCTCATTCTGACAGATTCTTCGGAGGCATTCTTTCATCTTCTCCGGAGGTATGGCCTTAAACCTGAAAACCGCGCACCTCGACTGTATTGGAGGAATTATCTTGGAGGAATAGTTACAGGATAGAATAAACCTTGTTGTGTTTGCGTATTTTTCCATGGTTCTTCTCAAGGCCTGTTGCGCCTCTTGAGTTAGAGCGTCAGCCTCATCCAGAAATATGATCTTGAAACCAATATCGCCTATTGGCTTTGTTCTTGCAAATTCCTTTATTTTCCCCCTTATGATATTGATTCCTCTCTCATCTGAAGCGTTTGTTTCCAGAAAATTCTGTCTCCAGTACCCATCTCCGTAGAGCTCTCTTGCGAGGGCTATAGCACAGGTCGTTTTTCCAACCCCTGCAGGCCCGGCGAAA
Organism: Nanobdellati archaeon; assembly: GCA_015520605.1. Classification (GTDB taxonomy): domain Archaea; phylum EX4484-52; class EX4484-52; order EX4484-52; family WAPT01; genus WAPT01. Next base: position 83,260 of record WAPT01000024.1, read on the forward strand.
AGCATGTTGGGGATGTTTTTGTTCTGCACAAATGCCTTCAGTCTGGAGACAACATGTTCCTGATCCACAACCTCATCAAGCCTTTTGGGTCTGTATTTCTCGGTCCAGATTTCAAACATTTATTAATCACCCCTATCATAATTTTCCCTTATGATGAAAATAATGAATGAACTAACCTTTAAATCTGTTAAGCGCAGCGCGTCTAAAAAGAGAAGTGTTGTGATGAGCTGTCTTTTTCTGATGTTGATTCTCTGCTTTTTAGGGAAGATAATCTATGCTATTGAGCTGAGCCCCGAGGAAGCGAGGTATGTTTCATTTATGGAGGCACGGGTGATCATGGAAGGTGTTGTTAGCTTCAACGGGAAGGCTGATGAACTGGTGATCAACATCTCCGTGCCATCCTTCAGCCCGTGGCAGCAGGTTTTAGAATACCCTAAGGACTGCCACCTTGTGAGGGATGAGGAGAACAATACGATATGCCAGCTCAGAGTTGCTGATCCCACAAGCCCCTACCATTATCACTTGGAATTCAGGGTCAGGACAGAAGCGTTCTATCTCACGAATGATTATGAAATGAATAACTTATCCTCCCCACCGCTCAGCATCTGGAAATATCTCGCCCCAACCGAGAACATACAGAGCGACGCGCCCGAGATAAGGGAGCTCGCAAGAAAAATAGTGAGCGGCACAAGTGATGACTTCAAGAAAGTTGCAAAGCTTGCCATCTGGGTCAACAGAAACGTGAAGTACGATGAGAGGTATGCCACAGAAAATAAGGACGCACTCTGGGTTCTCAAGCACAGAAGAGGTGTTTGCGCGGAGTTCACAACACTGTTCATAGCTCTTGCGAGAGCCGTGGGGATCCCCGCGAAGTACTCTTATGTTTATGCGCTGGGTAAGAACGGGTGGGAAAGCCACGCAATAGCGGAGGTGTATATTTACGGAAGGTGGATTCCCGTGGATGTTCTCTGGCTTGAGATAGGGAATCTCGATGCCACGCACGTGTACTTCAGCTCTTATCGTGACAACAAGATAAGCAACGATATCATGATTAAAGGTGTGGGGGTAGCAGATGTTAAATGGGATGCGAAAGACCCCATTTTCGATGTTATTTCCGCTGAAAAAAAGCTACCTAGAGATAAAATTGTTCTGGAAACCGCATCATCTAAGATGAGTTTTGGGAGAGAGAATGTGATTTTTGCAAAAATTTTGCCGTCAACCACAAAGGTTGACAGGCTTATTCTACTTCCTTGCAAGGGAGCAAGCATAATGGAGGTAAAGGATAAAGAGAGGTATGTGATCGAGAAGGCCGGAGAGGAACATTATGTTTACTGGCGCGTCTTTTCAAGCAAGAACCTTGATCCGCGTTATGAGTATCTGTGTCCTCTCACCCTTAACAGTTATTACGGCAGGGAGAAGGTAAAGGTTCTGAACATGACGGTAACGCCAGAGGCACATCCAGCGCCACGATGCTGGAGCGCTGTTCTGACGAGGAGAGAGGTACCGAGGGATGGCGAGATTAAAGTGCTGCTTAATACCGGAGGATGTGATGAGGGCACAAAGATTTATGTCGGGAATGATGTAAAGCTTTACAGAGTTAATGTGGAGAGTGGAGTGAAGAGCCAGATTCTTTTTCTCCCCGTGGGAAGCGAGAGAACAGTGCACATATTTGATACTGCGGGCAATTATCTTGCTTTAAACTTCACGGTGGCAGGAGCCACCAGAGCTTTTATCAAGAAGATTGTTTACCCCAGAACGGTCAGAGTTAATTCAACCTTCAACATCACCTTTGAAATCTCTAATCCTCCGGGAGAGAATCTCTCTTTGAAAATAAACGGAAAAGAAGTTGCTCTGGGTAGTAGAAAAGAAATCCTAACCACCGTTCCTATGCGGGTGGAGAAAGCTGGAGAGTATTACATCAAAGTTGAGCTGATGGAAGGGGGAAAAAGCGTAGAAAGAACCATGCTCACAGTTCATGCCATCGTACCTCCAAAAATCGAAGTCAGGAGCGCGTACATTTATGATAATGAAACCCATCTTTACGTTCTTTCCAGCGGAGTATGCAAAAACATCACCATATTGTCCTCGGGAAAAGTGTGGAGGCCCACACCCTCCGAGCTTGAAAAAGGCACGAATCATATAGTAATTGAAGGTGTGCTTGATACGAACTCTCCGATTACGCTGCGCTGTTTTGACGAGTCCTCCGGCATAGTTGAATGGAAAGGAACCCTCAAGTCTTCTCCACTGGATGTACTCTACTTCTATTTTCAGCAGTTGCTTGAGCGCGCAAAATCTATTATGAGTGGTTTGCTCGCTCAGCTTAAAATCCTCATGGTAAGCGGTAGCTGGTAGGTGTTGGGATGGATGTGGAGAGTGAAAGAGTAAGGATTATTGGAATAGCCGGAACTCCCGGTACGGGTAAGAGCAGCGTGGCCGAAGCATTGGCTCGAAAGCTTGGCTGGAAGGTTGTAAGTGTTAACGATCTTGCTGAAGAAGCAGGAGCCATAATTGGCTATGACGAAGAGAGAGGGTGTCACGTTGTTGATGTCGAAAAGTTAAGGAGACATGGTAAGGAGAAAAAACTTGAAAATGTGATCGTTGAAGGACACCTTGCTCACTACCTCGATGTGGATGTTCTGGTCGTGCTGAGGTGTAAACCCACTGTACTCGAGGAGAGACTGAAAAAGAAGAGATGGAGCCCTGAAAAAATAAGAGAGAATGTGGAAGCGGAAATACTGGATATAATAACGCAGGAGGCTTACAATCTTCGTGGGTGGAAGAGAGCATATGAGATCGACACAACGAATAAGAATCCAGAAGAGGTAGCTGAGATTGTTTTTAGGCTAATTGAAGGGAAGAGGGAAGAAGGAGATTACGAACTTGGCAGCGTAAGCTGGGAGGAGGAATTCGAGGCACTCACTTTGGCTCAATCACACAGGGTGGACGAAGTGGGTAATAAGAAATAAAGAAAAGAACAGCACTGAAAATTAATACTAAGAAAGTTTCCCACCGTCGCGACAACATTTATAAAAATTATCCAGAAATATAGAGTATCTCTTACGGGAAGGTGAAGAGTATGGCCAGTCCAAGACCCGAAGTCGTTGATGAGAGGCTTTTCAAGAATGTTTATATTTGCATGAGATGTAATGCAAGAATAAGGACTAAAAATCCTGCAAGGGCGAAGTGCAGAAGGTGTGGCTCTAAAAGGCTCAGACCCAAAAAGAAGATGCTTAGAGGAGCTTCTAAAAAGTAATTCCTTGCTATTCAATTTTCTTTTTTATACACTTAAGTTTTTGGTGGAATTTAATGGAGGAAAACGCGGATCCTCCTCGTAAAGAAGGGGGAAACGTCACAAAATACGGGATCATGGAGAAATTCCTCCTTGTTTTCGGTCTGTATTTTCTTGGAGCGGTGATGGGAAGAGCCTCAACAAAATTCTTAAATCAAGCTTTTCTTTTCATTGTTGTTTTCTGCGGTGTTGCAGCTTTGGGGGTTCTTTTTCTTCTTGATTTTCTCCTGACATATAAAATAAAAAACTCCCAAAATAGATTTACCAATAGAAGCAATGAAAATGAAAAGTATTCCGGAATCAACCAAAAGAACGGAAATGTTTGTGATAATCTTGAACATACGGGGTCTAATGCCTTTCTCGGGTGGCTGGTTCTGTTAGCCATTATTTGCGTGGTCACTGTTCTGATGTGGATGGAATTAATTTCCGGACTTCTGTACTCCCTTATACTTTCCTTATATATGGTGTCTTTTTTAAAAAAGGAAAGGTGGTATTACGTTCTTCTTCACTCGATTATTGCGGCACTTATCTTCCTTTTTGGAGCCTCTTTTTTTGGGTTAACACTCAACATAACTCTTCTGGGTGTGATGGTGTTTCTCGTGTTTTTCGGAATGGAAATTGTATGGGAGCTCTCACTAGGTAATCTAAAGTACAGAAGAGACAGCATAGTTGCGACTTACGGAGAGGATGTGGCCGGCATACTTGCAGGAGTGGCATTCTTCTTATGCGGGGTGCTTTTACTTTTACTCCCGCTACGGTTTTATGGACTGATACATGTCAAGGTTGGCGCGGTATTCGTTGCAGCGCTTTTTTTCGGTGCTTACAGACTGCTCCTCGATCCTGAAAAGTACGCTAGGGAAGTTTACCTCATATGCGCATTCTTTTCGACCATCATGATCTTCGTGATGATCGTGGAGGGCATTTTTATTTAAACTTTTGGCCAACCATCAAAAACATTAAACAAAGGAGCAACGGGTGTTTTGACTTCCATCTTTCCGAGCCCCGGTAGCTCAGCCTGGTGGAGCGCTTCCCTGGTAAGGAAGAGGTCCCGGGTTCGAATCCCGGCCGGGGCTCTCATGACATAATTTTCAAAACTGACCAAGAATGGCTCTGATGCGCGAGTGACGAGGATTTTCGCGCAAAAAAGGTTGGATTGTTTTTCATAAAATATAAAGGTTTTTCTTCCCAACAATCTTAAAAAAGGAGAAAGGAGTATGCTAGATGAGGTCGAGGCGTGTGTTGTATTTTATTCCAAAAAACGTAAATTTAAACTCGCATCCTCATTCCATGCCGATGCGATACGCTCTGTTCTGTGTTTCAATTCTCACGGTTTTATTATTGTTACCTTTCCTGTCGTTTGCAGACGGGGGTTCATCACAACTATTAGTTAAAATTATTTCAAAAGAAAAAGTGGTTAAGCCACCTGCGACACTGAACTATACTATTTTGATAACAAATCGAGGCGACACCTCTAGGGAAATTGAGATTCTCATAAGCTCGTCCCAAATAACTTGGTATTATGTGTATCCATCATACCTGCGGCTTTCTCCAGGAGAAACGGGCAGAGTCATACTGAGAATATCTCCGCCAAGCGGCACATCTTCGGGTCTTTATGAGTTCTTCGTGATAGTTAGGGATAAGAATAATCCCTCCAATGAGGTCAGGGTGGAAGATACGGTTTATGTTGAGAAATCGATAAAATTATCACTTGTTAAGGTCGAAACCTCCAAGACGACATACGAAATGGGAGAACCAATAATTATCAAAGCAGGTGTCAGAAATGACGGTTCGGAGGACACGTCAGGTTATCATATTTATGTTATTGCAGAAGTTAATGGTATTACTGGCAAGAAAATTTTGAAGGCAAAAGTCCCAGACCTCAAGGTTAATGAAAGCAGACTTATCACTCTTAACCTCACACTAGATCCACACAGAGCGAGAGGAAAATATTTAGTTACGGTTAAGCTTGAGGATGGAGCCGGAGATGTTCTTGACGAAAAAAAGACGGAATTTACAATTTTAGGGAAGGTGTTGATGAACAAAACAAAAAAAGTTGAGAAAAAACTGCTGGAAAAGATAATAATCATAACTGTGACAAATCTCGGTAATGAGAAGGGAGTCGTAACGATAAGCGAACTGAAAAAATATCCAGATTTTGCTTATATTATTTTCAACGAGACTCCGCCCGAGATTATAAAGATTGATGGGAAGGAATATTTTCGTTGGAGTTGTGAGCTCGGGCCGCTTGATAGCTGTAGTGTGAAATACGGGATCAATTATTGGCTTTTCCTCTTCATATTGATCGCTGTATTTTTCATTTTTCTGGTAATTTTTGAAATATTACAATATCCTCGCATAAAGAAAACCCACAGAAAGACCAGTAGCGAGGAGCACAGGGTTTATATAACAATAAAAAACAGAGGTAAAAGAACTCTCCACAACGTGGAGGTTATAGACAAAGTGCCCGGAATGTTCCAGGTAATAAGGGATTTTGAAGTCGGAAAACCCGCGGAAATTAAGAAAGTAGGGGGTGCAACAAGAATGATCTGGAAGTTTTCCACACTAAAGCCTGGAGAAGAGAGGGTAATATCTTACAAAATAAAACCACTCCTCCATATTGAGGGAAGGATAAAACTACCCTCAGTCGAGGTCAGGGCATTTCTTGGGAGGAGAAAGATAAGAGTAAGGAGCGGAGAGATAACGACAACATCATCATAAAAATCAACTATACTCCCACAAGCGTCCTAATTTAAAATAGTTCTTCAAATATTGATTCATTTCTGAGTTGGTTGGTCCCGCCGCCCGGATTCGAACCGGGGACCGCTCGGTTTCTGAGCACATGGCTACGCGACTGTGCGCACAGGCACAGACCTACAGCCGAGCGCTCTACCAGACTGAGCTACGGCGGGACTGAAATAGAACCTGACAGGGATATTTTATTATATGTAATGTATTTAAAATTTTTTTTCAGTAATCGAAAGATCCCGCCCACCATCAATGGTGTGATAAACCCGGGGCGGGGCAAGCCTCCCCAAAATAAATGCACAGGACTGATTATAAATCTGGTTAAACCCGACAAAAAACGGAAAAATTTTTGCATCATCACGGGCAGCATTATTATTTTTTCCAATACAGGAAATCAGTAGGCAAGACGATCACCATACACAAAAAATCAAGCAAACG
>WAPT01000025.1 GCA_015520605.1 Nanobdellati archaeon
AGGACACATGGCTGGAACTAAGGTATGTGGTAAGGAATGAGTTTTCTGGGAAATCAAAGCAGGGAGTGCTTTACTGCAGACCATCGGAAAGAGAAAAAGAAGAGGCCTATACAGTTGTGCGCTCTGCGCTTTCTAACGGCGGTGTGGTGAGTTTGCAGGAGGTTATCTAGTATTTCATCGGTTTTACCAAGTTCCGGATGGGGCGGAGTTCACGGAGTTTCTCTACCGGCATGGAAGAGAGAGAAATCAAGTTGAGAGTAAAGCACTGTCCTTCGAAACTGAAGTAACAAACAAGCCGGTAGCTGCAGAATAAGGTAAATTTATCCATCTACTCCATCTCATCCTGCACGTATTTTCTACCAGTTTTGAGACATTCTTCTGCTCTGGCAAGTTCATAACCGAGATAAGCGGCATGATCCAGCATTGTCACAAGATCGTATTTTAGTATGGTACGGAACAGATCTATACTGTTTTTTCCTCGGAAAACAAACTTGAGCCTCCCACTTCCCGGCTTTTTATCATCTCCCACATATTCATAAGCTTCAACAACGATCTCCTTTGCCTCGTGATCCACATTTATGACGAAGAAATGTCTATCAAGCTTTATCTCAGATTCATCATGCTTCTCGGCCCTTATCTCAAAAATCCTGTGGGGAAGCATTAGCAGTAGTGCACCTCCCTAAAGCTTTTTCTGAACTCCACAACATCATCCCTAACATTTTCATCCTTAACGATTACACGATGTATGAATTCTGCTATCACTTCCATGTCACTTTCCTTACACCCCCATCTCGTCATTTCCTGTGTGCCTATCCTTATGCCAGAGGGGTTCTTCATTGTCTCAGCGTTTGTTTCATCCCCAGGAATCATGTTCTTATTGGCTATTATGTTATTCTCTTCCAGCTTTTCAGCGTTAATCTTACCCCCTCCATACTCCCTCACATCTATAACAACTTGATGGCTCTCGGTGTATCCGTATGGTTCTCCAAGAACCCTAAAACCAAATTCTGCTAGCCTTTCTGCAAGCTTCTTAGCATTCTTTATGGTCTGCCTGGCGTAAGCCTCGCCATACTTCCACATTTCCCATGCTGTTTGCGCCAGAGCAGGAAGCCTGTGAATGTGATGGTTGCACACCAGCCTTGGAAATATGGCTTTTTGCACTCTTTCAAATTCGACATTTTCAGCAGCCATTACAACTCCTCCCTGGGGGCCGGGAAACGTTTTGTGAGTCGAGCTGGTGACTATGCTCGCGCCTTCCCTGAAAGGTTGCTGAAATTGCCCTCCTGCTATCAAACCAAGGACGTGTGCGGCATCATAAACTACCAAACCTCCATAACTCTTTGCCGCATCGCTTATCTCCTTTATCGGGTGAGGGAAGAGGAAAAGCGAAGCTCCAAGTATGACCATCTTTGGCTGCTCTTTCTCAATGATTTTCACCGCCTTATCCTCATCTATGTTCATCCTCTCCCTATCAAACGGAAGCTGCAGGACTTCCACACCCCTCAAACCAAGTGCGCCATGAATTGTGTGAGAGACGTGCGCTCCTGCAGGAACATCCAGAGCAGCAACTTTATCCCCATTTTCCAGAAAAGCAACGAATACGGCAAGGTTTGCTATTGTGCCGCTCAGGGGGCGGAGATCAACGTGATCAGCATCGAAAAGCACGGATATGATTTTTTGAGCCCTGACCTCCACCTCGTCCAAGTACTTGTGCCCTTGGTAGTATCTTTTGAAGGGTAAGCCTTCAGCATATCTGTGCATCATATCATTGAGATAAAGCCTCTCTGCCACTGGAGACATGACGTTTTCGCTTGCTATGAGGTTTATACACTCGTATTTGCGCCAGAGATCATGGTGTTTGGTCAGATAAACAATCTCTCCTATCAGCTCCTCTGGACTTTTCTTCATCAGCACCACAGGGATGGTTTAGGGGAGTAATAAATTTAAAATGGATGGAAAGTGCAGTTATACTCCGTTTTCACACAAACCGTCCACAGAGCCTCGGCTTTGAATGGAGAACTGGCAGAGGGACAAACATAAATTTTTTCCTGCGGGATAAGAACTTATGAAAGCCGTGCGAGAGATTGTAAGAGCAGAACCCATTGACTATGCTCCGGTTTTTGAAGGTTTCGGGCCTGATGAAATAGTAACGGTATCGGGCATTCTCACGGCAAAGCGGGGCAGCTTCAAAGAGATGCTCAACACGCTTGATCCAGGTGTTGTAAAAAAGTTCCATCGGGAAGCGACAAGAAGGGGACATGCAAGTCTGCTAACAACACCCACATTCTATTTTTGGGTTGAGGGAAGCAGACTTATAGATCTCTTTTTCACAGCTTTTCCCTTTGGATCCTACCTGATGTTTAGTTCGCGCCGAATTGAGGTTACCAAGGAAAACATGATCATCCCGGATGCTGTTGCAGGGACACCTTACGAAAAGGGTTATGTTCGGGTCTGCGAGAAGCTACTGAAAGTTTATAAGGAGCTTCTAAAGATTGGATACGACCAAGCGAGGAACATACTCCCACTCGGATTCAGTTCTTATGGGTTATTTTCATTCCCAATGCAGACGATCCTCACGGCCATCAAAGAATGCGAACTAAATCCTGAAATTCCTGAAGAAATACAGCTTATTTCCAACTTTTTCAAAGAGATTTTGAAGGAAAAAACACCATTCATCTTTGGCGCTTCCGAGAAAGCACATTCCACGGGTTACCCGTTTCCCAACATATTTGGACGCCATGAAATAATGGAATCTCCTTCCATAGATGTTGTTCATGCAGGTGATATAAAAAGCGTCATTAAGCTGGTTTCTGAGAGGGGCTGGAAAGAAGCTGCAGAGCATGCGCAGACAGAGATTCTTGTCAAATGTGTGAGCACGCTATCCATAGCGGCGTGGAACGAGATAAAAAGGCACAGAACGGTCAGGCAATTCGTCGAGCCGATCTATGTTGCAGCGGAGCGATACCTCAGGGATCCGAAGGAAGAGTATTTTCACATCCCTCCGGATGCGGGTAAAAATTACATTGAGGCATTTCATGAAGCTATGGTGTTCTATGAGAGGCTTGTTGATGAGGGTGTGGATAGAAAACATGCGGTCTACATAGTGCCGCATGCTCTTAAAATAAAATTCAAGCTGCTCTTGGATGGGTATCATCTGCTGAACCCCTTCGGTTTTCTGGGTGTGAGGTGCTGCACCACGACCCATTACGAGGTGAGGAACTTTGCCGGAGAAATAATACGTGCACTATCTGATTCTTTTCCGGAGCTGGAACCCTTGCTTGGACCCAAGTGCAAGACGGGTGTGTGTCCTGAGAGGAACCCATGCGGTAGGGTTAATCTTTACAGAAAAAACAAAAATTAAAAATAATTAAAATCAGTTTTAATGAGGAGTTTCTCATTTTTTCAGGTTTTCTTCTAAGAAATCTCCTATTACTGTCCCGACAACGAAGATCAGAGCATAGATTATGGCTATTATTGCGAGTCCTATGCCTGCCCCTACCGCCGAAGCTATCGCCAAGATCCCGGGCATCACCAACCCAAATACAAGTCCCAGCACGACTCCAACCGCAAGTCCCGCAATTCCTGCCTTCTTGAGTATTCCCATTCTGTCCTCCTTGCCGGCTCTACTGTACCCGTACAACACTCCTGTTATCAGGAGTACAAGTCCCGTTAAGCCACCCAACACCATATCTTTACCCTGCGGATACAAACCGTTAAATTTCTTTGCATTTCTTGCTTGAGACCGTATGGGTAACAAAATAAAGCTTCAACGCTTCGGGGATGAAACATCAAAACACAATCCATGATTTTTGAATATTGATGGAAAAGGTAATCTTTTGAAAGAGTAAAAGGTTTAAAGCAAGTCGACCAACATATATCATGGTTCTGATGGATGAAATTGATGAAAAAATTATCGAAATGCTCAAGGAAGATTCGCGTACACCTTTTTTGAAAATAGCTCAGACACTCGGAATAAGCGAGGGTGCTGTGAGAAGCAGGGTAAAGAAACTCGTAAAATCAGGGGTAATAAAAAAATTCACAATAGAAGTTTCGGAACCCGAAAATGTAAAGGCCATTGTGCTCGTTAAGACTTCTCCCGAAATGGACACCGCAGAGGTAAGAGAAAATATTTTACGAGTATGCAGGAACGTGACGTGGTGTTTTGAGATTTCCGGGAGTTATGACATAATTCTCCTTCTTTCCGCGAGAAACATTTCCGAGATGAATACCGAGGTGGAGAAGATAAGAAAAATTAAAGGTGTCTCCGAAACCCTTACGAATTTCGTAATGAATGAGTAAACTATTTAAAGATATTCGTAAAATTTTCTGCATGCTTTCTCAGAAAATCGAAGAAATCGATAGGGAATGGAAAGAGTATTTAGGTATGGAGGATCTGGCTGGCGTCCCAATGTTGATAGATATGAGTAACAAGAGAGCTAAACCGCTGGGAATATACATTCTCAACTACGTGGAAGAGGACGAGATCGACCCATGGCTGGAAAAATGCGCATATGAATGCAGGGAGAGAGGCTTGAGCAGAGTTGGAGAGATTTACATACCTTCCAATATTGAGCTGAATCCCTCCCTGCCAAAAGGATGGCACCTCGTTAAAGAATGCAGTCTGGATGGCGTTTGCGAATACGCTCTTTTGAACGAGGAAAGAGAAAAGTACAGGGGCACTCCTGAATGCTGGAAAGAAGATGCAAAAAGAGTCATTGAAAATGAGTTGAAAAAACTTGAGAACAGGAAATACAGAGAGATCTTAAGGGAAAATATCGAAGAACTTGCCGTCGAGCTTGTGGACTTCGAAAAGAAAAGGAAGGAAGGAAAAGAAGTTCTGAAGAGAATAAACACAGAGTGCTTTTACAACTATTCTCTCCATGAACCTTCAGAATTTACAGAAACTCTGCTGTGCTATAAAGATAACAAAGCAGTGGGAGTGATATCTCTGGAGTACATGCCGAACGGAATCGTCGAATATTCCATCAGTGTATTACCTTCAGAACAAAAGAAAAATACAGGAACTGCCATGCTTTCCGCGCTGCTGGAAGAAAAAGAGTTCAACATCCTTTACGGGGATATAACCAACACACCTTCGGCAAAAGCGCTGATAAGAGCGCGATATCTTTCCGGAAAAAATTATGCACTATCCTACGGGGTACACAATCTGCAGGCAGATATAAATTCCGTTACAATGGACTACATGAAATATGGAAGATATATTGACACACTCCCAATCTATCTTCGGAGGTGAATGAAATGCCCGACGAACTTTTAAACCTGCTCTCCGAACTCGTTTCAATACCTTCCGTAACAGGAGAGGAGCTGGAAATAGCGAAGTTTGCCAGATCGTGGCTTGGAGAACACGGAATAGAGGCAAAACTCCAGAAAGTTGAAAACAACAGGTTCAATGTGATCGCGCGAAGCGGAGATGCGGACAAAAAAATACTCATCTCTGGACATCTCGACACCGTTGCTCCTGTGCGTGGATGGAAAACAAACCCATTCGAACTTGTTGTCAGAGGAGATAAGGGCTTTGGTTTAGGGGCACTCGACATGAAAAGCGGTGTTGTGATTCTGATGAACTTAATTTCTGAAGTAAAAAGAAAGGATATGGAAATAATTTGTGTCCTTACCATAGATGAGGAAATGCATTCTTGCGGAATGTACAGGTTCCTTGAAGAAAGTAGAGAAAAATTTTACGGTGCCATTTTTACGGAACCTCTACCCGGAAATAAAATCGCTCTTGTTACGCGCTGTTTTGGAAGGTATGCCGTTGATGTAAAAATACCTCTTAAAGGAGGACATGCTGCATTTCATGGAGCGGAAAATGTTTCGGAAGTGATAAGAAACTTGGCATCATGTATCTCGCGCTTAAAAAGCTACGAAAAAGAAGGAAAAATAGGAAAGTGCGAATATTCCGTTTCGATGGTTAAGATGGGAGACGAGTTTCTTTCCCTGCCGTCTGAAATTTTACTCAGAATTAACCACAGAGCCGTTGAGGGGGAGAGCCTTGAATCCACCGTAGAAGAAGTCAAGGAAGCGTTTTCTATCTTCAACGGAGTTGAAGTTCAGCCCATAGAAAGGCCCACACCTTTTTTAGAGCCGTTTTGCTTTGATGAGAGTGCGGAATTCGTAAGAAAATGCATGAGTATTATTGAGGAAGTTGCTGTTTCGCCCTCTGTTTTTGACGGAAACTTAACCGCAATGTACGGTATTCCTACGGTAAACGTGGGTCCCGTAGGCGAGAATCTCCACAGGGAAAATGAATATGTGGTTATTTCCAGCATGAAAAAAGTTTATAGGATTTTGAAGCATCTCCTCAATACGTTGTAGCAATAGTTTTGAATTAAGTATCAACCATCTCTTCTTTTAAGAATCCTTCTCTACATCGTTTTCATTTCCAAGGATAAAAACAAGCATTCTTCGTCAGGTTTTTTAAACTCTTTTCGATAGGTTCCAGTTACAACCATAAATATTTCCTACTGCTGGAGTAGGTCTAACAACAATTTCCAAAATGTTCGTATTTTAACTTAAAAATGAATGAATCGGAATCATTAAACTATTCTGCTCTACTATAAATTCATTATGTATCTGTCTTCAGTAACATGCGAGAGTGGCACAAAGTCCTTCCTTCTAATATGTTCTTCCACAACCTCTCCTACAACTATGTAATGATCTCCGTGCCTGTACATCCCATCAACAACACACTCGAAGCTTATCGGCGCTTCCCTTATACACGGTGCGCTGATTTTTCTTGACGGCTCTTTTGTCAGATTGGCAAGTTCAAACTTGTCAACATACCTGCCAGAATGAGTGCCGCAGATTTCTGCAGCTTTTTTCATGCTCACATCACACACATTAATGGTTAACTCCTTCGTTTCCTTCAGGTTCTCGAAGGTGTATCTCTGCGGAGCTATGGAAACCGCCAGATATTTCGGTTCAAAACTCACCGGCATAACGAAGCTTGCGGTCATGACGTTCGGCTTTCCTTCTCTATTCACAGAGCATACAAGTACAACGGGCCTCGGCCATATCTGCTGGGAGATGCGCATCCGCACTACACCTTTCCAGATTTACTCCCTTACAGATTCAGCAACTCTCCTTGCGGTTTCAAAGTCCCTGCTATAAATATGAGCTGAAACAGAATAGCTATGTAGCTCTCCCATGAAAACTCTCTCACCAAGTCTCTTTCCAACTTCTTCCGCAACATACTTCTGGAGGTGTGTCAAAGCTACCCAGTTAGCGTAGCTCGCTCCAAAAATATCGTGGCTTCTGAAAAGCACGTCCATGTGTAGCTTTTTTACCGCGGGTAGCATTGGCGCTTCCTTCTCTTCCCTTATATTGAAGCAGATCACACGGAGGCAGGGGGGATCCCTTATCCTGTTAGGGAAGTGGTCTAAGGTCGGAATGGTGAGGTCGATAACTGCACGCCTGGTGAAAGGACTTTTGCTGAGTCTTTCTATGACGGCTTCCACTTGATTAACCTTTTCATCCCATTTCCATATTCGTTCGCCGTATGTGTACTGAAAGCCCCACCTATTCTCCGGAGTCATAAGCTGATCGACATAGTCCTGCAAAGCTTTTCCGTGAAACGGATATTCCGCGGGAGCTTCATCTATACTTATGGTGGGCTTTTTTATCCTGACTGCAAGCCCTATAATCTCTTTCGTTTCGTCACCATCTTCTGTGACCATAATTTTTCCGTGCTCCATAACCGCTTTGACGGCTTTCCTCCATGCATCCTCCGTAGTGTTTGCAACTATCAGCATAACATAATCAAAGCATGAAAAATTTTTTAGGGTTCGCGACTTTGCCGGGAGAGTTGCGAGACATATTGCCGGCAATACGGAAATCTTTATATACAACTCATCATTCTTATTCACTCTATAGCTCGAGATTTCGAAATGCGAGTATGGCGAGGTGCTTTGAAGATCATGAATATCTGTGAAAGAATTGTTGAGGAGCTTTCAAGGAAGCCAATGTCTGTTTCTGAGTTAGCTAAACGTCTCAATCTGAGGAGGGAGTTCTTGACGGGATACCTTGAAGCGATGAGGCAACAGGGTCTGTTGGAAAGAGTGGTGGTGGGGAGAGCACACGTTTACATCCCAAAACAGACCGTTTCGCTTAGTGGTGTGAGTGATGGTGAAGAGGAATAAATGGTTTATGGTGAAGGTAACAGTACTGTTGCTGGTAGTGCTCACAGTAGTGAACTTTAGCGCTCATGTTGCTTTTGCTCAGCCCAGCATAACATTAGTTCCACCAACTCCAAAGAATGGATCCGTAATCAACGTGTCGTGGTTTGAGGTGAATGCATCAAGTGTGGCTGCAAATCTCACACAGCTAAACCTGACGCTCGATGGTGTGAATTATTCAGTTTATGATAACTCAATTGTACTCTATCTCGGTTTCAACAACGTCTCGGCCATAGGGGAGAACAGCACGAATTTTGTTGACATCTCGCTCTACGGTAACAACGGTACATGTAACATAACCGCCGGAACATGTCCGGAATATGCTGTCGGGATCTTCGGCAATGCCCTGAGCTTTGACGGGGTGGATGATTATGTGGAAGTGCCGGACGGTTCTGAGTTTAATTTTACGGCTTCAGACAAATTCTCTGTTTGTGCTTGGGTAAATTTACCTGAAACTTCGAGCTACGAGGCTGTAGTCTCACAGGGTGATTATTCCGGATGGAGGCTTTTTGTATATAACACTTCATACTTTTTTGGATTTAATGGAACTGATGGTGTGTATCGTCAGACAGGTGCGCCGTTTGTTTACGGGAGTTGGCAGTTTATTTGCGGGGAATATAATGGAACACACATACTCTTGTATAGAAACGGGGATTTAGATTCAGCTTACTTTACGAACGCGACGCCAATAGATCCAAATGCACCCGTAATTGTAGGCGCAACTTACACCGGTGCCTCTGCGGTTTTAAGGTGGTTCGCCAACGGCACAATCGATGAAGTCCGCATTTACAACAGAGCTTTGAGCGATGAGGAGATAAAGCTTCTCTATCGATCGTACCTCGCAAAATTAAACGCCACAGTATGGAATTTTTACGCGAATATCACGAACCAGAGCGATGGTCTGCACACCTTCTCATTAACCCTTGAGGACAATGGAAGCGCAGTGGCAACCACCGGCACGAGATACGTGATAGTGGACACAAAACCACCCCGGATAATCGTGACATCCCCCGTTAATATGAGTGAATACAGCTCAAGAAATGTTACTCTGAACGTAAGCGTAGCGGATGTAACACCAGCCAACATAACTTATGAGGTGGACGACAACGGCACGATCTTAACCCTCTGCACAAACTGCTACGGTGGCAGCGCCGTCCTCAGCAATCTAAGCGATGGTCTGCACACGGTGAAAATCACAGCAGTGGATGCGGCTGGCAGGCAAAACGAAACAAGAGTGTACTTCAGAGTCGGAGCCACTCCGGTACATTTCATTATCGTTGATGGGCAGAACACATCACTTTCTGTGGTGGGGGCTCTCATCACCCTCGTGGGGAACGAAACATTCATTCCTTCGATTTACTCCAATCTCACAAACTCATCCGGCATGGTAACATTCCTCGTGGACTCGAGCCAGGAATATTCCATCATCGTTTCAAAGGACGGATATCGCACCATAGTTCTTAACAATGTTGTGTTCAAAGCAGGCGATGTGATCAACCTCACCCTGTGGGGTAACACCACGATAAACGGCACGGTTTTGGACATCCTAACAAATCTTTCCATAAAAAACGCAACGGTGAAAATCTACAACGCTTCTGATTATCAGCTGAAATATGTAGTAAGAACTGATGACAATGGCTGGTTCTCGGCTGAGATCCCGTCCACAATGGACTATATCATAGAGATTTCGAGCATCAATTTTGTTACCCGAAGCTGGTACTTTGATGCAGGAACGAACCTCAACAACTACACTTTCGAACTTTATGAGACGGGATGGGGCAGTTTTGAGGTATGGGTTGTTGATTACCAGAACCACGCACCGATCGAGAACGCAACGGTAACCTTCGTACTTTCTGCAAGCGAGAACTTCACAGGAACAACGGACTCTAACGGCTATGCCAGAGTATTTGTTAAAGCAAATTTAATCGACGGATATCCAGCAAGATATGGAATCGTGATCAAAAAAGACGGTTACAGAGAATATGAAAACCTAAGCGCCAATTTGACCATTGAAGAAGGTGAGAATGTTCTTGTTGGAGAGTTCGAACTAAAGGGCTGGTATGTTATAAACGGCACGGTTACGGACGAATTCAACCCGTCACTTGCGGTCAGCAACGCTTCGGTTGAGCTGTGGTGGATGGATGGTGGAACGCTGGATGCTCCGGTCAATATCAACGGCTACAGATATTATACGATGACTGACGAGAGAGGACACTTTGAGATTTACGTTCCAAAACTGCTGCTCGAAAACAGAACCTTCGCTCTGAGGATTGACAGAGCCGGATATCAGCACCTCGATTACCCTTCGAATGGTGTTGGTCTATCGGCAGGAGAACAGGGTGTATTTAACCTCAATATAAAAATGAAGGGCACGATAAATATCAAGCTGACGGTTAAGGATGAGGGTAACGGGGCTCCGGTTCCGGATTTACCTGTGGTGATCAAGGAAAACAGTACGGAAGGGTACAATTACATTGCTCCCGCAACGTACACCTTCCGCACTAACGGGGACGGAACGATAAATGTGTATATCAGGGGGAACGATGGCTACACTGTTGTGGTGGACGGGAGCTCGAACGGTTATCAGACACCATCACCTATAGAAGTTAACACGGGGACTGATTTGGATAGAGTGGTTTATCTCAGGGGCAGTTTGCAGATAACGGGGAGAGTTATTGATGTTAACACGGATGAAAACGGTTACACAATAACTCTACCGGGCATAAGGGTCGTGCTATGTCCTGTATCGGGATCAACGTCCTGCTATGTTACGGAAACCAGCTCCTCAGGAATATTCTCCGTTTACGTTAAGGGTTATGAGGATTATGAGATTACCGCGGACGGTAAGGAAAGCGGGTACAACACCACAACTATTCTAGTTAACAGTGCAGCAACCACATCTTTAGATGTGGGCGACATAGTGTTGGAGGGCAGATGCACAATAACCGGAAGAGTCATCGATAAATATTCAAGGTACATTCCGAAAGGCGTGTCCCCATACATTCCGAACCCGAGAGTTATAGTGGTCATGAACTTCAACGGAAAACTCATACGGTACTCTGTTGTTGGGGACGATAACGGTTACTTCACCATAAAGGTGCCCGCCGGTCAGATTGCCAGTAGCATCCGGATAGAAGTATTGGGTTACTATCCGTATCTCCTCGAGAATGTGGGCACAGTTGATGGCACCAAAAATCTCAGCACCATTTCTCTTGTGGGGGCAACGCATTTGGAAGGCAAGGTTGTGGATGCCCACAACGGGAAGTCGCTGGGTGGTGTGAGTGTTAAAATTTATGAACCAGAGAACGGTTCTTCAAAGCTCAGATACGAGCTCACAACCAATGATAGCGGACAATTCAACATAGATCTTGGTGTAACAACCGAATATACCGTGGAGCTGAGCAGAGCAGGATACACAACTGCAAGCTTTGAGGAAACACCATTCGAGAATATAAGCAGGACTTATTTCATGACGGGTGCAGGAAAAATAAGCGGAGAGGTACTTGATTACTACACAGGCACGCCCCTGCAGAACTTTACCGTAGAGCTATACGCGGAGGGAGACACAACTCCCACCTATAAATTCAGCAACCTTCATGGGAGCTTTACGATGTTTGTCGACAGCACGAAGTGCTACCGTATACGGGTTTACCAGTACGGATACCCCGTATTGTGGGTGGGGGGTGGGAAGTGTTACACACCACCAGTTGATTTTAGCGGGAGTAACGCGATAAAACTGAGGGCTTACTTTGAGACCTTTGTCTGCGATCGTTACAGTTACGATCCCGATAGTGAAAGTCCCTGTTATCCTCACAGACCCATCAAAAATGCCGATGTTGTCCTCTATTTCCGCACGAATGAGACCGGAAACTACGAAATAAATGGGCTCAATGTGACCAAGGTGAGAATCGATCTTAGCACGAAATACTGCTCGAATTCAAGCGCAAAGATCACCCTGACAAAGCTCGACGGATGCACGCAGGCACAGCAGAACCACAACCTCTGCACGATGACCGGTACTACAAACTCAACCGGTTACGCTTCCTTCCTTTACGTGCCGGTTGGAAAATACAGAGTCACTGTTGATGCGGTTAGTCAGGGATGCGGCATAAAGGAGGAGGAATTCAATATCTCAACAGAGAATGCGGGCAAACTCAACGTATGGAAAATCGAGTTTGTCAGGACATGGCTGGAAATTAACGTGACCGATGGGCAGTACCCTATCGGTGGAGTGAATGTAACTTTATGGAACGGCTCCGTGATAGCGAGGAACACCGTTGGTGATCCGCTAACCGCCATAACAGGGATTGACGGCAAGGTTGTTTTTGACATGATGAGTCCCGGCACCTATACCCTCACAATGAAAAAGACCGATGCGGGAATAGATATTGTTAGAACAGTTGAGGTAAAAGAGGGCAATAATACACTTGTTTTTGATGTGCTACCACCCAGAATAACGGACACATACCCGAAGGACGGGGATATCATAATTCACGGCTGCGCGCTTTCCCCGCCACAACCCCTAACCCTTTGGGTTGCGACGAGCGAACCGACAACTGCAAACATAACTCTGGAGAAGTACGACGGCACGCTTCAACTACCCTTGATCACCAGCAATGTCACCGAGACCAACCACAGCTGGGAGCTTGCTCTGAGCTGCGGTGATTGGGTGTGGAACATAACTGCATGTGATTCTGCGGGAAACTGTAATCACACGCACGTAACTTTCATACTTGCAAACGGGACCTCAACCGTGGCATTCACAATTCTCGATAACGGGGTTGCGGTGAGCGGCGCAAACGTAACAATGTGGACCGCTACCGGAAAAATAGCCGAGAACACCACCGGTGCGAACCTCACCGCCATAACAGGGATTGACGGCAGGGTTGTTTTCACCGGTGTGATTCCCGACAGTTACAACATCACCGTAAAGAACGCCACGAAACCCGTACTGACATTCATGAGAGGTATTTACAATACCAATTATAACTTTATTGTGGATTATCAGAGACCAAGTATAACCGCGGTAGAACCCGAAAACAACACAAAATACTATGTCGCCTGCGGTGTGGACAAAGGTGCTAACGTAACTTTCAGTATCAACACATCCGAGAGCACCAATTTCAGTGTTGATCTGGAGGGTGTCCAGACCATCCATTGGGGAAATCAAGAAGTATCGAACTCAACTCTGTTCAACCTGACACTTCCCTGTGGCAAGTGGAAATGGAATGTGACGGTCTGCGATCTCACTGGTAATTGCACAAATAAGACCAATCTTATCTTCGAGATTGTGGACACAAGCTTCATAGTCAACGTGACTGATGAATACGGCAGACCGCTTGACAACATTTCCGTAACAGTGAGTAACGCCACGTATGCAGAGACAATACGTACAACCAATGGTCTGGCGATTTTCGGAAAGCTGGAAAATAATACACTCTACAACATAACTGTCAATGGCACTCTTCAGGGATATGGAAATGCGGTATTTACAAACCACGATGTTATCTGGGGTGATGTGCTAGGAGTTAGCCTCAACGTCACAACACTTACAGTTCTCGTCTATGATCCCTCGGGAAATCCGGTCAGCGGAGCCGAAGTAAAGGTGTATGAAAATTCCTCGGGTAGCTGGACGCTGGCAAGAGATGCAAACGGTAATCCGCTGATAAATACAACCGGAATTGATGGGAAGGTTGTGTTTACTAGAGTACTGCCATGCGATTACTGCAATGTTACCGTAAACAAGACAGGAACTATAAACTCCACAATTTTGAGCATCAGGGCAGGCGAGAAGGAACAGGTAAATCTGGACCCGGAGATAATTTCGGGGGAAACTCCATTTGAACCTATCAATTCCTCTTCTGGGGAAAGATTTTTGGTTATACTCAAAATCCTTGACGAGTTCAACAAAACCGTTTTTGAAAATGTTACTGTGAAGTTAATCTCCACAACAACCGGTAAGGAATATGTTAACCGCACGGATAATAACGGGGTGGTGACCTTTAATGTTACCTCCGACAGGTTCGATGTTATTGTTGATGGCTCTGATATGGGCTACGGGATTCTCACACTCAAGCGGGCAATAGCCATCGGATGGCTGAAGATTAACGAGGGCAAAACCTATGCCAATGGTTACGTACGGCTTGATGTTGACGGGCAGCGCTATTATTATGTATTGGTGAAGGCGCCCGGTTATGAGGAATATGACTCTAGAGATGAAGGCAAGGTGTATTTCGGTACACACACGATGGGTGATCATAATAACATTAATCTAAGTGGAACTGTAGAGGTGATGGGCCACGTTTATGATACCTATTTTTCAAATCCCATCGACGCCAGAAAGAACATTTCTGGTGCGGATGTTTATCTCTATAGCTTAACCGGAACACCTTATGTAAGATACAGATTCACAACGGACTCTAACGGTAACTTTTATGGTAGAATTTCTCCATATGTGGAGGGATCATCCATCCATGATAAAAGCTTGGACACATACAAACTTGTGGTTAAAAGGAAGGGATACATTACTTATACATACATAAACAGTACTACAGGTAATTCCAGAATCATTTTTGGTGATGACGAAAAAAAGTACTTCAACATAGGTATGACTGGTGTCGGAAGAGTTTACGTGCACCTTTACGATAAGGTAAATGGAGCACCCATAACTAACTACTCAAGCTTTAAACTTATTGATAGCAATGGGGTGGAACTTTACAGAAACATAGGCAGGGAAGGAAATCTGCTTTACGGTATTTACAATCCAGACTACAACCCTGCTCATCTTGTGGTGGAGGCCAGCGGGTATTGTCCGGCAGATATACCCGTAACATCTTTCGGTAACCTCATAAACATTCCCGTTTACCTGTACACATACGAAACATCGCAGCTGCTCATAACCGTAAGGGACATGCTGACCAGTCAGCCTGTTTCAGGTGCCACGATAACCTGCTATTACCTCGGCACCGACGAGAAGGTGTGTGAGGCGAGAACGAATTCCAGCGGCATGGCTCTGGTAACGATAAGTAAAAGCGGAACTTTAAACATTAAAATTAATGGGACATCCACATATCACGGAATCAAAATGATAGAGAATGTGAAAATCAATCCATGCGATGGGATCAAAATCAAAATCATAAATACAACTCTAATCCCGACGGGAGCGATAATCAGGGCGGTGAATGATCTCAATGAATACATCGATGGAAGGGTTCGCATGGTTAACACAAGAACGGGAAGAAGCTACGAGGTTCACATCAAGAATGGCGAAGCCATTTTTGCACCCATTCCGCCGGGTAATTACTCAATTGATTATGAACTTGGCCTGGTATATCTGCCGGCGAACGTATCCAATTATGTAAACATAACATCTTACGGTCAGCTTAAAAATGTAATTTCCATATTTAACGAGACCAGATTCGAAGTAAAGTTGGTTGATAACCAGACCTCTCTACCTGTGCGGGATATTAAAGTGTGTCTTGGCACCACATGTCTGTTTACAAATTCGGATGGAATTGCTTTGTTCAGGAGAGTCATACCCGGAAATTACACTTTGACCTTTGATAAGCTAAGTTCTTATAAAGCTGGATATTTCCCACACAACGATGTTAACGTGAGTGTTGTTCGTGGTAAAAACGAGAATACAGGTAATAAGTTGGTGGTTAACCTTACACCAACTAAGGGATATAGCATTCTTCATATTAGGGTCAGAAATATCTACGCGAAGAACACCATGATCTATGTCTATGCCGATGGTGCAAGACTATATGCTCTTAATACAAGCAGAAACGGACTCGAGGCGTTTATTCCTCTGATATATCCGCGAGAGGCAATGAAGGTCAAGGTTAAGGCCACACATCCTGGCTGTGGTATGTTTGTTTTTGGTCCTGTAGACCTAACAGAACAAGAGGTCAGGGATGTTTACATAACATTCAAATGCAGATCTGCAAGTTCCGAGGAGGGGTATAGACCATTAACTACTACCTCAATTAACGGAACGGGTAATTTTCCTCAGAACAAACCTTTTTTTGCGCTCACCGTTGTTCCAAATCCAGTCGAGATATCTCCGGGCGGGTGCGCAACCGGAGAGTTAAGTTTAGAGAACACGGGAGAAAAAATAATCACAAATGTGGTTTTGCGGAGTATAAAAACACCATACTACGCAATCAATGGTATTGGTCACATAGTAGCACTACTTCCGGATGACAGGGAAATAATAAGATACTCGCTATGTATTTTCCGACCAGTAAACGAAGTTACAGCGACTCTTCTTTCCGATCAGTTGACAAAGGAGGTCACGATACCAGTGACATTAGTCCCTGAGACCATCAATGAAACGGAAACCAAGTCAATGCTTCTCGAAGACCTCAACGAGCTTAGGATGAAGTTGCTGAGCATTAACAGGAGCGCATTGCCTCCCGAGTTGCAACGAGAATATGATGAGGTGCAGGCACATTTGCAATTTGCGAGCAATTACGTAGCGAGTGGCAACTACGCACTCGCGAGAAATGAAACAGAGGAGGCGAGAAGAATATTGGAAAATCTGGAAAGTTACATGGTGTCCACTAAACAGAATGGATTGAATAAAAAAAGAGGAATTTCAAAAGAAACGATAATAATATTGTCCTTTATAGGGGTCTTTGGGATCTTAATACTGATTTATTTGAAGGAAACAAGAAATATTTTCAAACAAGCGTCATCTGGATCTGCAAGTTTACTCTCAAAAATAGTGAAAGATATACCTGCGGGATTCGTAAAGAGAGCTGAAAAAAATAGAGGGACGTATCGCACATCCTCGATCCCGTCCAGATCATCCATACATCCCGTTCCCCGGTTCACCGCTGAAAACGTACCAGTTGTGATGGAGGGAGGAAAAGATATTCATCCTGAGCATTCAGATTTTCTTTATTTCACGGAGCCCGTTGCAAAACAGGAATACATATCTTACCTCAAAAAAGTAATAGAGAGCACGGAACGCTGCCCTTACTGTGGAATGAGGAAGGTCAATGGAAGGTGTCTTAGATGTGACTGACCAAAAAAACAAAAAACTACCATTCAAACCTATTACATCACAGCTCAAGCCCGTAGACCTGAATAAAACGAGAGTTTCTTTCCTCCACCAGCATTTCCACAAAGGCGGTCGCGTCAAACACATACCTTGCATTTTCTATTGGGCCGTAGAGAACAAAATCCGCACCGAATAGAACTGGCAGTACACTCGATGCCACATCAACATGCTTGCAGCTTTCTCTTTTTTTTATCCAACTCCACGAACTCACAGCATTATGCATCCCGCAACCGGTGGGATAACCGTACCTCGCTTTCAGCGTGACCAGAGCCTCCAGAGACGTGGCCGCACCACGTTTTAGCGGTGTGGTGGCGGTATCCATCATAAGATTCTCGGCACCGATCTCCCTGACATTTTCAAGCAGTCCCTTACCGAGAGCACCGTCCTTCTCAAGACACGATATCTTGTCCTCAATACTTTCTCCCCCGACAGCATGCGCAAGGATCAGAACATTTTTTAATCCAATTTCTGTAAGTTTTTCCTTTTCATCCCTGTTAAGGGTTATGTTTATGGAGTTGTACACAATTCTTGAGAGAAACCCGGTTTCCTTTGCAAATTTTATTGCCTCTACTCTGGCCTTATAGCTGAGAGAGTCCACGAGAATGGGATTCCCGTCCCTTTCAGCCACAAACTCGAGCCGTTTGAGCAAGGAGGTGCTATCTTTTCCATAAACATTGGTCATGTAAGGGATTCTGGTTTCATCGCTTCTCTCCTGTTGCAGAACGAGAAGTTCTTCAGCCTTGTCGCTATCGAATTCACCGTTTTGCTTCACTATTTTATGTCCTTCATAAAAAATCGTTCCGATCATGACTGGCGGCGTTTCTCCGGGCTGACCTCCAAGCACGATATTTCCTATTTTCATTTTTTTCTGATCCGGATAGAGGAACATGCGTTTTCCACCTCTCTGCGGAGGAAGATCCAAAATTCAAAGCAACATCAAAAACTAATTCTCACACAATCTTTCCATCATGTTTATTTTAAAAGTTAGCGGATCCAGAATAGTAATCTCGTTGAGGTAAATGACCTCGCTTTTTCCTGAGTAGATTTCGCATCTCTTCGTATCTTTTGTCTTGTGCCCGAAGGTATGCAGCACTTCATCAACATCCACTTTTTTGGGAAACTGCTGTGGTTTTTCCTTTTCAAGTTCCGTCAAAACCTCCTCAATTTTGGACACGGAAACGTTGCCTACGAGATCAACAACCTCCAGTATCTGCTGTCTGAAGTGTTCTACCCATTCCCTCCTTATGTTTTCAAGATAAGGAATGGCACCTCTTGCCCCGACAATTCTACCTTCTCCATCCACCCCATTTTCAACGAGCTTTATCAGTGCGTCTCCGGGATAATGTCCTTTCGATTCCTCGCCGTATAGTACGAGATAGCGGATGTTGGGATTGGTTATCACGTTGACTATTATTTTTTCAACTCCCAGATTCTCCGTTTTGACACTGCCGAGTATGGCGATAGAAACGTGATGGAGAAGATCTGTGAAACTCTCCGGTTTGGTATTGAGGGTTGCTACAGCGATCCAGCCTTCCGGGTTGTTTACAATATAGTCCCCGATTAGTGGGGGCCAATTTTTCATCGAACCTCACATTATATTTTCTTTGTAGGAAACGATGGATTTGGTTGGGAAATAGCCAACCCTCCAAGAAGATGTGAGACATCGACGAAATCCACTTTTATTCCCGCATCTTTGAGAATCTCGAGCCCTTCGGTATCGCTGTATTCTCCGCAGACCACAACCCTTTTTATTCCCGCATTAACCGTCATTCTGGCACACAGCTTGCAGGGAAACCCGTTTACATAAAGAGTTGCACCTTCTGCATTTCTGCCTGCCTGCATCAAAGCGTTCATTTCGGCATGAACAGCTATGCACTCCTCATGCATCATTCCGCTTGTACCACCTTTGGCCCTCTTCGGGCAGTATCCGAGTTCTATGCAGTCTTTCATACCTCTCGGGGCTCCATTATAACCTGTAGATATGACTTGTTTGTTCTTCACCACCACCGCACCGTACTGCCTTCCAGGGATTATGCAGGTGGATCTCTGCGCAACAACCCAAGCCATTAAAGCGAAGTATTCGTCCACGCTTAATCTGGTTCTGCGCAGTGGTAAACTCTTTTCGTTTTCTCTTCCCATAATCTCGGTTTTATCCCTCATATTGACACCTCTCACGCACAGGACTTTGACTCCTTAGGTTCTTTAACCATATTTCAACTCATGATATTACATTCCCATAACTGGGGGAAACCACCTCTTTGCTTTTTTTCTTTCCTCCTCTTCCTCTTTTTTCATTACCCTCCACACGGGCTTGAGAACCTTCTCGAGATTTCTGACCTCGTCAGCTGAATTTCCCACACCGCATGTATTTCCCACACCCACGACCAGAATATTTCTGTGAGGGCTGAGCTTTATGAGTTCCTTAACTTTTTCCAGGGCTACAGGAGCAGCTCTGTATATCTCCCTCTTCATGGGGATGGATGCTTCAACATCCGACATTTTTATTATGACCCCGTCAAGCTCTATGCCATGCTTCGTGGCTATCTCCTCCACGAAAGGTCTATCAACTCCATAAGGAGACATGACAAAACCAACACCTTCCGCCACACTGCCCGTCTTCTCACCCTCCAGTTTAAGGCTGGCATCAATAGAAATAATGTGCTTTATCTTTTCCTTCTTTACAATCTTCTCTATCGCTCTCCACATCTTTGTCTGGGAAATTTCGGCGCCCTTTCCCTTGGCCTTCAAAACAAAAACATCCTTACCGTCTATTTTCTCCTTACTGACAACAACATCTGGCTCTATCTCCTCCCCTTCCTTGCTCTTCATCATCGTGGCCACAAGCGGTCCTATACCGTCCCCTATCGGTATCCCGTCCAGAAAAGCTTTTGTTGCTTTCAGATTTGCCTTGGCGGCTTTCATGATTTCAGGAAGCATCATCTGAATTATGAGTCCGAGCTGAATGTTATTGGTCCTTTTTATGGTTTCCACGTAGTGTCTCATAATCTTATAGATCATAACAACACTCATCGCCCCAAGCAACCCGAACTTGACGTTTTTCTTACTGTCCCTCTCTTCGATTTCTGCTATGCGAGACACGAACCTTTCTATTCTTGACTCGGCAAGTTTGGTTATATGTTCTATTTTGTTGAGTATCCCGTAGGGATCTATGTCTACAGGAGAAACAGCAAAAAAGTCCATGAACGCACTGATTTTTTTTCTTAGTGTAACGGTGCTAGCTCCTTTCTTTCCTTTTAGTTTCTTTATTTTCTTCACGACATCATTCTGAGATTCTATAGCGTATTCTTCCAGTTTAACGAGCTCAGATTCAAGTGTGTTGAGTATCTGCCATAAATATAATTTTGGATAGAAATAAAGAAATACTAAAAATAATAAAAATGAAAACAAATCTCCACCTCCGAAAAGATTACCATTCATTTTTAAAACGTTCACGCTATCACCTTCCAATATCTCTACACAAACGAATGCTATGCAGGCACTTTTTCTAAAATATAGTGTTACATGAAGATTACAATAATAACCGAACAGATAATTTTATAAAAGGTTCTCATTTCAGTTCCACATCTATGTTGTTTGTTTAACGTATGGTCGTCTCATATTCGTGATAAAACTTATTTAAGCATTGAGTCACAAGAATAAAATAATAATTATGGGCTATATCCCAAACAACCTTTAGAGAGGATGTTTCATGAATTCGAAGGTAGCAGCGTTTGTTGTTCTTGGTGTAATCTTTCTGCTGGCTGGAGTTTTCAATATGGTCTTTGAAAAAATGAAGTCTTTAGACGTCAATATGTACTCTTCAGATTTGCTATCTGGATTATTCTCGAGGATAACAGGTTTCATCGCTGGTGCTACCAGAACTGCCACATCTGAAATAGAAGCTAATTTTACTCTTCCATCGGAGTTCCAGCAGGACTTTGACGATCTTAAAGCTAATTCTTTGAGAATAGTTACCTGTAGCAGAGTTTCATCCATCCAGATAAAGCCGGTGGTGGGTTCTCCATACACTCTTGAACTTATGCCATCAACATCGGTAGACATCCAGGGATATATTGGAAATTTCATCATTGATGATGGACTCAAGATCGATGGCAGAGCTTCCTCAATCCAGTCAAAGGAAATAGAACTCAAGGCCGAAAATTCCGTTCTCAGAGTGAGCAGTACGCCTATAAAGTTCAGGAATCTAATACTCAACAATGTTTCCATCGACTCTCTTGAGCTTGTAAATGTGAAGGGAAGCATAACAATTAAGGAGGGGAAGGATTCTATTATTCATATAATTTCACAGTCCAGAAATATCGTACTGAGAAACTTTATTGGGGATGTAATAATAAGTGGAAATAAAATTTTCATAAAGGGCAGAGCATCATACAATCCAGCGGCACTTTTCTCACCACCTATAAACATTCCTGTGAAGTAAAAAACGGGTGCACACTCTAATGGGTTTGCCATTGGAAATATTAACTGGAAATGCTAGTATCAGGGTGTATTTATTTTTTCTTTTCATAATTTTCGTGGTAATATCTTATCTAACCGTTAAGTTTATGTTACGTACCCTTATGTTCATGATGATCGGAGCAACATTCCCTTTTTTTCTAAAATACGCACTCAGTTTAAACATCAAGATAACGGCACTTACCGTGCTGGGATACGCGGTTCTGGGTGGGGTTCTTTACCTGTGTTACGCCGTTCTAAAAGCATTATTTACCACAGGAAAGGTTGTGCTTTTCATTATTCGAATTATTTCCTTCCCTTTCAGGCTTGGGTTTAGAGTTGTGATGTTCCTTGTAAAAAAGGTCGGAGGAGGTGGAAAGCAGAAAAGCAGGGTTGAAAAGGAGCGGCTTGAGGTCATAAAAAGTGTTGATGACAAGGAAGAAGAGCGAGAGGGGAAAGAAGAAGTGAACAACTAAACCTCACTGACGTGCACTTCGACAATATCCCCATCGTTGAGCACGTGATCAAGCCCCACTTTCTGCCCGTAAAACTTGACGGATGTGCCGTAAACTTTCGCGAATTTAAAACGCGAGACAAAATCACTCCTTATCCTCTCACAGACGTCTTTAACCGTTGAACCCTTTTTCAATATCATCGGTTCTTCGAGGTTTGCCGGCTTACCCGGTTTTTTTGTGTAGATTCTCATGAATTCGCACACTTCAAATATCTTATTAACAAGCTCCTCTAACCCATCCTTCTTCTCCACCGAGATGAAGACAACATCCATTTTTATGGGGAGGTTTTCTTCGAGCCAGCGATTTATCTTTTCCAATTCTTCTTTACCGACCATGTCTATTTTGTTCACAACCAGCACCCCCCGAAGGTATGCTCTGTTAGCGAGGAGCGCGTCTATTAACCTCTCAGCATCGATATCCTCCTCAATTATTACCTCCGCGTTGTGTACCTTAAACTCCCTTAGTATGGATTTTATCGTTTCCTCATCAAGCTTCGTGAGCTTAACCTTACTGAATATGTTTATTGAGCCGCGATCCTTCTTGATGATCTTGATTGCCGGTGGGCTCTGGTTTATTCTTATCCCGACCCTGTGTAGATCTTTCAGAATCGCTCCTATTTGGTTGTATGTGAGCACATCAACCATAATCAGTAAGACATCGCCCATCCTGACATATGACAAGATTTCTCTCCCACAACCTACATCATCAGCTGCGCCGCTGAGCAGCCCCGGAATGTCAAGGATCTGTATTCTTGCACCCCCATACTCGAGCATACCTGGAATGACTGTCGTGGTGGTGAAAGTGTATTCGCCAACTTTTGATTCAGCATGCGTGAGCGTGTTAAGCAGGCTGGATTTCCCAACGGAGGGAGGACCAACAATCACAGCTGTGGCATCTCCGGTTTTCTTTACACCCTCACGGGAGCGAGAAGCTTTTCTTTTTGCGCGCTGTATTTCCAGTTCTTCCTTCAGTCTTGCGAGCTTTGCCTTTAGTCTTGCGAGATGAGCTTCCGTACCCTTATTTACGGGTGTCTTTCTTATCTCCTCCTCAATTTCCCTTATCCTTTCCTCCAGCCTGTCCATAATCATCACGTATGAGGATGGTTCTGGTGGAAAAAGACACATAATTACTTTTTATTACTCTCAGAATTTTTATCTCGCTTAATTTCAAGAATCTTCAGTTCCTCAAAAAACAGCCTCCTTCTTTCCATTAACTTCCACTTCATTCCGTGAGCATTCAGAGTGGCTCTGAGCCCTTCATCCACGCTATAGCTTGAGATTAAAAGATAAGCGGCACAAAACCTTCTGAGCCTTGCAAGGGATTCAGCAAATTTTTTCAGAACATCTTCACCGTTAGGCGTGTTCTGGTGGATGGTAACATCGAACTTTTCACCGTTCTCCCGCCAGAGGTATGGGGGATTGAACACGACAATGTCCGCCTCTTTTATAAAGTCCACGAAGTTGCCAAGCACGATGCTTACATTTGAGGGGAGGGATCCTTTCTTCCTTTTTTCTTTTAGCAATCTTATAGCATCCCTGCTTATATCCGAAGCAACAACATGCTTTGTCATGCTGGATAACACTTCGGCCAGTATCCCGCTACCGCTACCAACGTCAATTGCAGTGTTAATTTCACATTTCTCCAACTTTTTCTCAAGAAATTCCAACATGAAAAAGGAATCCTCTCTCGGCTGATATACATGCATAGGAAACAGCCCTTATGTGGTTTTTTCAAGATATGAGAATAAGAAAAGAAATTTGCTGTGTTCTCGTTCCGGATTATTATTTAGGGTATTATTTGGAGATGTCCCTGTCAAGAACTTCCAGAACCTTAGCATTCTGCAATATTCCCTTGCCTCCGGTGTTTTTCATAAGGACAGCATTGCAGACGAGGCATCTAACCTCCGTTGCAGGCTTACTAAATATGTTCTGCTCGTTGTTGCACTTGTAACATTTAACTCTCAAAAACCTGCCCACCATAACCCACACCTCGAAAATATTTTTACTGGCTAACGAGCTCGAATCTTTTGAAGCGCTGCGCCCTCTTTATGAGGTGGGCCTTCCCGCACTGAGTACAGATAAACTTGAGACAGATCTTCCTAACCGCTTTGGCACCATGTTTCCTGCCGTGCTCTATAAGGGGGTAGGGTGAGCTTCCGTAACCCTTTTCAAGCTTCTTTTTCCTGTATCGAGTGCCCGCTTTCAGGGATGATGTCTTTCTTCGGCCGGCAGTTTTTACTATCTCTATTTTGTGTACCGTGTGCGTCTTGCAGTACGGACAGTGTCTCTTAACCTCTTTTGGCATCTTAATTTTAACCACCCCGTAAAAACAGGATAAGCTAATTGCTAATCCCCAAACTTTATAAGTTTTTTGTCAGCCTCTTTTTTAAACCCGTAACTCCCTCGCCCTGCCAGTTTTAACGAGAGCTCTCGCTATTTTTTCTGGCACCGCCACTATCTGCCCTTTCTTCCACGGACCGTACTTGTTGAGGTCTATGCCTATAAAGGCGGGAACATCCTTTATTATTTCCAGCCTCATAAATTCACGGGACGGGGTTTTATTACTTGTTTTTTCCCCTTTTTCTTTCTCAGCTTCAGTCTCCCTATTCTCTTTATCCTTCTCTATTTCCTTTCTCCTAACACTTTCCGCTAGTTTCTCAGCTTCTTTCTCCATTTCGTGACCCGTTTTCACATCCCTGTTGACAGCTTCCTCCCCACTATTTTGTACTTCCAACTCCCTATCTATCAGCTGCAGTGAGTTACGGTGGAGGGGGTCTATCAGCATGAGAATATCATCCAGCAGCAATCTGTTCTTCACAATCTCGTGCTTCAGCGCATTAAACAGAGCTTCCTCGTGAGGGAGCATGTTCTTGGGTTTTATCCCGGTCCTAGCGGCATGTAGGGCGGCCCTGACTATCTTTTGCTCCCTTCTTTCGAAAATGCACTTTATCACGGGTTTAAGATTCTCTATCTCCTTCTTTTCAGCGAACGTCAACATCTCCGGCTTGGAAAGCAGTTCAACCTTTCTCTTTATGTAATCCCTTAGCTGATCTATGAAATCGTCAGGTAGCTTCTGTAGTTCCGGGCTTTCTCTTTCCTTTCTCTGAAGCTCCCGGAGGAAACGAAAATTGATCTCACCACCCATGGATAATGGCTGGGAATTTAATTTTTAAATTTGGAAGCCCCCAAACATGCCGTTAATGTTGCATAATTTCTACGGAATCTTCCCTGATTTGTTAACCAATCGTCGAATTGGAATACACGTATCTTGAAAACATTTAAAAATGTTTGCATGTGGTGTATATCAACCAACTAATAATATGTCCAGATAGGTGAGTGAAATGCCTGTCTGCGAGATATGCGGGGAAGATGTGAGCGAGGTCAAGGAGTGCAAGATGTGCGGGGTTATTTTCTGTCAGGATTGTGGTGATTTCGAGAGAGAGCTTTGCGAGGACTGCATATTTGAGATGGAGAACGGAGAGGATGAAGAAGATTTTGATATGGATGACGAGGAAAATTTCTTTGATGAAGATGAAGAGGACTTTTTTGAGGATGAAGATGAGGAGTGGTGAGCCCTACTTCCCTGTTTTTTATTTTTTGAATTCCAAATATAATTTGTTATATCAACCTTGTTTATTCATTTTATTTCCGTAACGGCACCGTTATAGAGTATTCGGACGGTGTCCCCTATCCTGTAGCCTTCCTCAAGCGCCATGGACGCATAGCTCGCAAGTCTTTCCGTTTCCCCATGGCTCGGGATCACATATTCTGGCCGGAGCATTTTGAGGAGCTCTCTGTGATCTTCTCTCCTCGCATGTCCCGAAACGTGAACATCATCGATTATCTTCGCTCCCTGCTCCTTGAGAAGCTCGATTACCATGTATTTACTCGCTCTATTTATTGGGTGGGGGATAGTCTCGGATGCAAAGATAACAACATCATCCTTCCTTATCTTGAACTCGTACTGCTTTCTGGCCATCCTCCACAACACGGAGTTCTCCTCACCCTGGTTGCCGGTGCAGACAACAAGGTATTCTTCTGGATGTTCTGCGACCTTTTTCATCGTCCTCTTTATTCCCCTCTTTCTCCCGAAGACTCTTACACCCCTGAGATTTATTAGACCGAGTTGCGAAGCAGGAATGACGTAATTATCGAGGGATCTCCCAACCATCACAACTTTCCTTTTGTCTTTGTTTTCCTCTATTATGCTTTTCAGCCTCGCTATGTGAGATGCAAAGGTTGTAATTATCACAGCTGATTTTTCATAATCGTATGCTTTGTTTAGCGCATATCTCACAAGGTGCTTTGCCACGCTTTCGGGTGGGGTTATCGAAGGTTCTGTTACTCTCACACACTCGGAAATTAGAAGTTTTACCCCTTCTTTGCCAAGAGCTTTTATGCGCCGGTAATCCGGTTTTTTCTCCAGCACCGGTTCGTCATCCAGCTTGTAGTCGTTGGCGTAAACCACAGTCCCCTCTTTTGTGTGAAGTACTGAGAGCACCGTCTGGGGTATACTGTGGGTTATGTGCACGAATTCCAGCTGAAGGTTTTTACTCAGCTCGACGGTATCGTTGGCGTTCATGGGGTAAAGCCTGCTTTTAAGGTAACCTTTGCCTTCATCATCCAGCAGATTTTTTATGACCTCAAGCGTGTAGGGTGTGGCATAAATTTTACAGTTATACTTCTCCGCAAGCCGGGGGACAGCTCCACAATGATCTAAGTGACCGTGATTTATGACTATACCGACAACATTTTTTCCTTCAAGTATTCTGTCGTTGGGTATGGCCCCCATCTCTTTCATCGCTTCCGTGGAGGCTGCCCTCTCCTCGTCTTCCATGGATACTATCTTTTCCATAGAATAGCCCATGTCAAATATCACAACCTCTCCATCAACTTCCACAGCCGTCATGTTCTTTCCAACTTCGTTGTAACCTCCTATTGCGTATACCTTCATCATTCTCACCTTTTCCGTGCTTTTCAAAGGAGCTTTACCCGTACATTCCCCTAAGGGAGTATCAATCGCTATTTTTTTCTTCCCTCACGAACCCGACAGAAGCATAACCCACTATCATATCCTTATTGCGCGATACATCGTAAGATGTCGAGTAATGGAGCAGCTTGCCGTTCACATTCATACCTTTCATGGTATTGATAAGCGTCGCTATAGCTCCGCTCCCACAGATGGTGGTTGTCCTCGCTATATTCAAAAATTCATCGTCATCGAGTCTCAGAATGGCGTCGACAGCTTTAAGATCGGTTTTTCTCACCCACTCAACGGGGTCTCCGTTTGTTGGCACAAAACCATAACCCTCCCCAAAGTGCGTGAAATCGGAGCTCGCTATTATGAGAGCGTTGAGATCCTTGGTACAGGTTTTAATCGCATTACCTATTTCAGTATAGAATGCTGGGTTGCTGTTGCTCATGATTGTTATGGGGACAAAACGAAAATCCTTGAGTCTGTACTGAAGGAAGGGCAGTTGCACTTCGATGCTGTGTTCGTAAAGATGAGCGAGCTCATCCGCCTTTATGTGAGGACACACATCCATAAGAGCGTCAGCAAGCTCAAGGTCAACTTCAACAACGCCGAGCGGAGTTTCCCATAGCTCTCTGGAAATAGCAGCTTTCTCTCCGAGTCCCGTGTGATTTGTTCCCAGTATTATCACAACATCATAGCTATCGGAAATATTCTTGTAAAAATGAGCAGCCGTCAGTCCAGAGTACATATAACCCGCATGAGGAACAACACCTCCAATAATGTGTCCGATGTCCATTTTTTCAGATTTTTTGAAAAGATCTTCAAGCATGCTGAGAAGTTCGTCTCTCCTCCACGGGTAAAAGCCCTGCGCCACAGGATATCGCATACTCTAAATTTTAAGCAAGGTATATATAAATATTTCCAGGGGATGTTATTGCTCCTATGCGAGGATGTTCACGCCTCTCCAGCAAAAACTGAACCGTAAGAAGATTAGTCCTCCTCACGCTTGTTTCATCCCTCTCCGTTTTTGCAGGCTCACTCTTAGTCCCGATTAAATCAAGGTTCACCTATTCTCTCTGTGGTGACACCAGAATCGTGGGGCTTATATTTTCTGTAGGTATCATCATTTCCTTCCTCTTTTCCCTACTGATCGGCAGAAAAAGTTTAAAGTGGGGCAAAAAAGAGCAACACTCCTCGGTATGCTTGTGGGAATTGTCTATCTTGATAAACGCGATCTTTCAGAGACACGGTTAAATCGGCAAAAAACATTGCCGAGTTCTTTGGCTATGGGTTTTCCGCATGGAGCATACATAGTTAGCAGTGCCGGCTCATTCCTTGAAGGTTATCTTAGTGATACTTACGGGTTGAGAGCACCTTACTTTCTGCTCCCGCTGGTCTACGCACTAATGATGGCTATTATGATTTACACTCTCAAGAACTACAGAGAGTGGAAGGTGGCTGATGGGAGAAAACACAGCATCACATCCTCACTCAGAAACATCATGTTCAACTCCTTTCTATTTTTAAGATTCTTTACGGAGGGAATAACATAGTCACACTGGGCTATGGAACCGATAGTATTTCCCTTTGCTATCTATGCCATCACATCCAGCAACACAGCAACAGGTATCGTGTTCTCTCTCATGGGGTTGATAGCCATGTTTGCCCTCCCGCTCACAGGAAAGTTCGTTGACAGGTACTCAGCCATTGTGGGACTTAAGGTAATTTCTCCTTTATGTTCTCGCACTTATCACCCTATCCTTTGCGCACAGCCTGCCTCTTTCCGTTGTGGGCGCACTCCTCCTGTCGATTGGAAAAACCTTCAACGGACCGTCGGTGGCTAGGATAGAAACACTCCACATCCGCGACGAGGTCAGAGCGGAATACTTTGGATACTTTCAAGCATACGACACGATAACAGGAGCGTGCGCAGCGTTCATTACCGGCGTCCTGCTCAGGTATCTATCCCCCTGGCAAGTGCTGTTTGGTTACGGGATTTTAACGCTTTCGGGCTTTATTGTTGGGTATGTCCTCTTCCTGAAGAAGCTCGGGAGATGGAAGGGTGACAAAGTCTGCTGAAAACTATATAATGTCACATGCTGATAGAATCCGGGGGGTTATCTTCCCCCACCAAGCCCAAGCCTGAGAATGTGAAGCACTTCATCTTTATCAACAGCCGTGTCAACACAACCTGCTTTTAAGAGTGGAACCGCTTGGATAGGTATGCCAATAAGACTAAGTTTTTCCGCAGCTTCCACAAGCTCCGGAACGCACGCAACACCCACCGCTGCGAGTATGTTGTGGGACTCAACACCTCTTTTTATTATTCTTATGACCATACTTCCCCCCGGTACAATATAAACGTGTCTGTAGCCCAGACTCTCAGCACCCTCTATGATTTCCTTGATGACACACGCACCGCACCTCTTACAAACATAACCGGCATCGCTCCTAAGCTCTGCTCTACAAGTTTTTGAATTTCTGAGGCATGCTGGCAGAAAAAGAGCTCTTTTTTTCACAGGCACCTTGGAAAATCTCTCCCGGTAGGCACGGTTTTTTACAGCTATGTAGATCATATCAAGGGCGTCATCATCCTCCACAATACCTCTCAGAACTTTCTTAACCGCCATCCTTGTGCTTAAGTCAGCGCCAGCAGCTATAAGCCTCGATACTATCCCCTCTATGTCCATAGCGAAGCTCACCGTCACGAGACGCTCGGAAGATCCACACCCCTCTTAGACATTACAGAGCTACATTTTTAAGCAGCTCCACTACACCATATCCCGTGAGAAGCGTTATCATTCCTGCCATCATGATTCCCAGCGATATTATGATACTGCTCTTTTTGAAGTTCATTCCCAGAAAGGATGCTATCAGCAACCCTGTGTAGCCTCCAGTCCCGGCCATTGGTACGGCAACGAACAGCAACAGCGCAACCTCTTTATATTTTTCCAGCTTTTTTCTGTTTCCAACGAGTTTCTTTTCAACATACCTGTGGGAGAGAGCGTGTGCTATCCTGCCCACAAATGAGCGCTCGATCAGATAGTAAGTGGTGACAACACATGCTATGTTGATGGCCGTAGCAAGCGAATACGCAAGTAAAGGGTTCTCACCGTGAGCAAGAGCATAGATTATTGCACCTCGGTTCTCGCTTACCGGCAGGGCAGCAAGAAGAGCAACCGTGATCCAGAAGTTGTTTGAAAGAGCAGGGAGGATATTTTCCATAAACATAACTAAGGAATGAAGCCCAAAATTATTTAATGTGTCGGTCCACCCAGCTCGGTAAGGTCTTTCAGCTGAAAGACTCTACCTCCTTTTAGTTTCCACTCCTCGAAAAGAAAGGACGCAAAAACTTTCTCACCCTTAAGAACAGGTGGCAACCAGTAAATATCATCCTCCCACATTATATCAAAAGGGATCTCGTTTATTTTCACCCATACTGGCCTCGCTTCTTCCGTCTCCACCGGCGTGCCCTCCCAATCTTTTGCCAGGAAAACATGAACATATATGACTTCTCTTGATCCATCAGCTTTCTCATTGATGAATTCAAGCAGAGCCATCCATTCGGGGTTTAAGGGCTTAACACAAACTTCCTCCTCACACTCCCTTATGGCAGCACCCAGGATATTCTCGCTGGACTCAACCTTTCCACCCACTCCGTTATAAAGACCGGCACCGAGCCCGCGTTTTTTCACTATGAGTAGCACTTCCTCATCTCTCACAAGGTAAAGCAGAGTCTGGATCTCGGCCTTCATAACCTTATTCCCGTTCAGAACAACCACCCGGGTGCCATGTCCTTAATGTTCCAGCTTTTTGAAGATGTTAGAAATGGGTGCGGTCGCAAAAGTTAATAAACATTTTCATCGTTCTTACTGCTACTGCGTCTGCGGTGGCATCATGAAGTCATCCACGCTATACTTGAACTCCGCATCCCCTTTGATTACACCCTTTGCTTTCAGGTATTCCCTTGCGAGTATCCAGTAGATGAGCGCAAGAGCCCTCCTCCCCTTATTGTTGCAGGGTACGACGAGGTCTATGTTCGCTGGGTAATTAAAGCTGTCGCAAAGCGCCACAACTGGTATGTTGCTCCTCACCGCTTCATCAAGAGCCTGTCTATCAGCCATTATGTCGGTGATAAAAACAACTTTTGGTTCGAGATATACTTCCTGGTAGGGATTGGTAAGCGTGCCCGGTAAAAACCTACCATAAATTGCCCTCGCTCCTGTCGCTTTGGCAAACTTGACCACAGGCTTGTGAGAGTTGGGCTTCCTTCCAACAACGAGAATGTCAGCGGGATCATAATTTGCGAGGAACTTTGCGGCCACCCTAAGCCTTTCGTCTATCTTCTGCACATCGAAGACACATATCCTGTTGGGTCGTATCTTGTAGATGAATTTCGTCATGTATTTTACTCTGAATCTCATGCCTATGTGAACGCCTGCAGCAAGATAGGTGTTGAGAGGTACAAGCAATTCTTCCTGTGCCTGCTGTTCCTCAACATTCTGAGCAGTTTTCTCACTCATTCAATATCACCTTATGAGCCTTAAACATCGTTAAGATTATTATATACCTTTTTAAAACTTTCCTCACGAATGCGCTTAGAGGAGCCACCCGAGCGTTTTTCTCTCTCCTCTATTGATTATAGTTATGGGTAACACGCCTTTCTCGAACTCCATTCTTGCAATCTTTATCGGATCAATCTCTCCCGTTTTTATCAAAGGAAGTGCACCCATTGAGAGCTGTAGGGCCCTTGCAGCAATTATCCTTGCCCGTTCATACCTGTTATAGCTCTCCACCATTTGTATCACCTCTCATGTTGGGGGAAATTGATACAGGTGTTGTGAGTAAGTATGAGATATGATACCGGCAAAGGTCTGAAGATAGTAAGGAAGCAAAATAATCCAACGGAATATAATTCCTCTGAGGGATCCGAACGGATCGTAACTTTATTATTAGTTTTCATTTTTACCGTCCTTCTCACCCTATGTACTGCAGATCCTTCTCTTCACTCTTTTTCTCACCCCTTCTGGTCTGTTGCTGCATTAAGCTTGAGAGGAGTTGCTCCTGCAGATTCTCTATCTTCTTTATTATTTTATCAAGCTCTTTGACCCTTTCCTCTATCTTGGAGAAGTCAAGTCCGAGGTTCAGATATCCGTCGAGCACCTTGAGCACAGCCTCGGTCGCCTTTGGATCTGAGACGAGCATACCCGAAGTCTCGCCCATGAGACACACTCCACTCATCTTCCTGTGCTTTGCAACCGCGAGCACAAGACCAGCGGCACCGATTATCTGTCCTATAGCTGTGTCCTTAAATTTCACTCCGAGCTTCTCGAATGGAGCCATATCTTCCTCGTGTACGGTAGCACCATAAACCTTTGGATCATTCTCAACAAGCTCACCCGTACCGAATCCACCGAGGGTTATGATTTCTTTAACACCCAGAGACTCGATAACATCAACTATCTTCTCAGCTATGAGGTAGTGTCCTTTGGGATCCATACTTTGCGCATCCCCAATCAAAATAATGAGATCCCTTTGCCCCTTTTTCTTTGCCTTCCAGAAAAAGAACTCGAGCTTGAGTTCTCTTATCATACCCCTCTTGTTTGGATCAACAAGAACCACATGTGGAAAATGGTAAGAGTACATTTCCGCGAACTTCTCGGCACCAAGCTCATCAACGAGGTAACCCGCGGCGTTTCGACCCACATAACCTACGCCCGGCAGACCTTGGATAAAAACGGGATTTTTGAGCTTCGGTTTTTTGATCCACCTTATAAATGTGCCGCCTTCCTTAAAGCTTCCTTCGTACACGTCCTTAACATTTTCCGCCATTTCACATCACATCCGTGGTTGATTCACCCCCCTGCTGAGCTTGGCCAACCTCCTCCACTTGCCGTACCTATCTTCAGGTGAAAACCTCGGTGGGAGGGGCCTTACCGCCTCGCTTCCACACCTTGGACACTTTTCTTTAAGCGTGTATTCATTACATTTTAAACATTTATAAATGTGCGGCATCGATATCACGGGATGGTGTCTGGTTGACCGACTCTGATGACTTTTAATTAGCATCAATAACTTTCTATTTCTCCGACAACCTTGCAGTAACCATCATGCCCGGACAGGTTTCTATTCACCCTTTCCACAAATTCTTCGAGCACAGCCTCACAGGCCTTGTAATCCCTCCCCTTCACACGGAAGTAATAATGCGGAGATGATATGTACTTTATTTCCATCCCTTCCTTAATGTTGTTCAGAATGGCTTCTT
This sequence comes from Nanobdellati archaeon, assembly GCA_015520605.1. Classification (GTDB taxonomy): domain Archaea; phylum EX4484-52; class EX4484-52; order EX4484-52; family WAPT01; genus WAPT01. The sequence continues at coordinate 33,472 of WAPT01000025.1, forward strand.
TCACCCACTTTATACCGCGTCCATCTCTGCTCAGGATCTCGAGTTTTCTCCTGATCAAAACTTCCCTCTCTTTTATGTATTCTTTTGCAAACTCTTCTATCTTCTCTGCCCACTCGGTCGGGATGCCCTCCTTTATCAGCGCATCTTTTCCTTCCTCTTTCGCTATTTCAAAAGCGGTGTACATCAGATCAAACTTCCGTTGAAGTGGAAAACCAATCTCCTCATAAATTTTGTTTTCGTCCTTTCCGAGATCCTTCGCTATCATTTTGAGCCATTTTTCCGCCCTCACTTCATTATTAAACTCCTTCTGCTTCTCTCTACGGGCTGCTGAGCTCACTCTTTTTATTGAGAGATTTATGAGCTTTCTCTCCTTGTCCACCTCAAGGATCTTTGCAACCCACCTCTCTCCCTCTCTCACAAAATCCCTTATGTTCTTTACCCACTTGGGAGAGATTTCGGAGATGTGAATCATACCTTTTCTACCGGGATACTCCTCAAGCTCCACTATGGCGCTATTTGGCCTTATCTCGACTATCCTGACGATTACAAGCTCACCCCTCTCGGGCCATTCCTCGTATCTTCTGATATCTATCACCACCAGAAGAAGTTTTGAATCATGATTTCGTGGGAGTTGCCGCTTCGGCCGATGCAGTGGCTGGCTTGTCTATTGGTCCGCTCCACGGTTCGACAACTACCTTTGTTGTGCATGGTAGCTTGTATCCCGCTCTCTTCATCGCTATCTTGGCCTTTTCGAGGAACTCCTCTATTGTCCATACCGTCATTATCTTCTGCCCCCTATCTATCTGAGCTGCTCTGCCGACCGGTTTACCGAAGGGCCTCCTCATTCCTTGGTAGTATCTGTCCGCCTGCGCAACAGCAGCCTGAGCATGCTCCCTCAAAACGTGGTGGGGGTAAATTCTTATCTTCAGGAAGTAGTTTTTATCACCGATGTTCTTTCTCATGTAACTGTTCGCCATGACTCTTGCAGCTTCCAGAGCATTATGCCTTATCTGGATCTTGTCCTCCGAAACAAGGTGAACCACTACCGTATAGTTGTTTTCTTTTGTTCCCATCTCAAATATCCTGAGTTTTATACCCGGAACACCCTTTATGTACGCCTTTTTGGGAACCCTTATCGCAACTCTAGTGTAGGGCCTTTTCCATTCCCTGTAACATCGAGCAGGTCTCAAACCCATACTTCACCACCACAGGAGGATGAGCGCCTGACCACAAGCACCCGTACAAAAAGCTAAGATGTGATCTTTGTCGGCTTCATACTCTTTGGATGGGATAATTTTTAAAATTTAATCCCTCCCGTCTAATATACCTAAAATATATGTTTGCAGGCTTTAACCAACCCAGCTGACCAAAACCGTGCTACTAAAATGAAGATTAAAAAACATGACGGTGCACATAATGTATCCTGATAACATCATCAAAATCGGTAGGGTGGAGGGATACATTCTTGATTCTCTTAAGAGGGACGGAGCACTGCATTTCACGCTTCTCGACCCGGAGTACGACGATACGGAATTCGTTAGAAGGGTGGTGGAGGCAGCGGATAACGCGGGCACAGATGCCTTCATGGTCGGCGGTTCTCTCGGAGTTGGGTCAATGTCGGCCGAGAAGGTTGTTAAAGTGATAAAGGAAACAACATCCAAGCCGCTCATAATCTTTCCGGGAAATGTGGATAACGTGACAAGACATGCAGATGCGATATTGTTTATGAGTCTGCTCAACTCCAGAAACACGTATTGGATCAGCGGCGCTCAGGCTCTGGGGGCACCGATAGTAATGAAGTTAGGAATCGAGCCCATACCTATGGCTTACATCATCATTGAACCAGGCGGGACGGTCTCGTTCATAGGAGATGCGAAGCCCATCCCGCGTAAAAAACCGGACATAGCTGCCGCATACGCTCTTGCCGGTCAGTATCTTGGAATGAGATTGGTGTATCTTGAATCCGGATCCGGAGCTGAAGAGCCAGTGCCGACGAAACTTGTTCAGAGGGTTAGAAGCGTTATATCCGTGCCCATCATCGTTGGCGGAGGTATCAGGAAGCCAAAACAGGCTGCAAAGCTGATAAGGGCGGGGGCGGACATAGTAGTCACAGGAACCCTCGTAGAGAAGTCAAAGGAGCCAAAAGAAGTTCTTAAAAAGGTGATAAAAGCCATAAAATCTACCGGTAAAAGAAGGACGAAAAGAAGGGAAGAAAAAAGAAACGAATAGGTCTTGAATAGGTCTTTTGCATTCATGCTAAATTCTCGATAGTTCTCAGTACTTTTGCCACTTTTGCGGGTGTAATGCTTAATATGAGTGTCGTAGCTCTCGGGCCTCTTTCCTTTCCAAGCAGACAGAGGTAGAACGCCCTGAAGAATTTTTGGGGGGTCAGGTTGTGATTTTTTATGACTTCGGTAAACAGTTCTTTAAGATCGCTGTCTGTAATGTCGCCCTTTTTCTCTGCCACATTCTCAAGTTTCTCCGCAAGCTCGAGCATCGCCTCAAGCTCTCTGTCTTCAAGTATATGCTTTATACCCTCGTTAACCATTTCTTTCACTTCTATTCTGTACTCCTGTGGAGCGTGCTTCCTTGCCCATGTACCGGCTTGTTTTACCCTTTTCATTATCAAATCGTGTTTTTCCTCATCATAATGTCCGGTTCTTTTGAGAGCGTTGACTATATCCTCATCGGTGGTGAAAATCTGCGCCACCATCGCGGCGTGCGCATAGCTTACGGGAACAACGGGAAGAATGTTACGAACCATGGACATCTCGTAAAGCCTTTTCAGGTGCTTCTCCTCCTTTTCGTTGTCCGCCTTTTCCATCCCATGGTAAATTCTGGCAACGGTATCAAACTCGTCATAGAGGTTTGGCAGCATCTTCCAGGAGAAGCTTCTCATCTTCATCAGCTTCTTACAGTAGAGATACCTTAACACTTCTGGTCTTGCAACCTCTAGCCAGTCCCTTGGATATATCACGTTGCCGAGTGAGGCGGACATCTTCTGACCATCTATCATTATGTGCTCGTAAAAGATTGGTACCGGCGAGGGGTGACCAAGTACCCTCTCCACAAGCTCCGCATTCACCCAGAAAGCGCTCGTGGGCACCTGATATTCTTTGCCAGCTCCTTCAGCAACCACCCTCCATCTTGCCCACTGCGCAGCCCACTCGCTCTTCCACATAAGCTTGCCATTTCCACTTAACGGGTCTGCATAGCCCTCATATCCGCATCCCTTTGCCACGTGTTTCTCAAACTGATAGTCTTGGCAGATGTAATGAACCTTACCATCCTCGATACCTATAACACGGGGGGTTATTATCTTCCCGCAGTTTTCACATATCGGCACCCAGGGACTCCAACCTGCTGGCAAAGGCGTGGTGCGGTACTTGTTCATTATCTCCTTGGCAAGTTCAATGCTTTCAAGGAACTTCTTTATGTATGGATTGAAACTGCCCTTTTTGTATTCCTCCCTCATGGAATACTTGGGCATCTCAACTCCGACAAACTCCTCGAGAACCCGAAAGTACTCATCCTTGTGGTGATCGGCATAGCTATCGTGACAACCCCACGGATCCGGGACATCGCTCACGGGCATACCTATGTACTCCTCGTATTCCTTCGGAACGCCGGCGGGAATCTTACGCAAGGGATCCATATCTTCAGCAACCCAGATCAGTCTGGCATCATAACCCGCATCCCTTAAAGCCCTCACCACAGCCTCTCCTCTTATGGTATCGCTCAGCCTTCCGATGTGCAGTACGCCAGATATTGATGCTGAGGTCTTAACGATCAGCGGCTCTTTTAGTTCCACCTCTCTATCGATGTACCGAAACTTAGTCCTCGTAATTATCTCCCTCGCTATGGAGTCCGCCCAGAATACGGCATCATCAGCTTTCTTTTCCTTCAGACCCATTCTTATCCCTCTTCTCAGCAAGCTTCTTGACAATCCCGTGCGCAAATTTTAAAGCCTGTTTATCGTTTTCCCACGTCAGTAGCTTCATAGCTTCCTCATACTTCACCCACCTGTAAGCATCATGCTCCACCACCGGCTCTCTCTGTAGCACGACGGCCTGAGAGGAGTCCGCCCTTACCAAGTATTGCTTGTAGGAATAAGATGTCCCGCCTTCCGCTTTCCACTCCGACTTCGGTAGCTCTGTGATAATTTCATTAACCTCCAGTCCGGTCTCCTCCTTTATTTCCCGCTTAAGCGCTTCAATATGATCCTCGTCCTCTTCCACACCTCCTTTTGGAAACTCCCATCCCCGCCAGTTCAGCACACGGTGAAGAAGAAGATATATAGGTTCACCGTTCCTAATATCGAACACAACACCCTTCACACCACGTCTCACGTCCATATACAATCTAACCCGAGACAAATATTTATTATTATTTCATTCAATAAAAAACATGGTTTATCGGGAAATAAAAAGCGTTGAGCCATTCAGCATGGCAATCGTTACGGGAATAATCCTTGGTCTGCTCGCGCTAATAGCGGCGATTCTGTTACTCGCAGGGATGGAAGGTGTGCTCTACACAATTCCCTACGTTCAGCTCACAGCTAAAACGTTCGGTAAAAAAGCAGTTGTATGGACGCTACCCTTGCTTTACTTTGCGATAGGGTTCGTGGTTGCATATCTCGTCGCTGTAATTTATAACTTCGTTTCACGAAAGTACAGGGGAATACGGATAGAGCTGGAATGATCGTGCGGTTTCAGCAGGACAAATGACGGACAAGTTTTCAGAAATCCTAGTATCATCAGTGTTGGGTTCAAAAGAGCAGGAGAGGAGAAGCACCGGTACAAGAAAAACCGGGAAGTGTTAAAGAACGTATCAAACTGAAAGTAATGAGGCAGGACCGAAAGTAGAACGCTGGTTATGAGAATGGGATCTCCGACAGTACCGGGTTCGGTTTTCCGTAACTAAAGCACCTGAATTAACGGTCGCCGGTATTCCCGCTGGAAGTGAATCCTTTATTCCTTTTCCATCTTTTTGAGCTTTATGAGATCCCCGAGGGTTATTCCATAACCACTCTTCTTTTTCCTGCTCTCCTCGTCTTTCTCCTCTGTAGTAACTTCAGAGGGTTGAAGCTTTTCTAGGAGCTTTATGTTAAGAACTTTCTCTATTTTCCTAGCAAGCTTGATATCTGGAGTTATTTCTTCCCTCTCTATCTTGGAAAGAAGAGTTGTTTTTATCATCAGCTTTGCCGCAAGCTCCTCCTGTGTCATGCCTTTGGATTCTCTTGTTTTCTTTATCAGCTGGCCGTAGTTTTCAACCAAATCCTCGCTTGTCACTTCATCCCCAGAAGAAAGAACCCGCTCACCTTTTATTCTTGTTACCTTCTTTGGTGAGGACTTATCACCAAAGGCAGCACATTTTTCACACACAAGAAGAGTACTGCCCTCAATTTCGACCTCAACGAGCTTGCCGAACCTTCCGCAGAGTTCACATTCACCCTCTTCCATAAACTCACCCAGGGCATACTAAGCTTTTAATTTGGGGTCGAAAAATTTAAATGCATGGTTAAATGTCCTGAAAAAATCTTCAGAGTACATGTTAAAGAAGCGTACGAATCCATAGCGGAGGAGTTCAGCAGAACAAGATCTCGCGCATGGCGAGAAGTTGAGGAGTTTCTG
>WAPT01000026.1 GCA_015520605.1 Nanobdellati archaeon
GAAAGCCAAAGAAAATACGATGAAAAATATTCTGAGATTCTCTCGCGATTAAAATTTCTAGAAAATAAAATAAATACTTTAAATTCCGGTGTTTCATCTCAGGTAAAGTCGGAAATAAAGAGAGATTTTGAAAATGTAATAAATGAAATTCTTAAAGCACTTCAGGAAGTTGAAAACACAGTATCTCTTCTAAAACAGAAAGGAAACGAGGTGGATGTAATTAAAAATACCGAGAGATCAATAAAATCTGAATTTGATGCCAAAATAGCTGGTCTTAAATCGGAAATAGGAGTCCTTAGCAACAAAATGGAAACAGTCTTTAAAACACTTCAGAAAATTAATGAGGAGTTAAATATAGTAAAAATGATGAGGGATGAACTTCTGGATGATGTTAATGCCATCATATCCTCCGAGTTAGATAATTTCAAGAAGGAGGAGAAAAAAATTGAAGAAATAGATTCTTATATCAACGAAAGGCTCGATAAGATTGAAGAAGAAATGGAAAGAAAGTTGGCCATAATTATGGATAAAATAGATAGAGATCTTGAAAGTAAATTTGAAGCCATCGCCTCAACGCTTAAGCGTGTGGAGGTTGATGAAAAAGATGAAGAGAAAGTTATGGAAACGTTAGCATCGAAATTAAGGGAACTTGAAAAGGAAAATGCTCTCTTGAAATTTGAGCTTGAAAAACTTAGAAAGCTTTACGGTAAACTTATTGAAATGAAATACAAATCACCGATGGTTATAGAATGAAAATTATGAGAAAAATAAATATCTCCTCATATGAGAACACGGTGAACTAACCCATCGCATACCATCATGTGAGCGGAAGGTATTTGTAATCCAGCGCAAGGATTTCGTTACCTTTTCTGAGTTCGGACGGAAGGCTCGCAGTACATATAAAAGACGCTATGCCATATTTTCCCGTTTTATCATAAATATCGGTGTGGTAATTCCTGCCTTCTATCCTGTCCAAAACAGTGGGTGCGTCGCTGACCGGAAAATAACACGAGTTTACACCCCTGAAAATACAGTCACTGTCCGTTATATTAGTTAGATATACCGTGTTCGCGGACACTACCACGTAGCTTCCGTTGCGTATCATGCTTATATTTTCAACCCCACTGACATAATCAACGGACGACGGGTTCTCGTCCCTCTGGATTATTATCCCCGCAAAGTTCCCATAGTTCGTCTTTCCCAGGAGCGTATCCGTCACAAGCACAAGTCCCGAGTCAGGAGGAACAAATGAAAAATTGGTGGTCGTATAATCCACCAGAGCCTTCCCATAAAACACGCTTCCGCTGCTTTCATTGCCCTTGATCCACGGGCATAATCTGAAATTGTTGGTGATGAACCCAAGACTGCCAATTGTTACAAACGGGTCTTCTATGCCCTCTGCGCTTATCACGGTGCTCATGGTTTCGTTCCTTTTAAGCATGGCATCTTCTATCCTATCCACCAGGACTACCGAAACATTTGTTGTGACTCTAACTTTGAAGTAGCCGACAAGATCGACCGTTATGTTATGGTATACAAGTGAAGCTTCTATTCTCTGCTGCTTGAGGATATTTTCGATTTTTCCGCTCCAGTACGGCAGGGTTGAATTCTCCACAAATGGTTGCGGCTCACCACCGATGGTTCCGTTGAAGAGAAGTTCCTGCATGGTGGATGTGAAATTGGGTGTAAAGTTGCCCGTGGAGATCTCCCAGTTTATCGTTGCTATTAAAGAGCGAGTTGCGGAGATCGTCATTGCCCTTTCCATATCATCAAAAACATCCGAAATAATATGAAGAAGCTGAGATGTTCTCAGCTCCTCTTTTATAATCTTTTCTCTCGAGACAGTAGTTGTGCGAATCAATATCATGGCAAGAAAAACCGTGATGATCGCTATTGCAAAAATAGTATACACAAACCCTTTTCTGTTGTTCAATATGTTCCGCATCATTAGTCTCATACCCTCCACACCTCCATTGTCACGAGCACCGGACCGTACATGAATGGTATATTTCCTATGGGCAGTGTTGACTTAGGATACGCTGTGATGTTTATAATATTGGCATAGCCTGCAAGGAGCTTTTCAAGCCTGTTTTTCGCGTCTTCGATCGCTTCCTCGGGGGTGTCGAATACCTTACCGTACGGAACCATCGACGGGAGCATTATGAGATAGTTGAGCGTTGTTCTCGGCAGAAAGCTTCTGTTCACGCCATCGCCCAGCACATCCTCAAGCGTTATGGTGTTGTTAACGCTGAAATCGAAATAGGAAGGATCAATGTAAATGCTGGACGGGACAACTCTTGCCAGCGAAGGGGCATACACTTCCTTTTCTATCTGACCCTCCGGTTTTACATAAACCGATGGTGTGGTGCTGAAAAGCTGTGCCATGTAGAGATATGCTTCAGCCACTTCATGCCCATAAAAGTAAAAATCTTTTGTTTTTGGGTTTTCAATAGCTCCTCCGAACTCCTTTCCAACAAGCACCGGCATGTAACCATAACGGTACTTTGAAAAATTCTCAATTGTGTAATTAACAAAGATGTACGAAGATCCGTTGGGATCATTCTCCGGATCGGAGTAAAGCTCGATATCATTCGGTGCCCAGAAAAGATCGTAGGACGGGTAGCAGTCGAAGCTCACATAAAGGACGTTAGTCACGTTCCCGCTGTTTCTCACGTAATTGGTGAGATCAAGATAGAGGTCAAAATTGCTGCTCGGATTATCCGCGGTATAAATCAACTCGTTATTGAAATAGACCCACACATCCGTATCCGGATCCAGTCCATAGAACCACCTGATCCAAGAAAAAGTATCCGCAACTCCGTTGACCCTCAAATGCACCGTGACATTGTTCACTTTGGCGCCCTTCGGAATTATTATTGGCATAACTGCCCAAACACCACCGGGGTTTGTGGCGCTACCCTCCGAGTACAGATAGTCAAAGTATATTTTTTTTGCAACCGTTGTGGACAGGTTGTGTTCCGCGAGAGTCTTATTGTATGTTATGGTGAGATAGCTCCCGGGATGAAAGTGAGCATTATAACTCTGATCGACCAGTTGTATCTCTATCGTGTGCCACTCGCTGTTGTTGTTTCTCAAAATGTTTGTGACATCAAAAGTTATGTAACAGGCGTAAGTCCCGTAGTAGGGTTCCTCCACGCAAAAATAATTGCTGGTGTTTAGCGGAAGATCTACGCCGTCCACTCTGAAATCGTTTGCGCTTATGTTGGATATCCCCGAGTGTATGGAAAGCGTGAGAGTAGCGTTCAGAATCGCGGTCGTGTTGAAATCCAGTTTGAACTTCTTTATCACGATTAACCTGTTCCCGCTTCCGTGCGCACTTCCCTCAATTTCTATCGGAATCACGAGTGTCTCGTTGGAGGTCGCAAACCTGACCATTGCTCTCGCCACATAACCGCGTGGCAGCGCGTTCTCCTTGTATCCCGAGACAAGACGTGAGGATGTTGCCACGAGCGAAGTATACTTCGGTGGAGTGCCTCTGCTGAGTATAACGTGTTGCCTGCCGATCGAATCAACAATCTTTATTTCATAACCGTAAGTTGTCGAATTAAGGATGTTGTTGATCACTCTTCCTAGCATATCCGCCGCTATGTTTTGCTGACCGTAGGCCCATAGCAGCACTGCGCCTTCGAGAACGCTCTTGTTGAGATCCTGCTCCGTGAGATTCGTGTTTTGAAGGAGATATGATATGTAGGAAGAGTTGAGCTCGGACAACTTCATCATGGATAAGAGAGTCATAACATCGTCACTAACACAACTGAGCTCTTTGTAAGAATAATAATAGGTGATCGTGTTTTCATTCATACTCCTAATCATTATGCTAACCGCAACCATAAGAATTATTGCGGCTATGAATACGTCAAAAGTGAGGAAGAAACCTTTCATTCCAACCTTCCTTAAATCCTCCGCAAATTTTTTCGACGGCATTTTCACCACACAATCCAAGATTATTTTTTAGAATTTTTCATATTAATATGAATCACATCCATAAAATTAACTCTATCCTGCAGATTTCTCTTTCACCCACTTTTTCAATCTGGCAGTATGCATATCTGTCTGCACGCAGCAAAAACTCATAAGATTCTGTGGGCCTCAAACCCACATCTAACGGCGTGGAGTTTACCGTTATAACGGTCCCGTTTGTACTCTCTGCGACAAGGAAAAAATTATACACGCCCACACCCATTATGGTCTGAAGGGTGGTGTAATTCATTTTTTTCATCTCGAGAATTTTATCCGCGCTAACAACATGATCAGAGACGGCGAGTCCGATTTTTCTGACGTTTGTTGCGTTCCAGTTCTCCGGGACACCGGGACTAGTTATAAGGTAATCGAGAGTATTCATCGCACGTTCCCATAAATAAGTGGTCTCGATTTTCCATGCTCTGCTTTGCTGTATGGAATAATATGCAAAAAATGTCGCGCTAAATATGACTCCGAAAATAACAAGGCTCATTATGAAGTCCTCCAGCAACACCTGCCCTTTTCTCCGCCTTGATTTTCCCGTGCCCTTAAGATCCTCATGGCACAACGACATATATTCGACCTCCGATATTTCTAATAATGTTTACCTTCCCTGGATAAAAGTTACCGTGTGTCTCATTGACTATTGTTGGTGAGAACTGATAATTATCATCGTAGCTTACCATGACCATACCCTCCCTGACTGTTATGTTGTATTTCATACCCGCTATGCTCTGAGGTAAAGTTATGTTTTTCTCAAACCCATTACCCGCAAGGAGTGCCGCATTCAGTGCCGTCGCCACGTACTCTGTAAGGAAATCCGCCTCGTCCCTCGCTTTTTCGTTCAAATACTGAACGTTCTTACCCTGAAACGCGACGTAAAAAACAGACATTGCCATAGTCAGAAACATAATAACCGAGAGAAACTCTATGGACACCTGTGCTTTCCACATTTCCTGCTCACCCAAAAGTTATATTCACATAATCGGAGTATGCGGTTACCACGACCTTATTGAGACCTTTCCTCGGATGGCCTCCAAGCCATATATCGTAGTCGAAAATCTGAATAACATCTATAGTTGTGTTTCTGTACCCCACGGATATCACGAGACCTTTGCCCTCGGAGTACATGTTCTCCATTCTTGTTGGCAAAGCAACATAGAACGTGAGTCTCGATGGCGGACCCTGAGAATACACGACATCACACCCTTCTTTTATTTTGAGCAACGCTTCGTGGGCCTGAAGCAAGTTGGCCGAGGTATTGAGATCATAGAGAGTACGCTGTGCAATAACCACAATCGGAGAGAGGAGAGCAAGCGCAACACTTATCACCATTAAATATTCTATTGCTGCCTGTGATTTTTTCGGGGACATCACTTCGGCCTCGGGTTTTTTATCTCGAAAAGCACCCATAAATATTAATAAACATGAGCCTTCATATAAAGGTTTGAGGTGTGAGTATGGAACTTAAAGCAATGCTTCTCGAAACAGAAGCGGATAAGTTAATCGAGTTGGTGAAAGAAAATCCAGGAATCACGGTCGAGGAAGCTGCCTCGATGCTCAATGTACCAGAAAAGACCGTGGAGATCTGGGCAAAGGTTTTTGCAAAGGAAAAATTTATGATCCTTGACTATGATGCGAGAGGAAGATGTCACCTTTATCTTTCCGAGAGGATCGAAGAAGTGGGAGAACAGAAAGTACACGAGATAGATGAAAATATTGGCAGAATTGCAAAAAGCGTTAGGGATGAACTGAAAGCCAGAGAAAGAAGAATAAAGGAGTTTAAAAAAATTATGGAAAAATACGAGAAAATTCTCAACAAAGAGCTTGAGAAGTCAAGAACCGTGGAAAGAGAGATTGATGATCTAAAAAAACAGGAGGAAGAACTGAGAAAAGAGCTTGAAAGAGTGTTGAAAGAGGAAAAAGAGCTTGAAAGAGAGGAGAAAAGCATAGAGGAAATCATAGACAAAAAAGCCGTTGTTATAAGAGAAATGGAAAAGGAAGTAAATGATTTTGAAAAACTCAGAAAAGAGCTGGAAAAGGAAGTAAAAATTTTGTTAAAACTATCAAAAATACTGAAAAAGAAAGGTATCAGGGAAATGGGGAGGATTACAAAAGAAATAGATGGTCAAATAATTGAAATCAAAAAAGAATTAAAAGAAGTAAACGAAAAGTATTCTCGTGTAAAGGAACTTTTCGAAAAGTTGAAATGATAATGATGACATTATTTACATTAATTTATTATTCAGCTTTTCGAAAATTCAGAGCGAGGTTGAAAGTTTTAAAATTTTCATGATATTTAAATTTATAATCACTAAAAAGGGGTGATTGAGTGGGTGGTCGTTTTATGGAAAGCGGATCAGGAGGAGTTTATAAGATATTACAAAAGATAAAGCAGGAGGTCGAGAAAATACAAAAAATATGTCCAGCGTACGCTCTCTCCGAAATTGAGGTCAGAGATCAGCGTGAATGTGTGTCTCTGATAAACCTGATGACGGTGGAAAAAAGATATACCCGCCAATTGACTGTTTTAACAGAAAGTTTGAATTCTTGAAAGAATGTGTATATGGAAGTAGTGATCCCGCTGAAATAGCGAGCAGATCGTTCGGAGATGAGATGAACGGAAAGATCCACACAATGATGTATCACACGTCCAGATTCATGAAAATAATCCTCGATTACAGGGATGAATATGGGAAGCTTTCAGATCTCTTGCCTCCGCGCGAGTTAGATCTCTTCAATTGTGATAAAAATTGCACCGTCATGGTGCAGTATCTACACGAGCTTCCAAAAAAAGTTGAGGAATTAGAAAATGAATACAGAAATCTGGACAAACTGCAGGCGAATATAAGAAACAGAGAAAAACGCAGAGATAAATGAATTCTGGAGCGGGGGCCGGGATTCGAACCCGGGTAAATGGGATCTGCAGTCCCACGCCATACCAGGCTAGGCGACCCCCGCGTGAAAAGGCACATCTCAATGCCGGCGAGTATATTATTCCACCGAAATCTTAAAATAGTTTTGAGAGCGGAACAATAAAAACATGAATTCGGAAAAAGATGAGGTCTACGCCGAAAGTATAGCTATTCTTATTGGTGCGGTCATAGGGGCTGGTATTCTCGGGTTACCCGCAGTTTTAGATAGAAACGGGTTGTGTGTTTATGTCGTGATCACAATAATCGCATTCTGGATATATTATGTCACAGCTCTTGCCACGAAAAGATTAATGCTGTATTTCCGAGATGTTGATCGAGTATACCTAGGGGATATTGTCGAACTTAGTTTCGGAAAAGTGGGGAAATACATTGTAATCGGATCCTTGTTATTCTCTTTCATCCCCACGCTTGCGGCGTATTTCACCGCTTACTTTTCACTCTTCACCTATTTAAGGATAAGGGGTATTTACGGTGTGTCACTACTATTTCTTATCTGTCTATTTCCGATGCTCGTCGGGTTGGAAAGAACAGGAAAGTTCGAACTAACCATTACAAGCTTGATGTTGACGACTGTGCTTCTAATTGTTGTCTTCCTCTTCCCGGAATGTAATCTCAAGAATGTTCATTTTCTTCCTCCGCCTGTAACCGGTACGGGAATGGTTAATATCATGAATGCTTTTCTCGTTATGTTGTTCGCTATGGGTGCATATATGGTCGTACCGGAGACATATAAACTGCTAAGACACGAACACATGACAGGGAAGTTCAGAAAAGTGGTTGCCGCGGGTTTTGGTATTCCCGCTATCATTTACCTGCTTTTTTCCGTTGCCGTTGTGGCCTCCATGCCGGGAGTTAATGAGATCGCCCCAACATCATTCAACACGTTCCCTTTGAAAGTGTTAGGAGTTAACTTTGCACTCTTTGCCGTTGCCACTTCGGCCATTGCGGTCACACTCGCGGCGACCGATATGATGGCTAGCGATCTCGGACTGAACAGACTGAGCGCAATACCGCTTCTTTTCATCGGAGCATTTATGGGATTGAAAAGGCTGAGCTTTATCGAGCTGCTGGCAATTGCCGCATGCTATGGGATGCTTGTTCCCATTGCCATGATTCTGCTGACGGTTATCAAGAAGGAAGTTAAAATCAAAAAGAGGGAAAAAATGCAGTATCTCTTGTGTCTGTTCGTGGTGATCGCCGCTATGTTACTCAAAACACTTACTCTTCTGTCATAATCTCTCAAGATTCCGCAGATTGAACTTGGTCAACCCTTTCCAGAACTCCCTGCTCTTGATTTCCACAAGCTTTTCGTTTTTCAATAATTTGTATCCGTGCTCGCTTATGGTGAGGGCTATGTGTTTTGGTACGCCCTTAATCCTTATCTCCTCAAAGCTTCCCTTCAGGTGATAAGAAACGAGTTCGCCAACATTCCTGTGCTTTCTTTTTTCCCTCGCGTAGAATCTCCCCCCATCTCCCAGCCACACAACCTCGTGTTTTGAGACGAACCTGTCTTGATGAGTGCGATTATCAAAGATTCTCGGGCCCTCAATGATTCTCGTGAATGGCAACTCATCATTGACCACCTCAAAAGCTATGCCCGCTTCTTCATCCCCGAACACCCACCAATCTTCTACCACAAAATCGTTGTGCTCAAAAAATGACGCCATATTCTCGGCAAGTTTTCTCAGCTGAGGGTAAAGTGTATCATCCACAATATTTTCGGGTTTTTTGAACACGATGGCGTACACATTCCGTTTATCCTTTTTAATCCTCGAAATTATCGATTTTTTATTTATTTTCAATTTTATTTCTCTGAAGAACGATTTTGATGGTCTTTCAAGAAATTTTCTCGCAACATAAATGAAAAGAGCAAGTTTTTCTGCCGAGAGAGCTGCAGCCACATTTCTGTTTTTGTCGACGGGATCTATGACTATAAGTGGGTGCTCTTTGAACATCTTCCTGAGCACAGGATAATCCTTTCTTGTGTAGTGTTCTGCGGGGTCTATAATTTCCTGCCATCTCCATTTCTGACAGGCCTTTAGCAGAGCAACGAACGAACCGTAGTGAATGATGAGCAACTCGCATAAGTATCCTGAAAATCCTGCAGTTTTCAAATCCGATCCGTAAGCACCCATAGCCTTAAGGAATGCTTTTAACATACGTACATCGTCAGGATTTTTGAGATGCGTAAGCACATACTCTTTGTGAAATGGAGTTCTATCCACAGCACTTTTAAGCTGATCCGCAGTCTTTATGCGATAAGCAGGTACGATCTCGACTTCGAATCCTTCGATCACACCCTTTACATATGGATGTTCCGCATATGCTATTTTTATATCCCTCCCATTGAATTCTTCGAACACCTTCCTCCCTATTTCAAGCGCCCTTTCCTCAAGAACCTCTCTCGGGGTTGACGGCGGGAAAAAGACGAAGATGTCGAGATCCAGATCTCCCTTAAGAAATGTGTCTTTAGCAACAGAACCCATAAGATCGATATTAAGCTTGTAGTTTCCCCTGATGAAACTCGCTATCTTGTTGAAAAGCGCCATAGCGCGTTTTCTGTCCTCCTCTTTAGGCTTTATCTCAGCCAGAACGTCTCTCAGAATTTTCTTGATCGCTCCCTCTCCGCAAGTTGAATAATTTTTTGATTGTGTTCCGTTCGTCATGGCATGAATTTTTTAACATGATACTTATATATTAATTTCATTATTCATTTATTTTTATTATTTTATTTCCTTTCAGTGTTGTATTGGATGCACTCGTTTACTATCTGCACGCGGTAAGGGTTGTTGACGAAAAATGAGACAATGGATTAAACATCGCGAGGAACGCCAAGAGGAATGGTGAAATGTCCTTGAAGTCAGAGATAAACACCGAGAGTACGAACAGAAAGGATCACAGGGAGTGCAGATGGAACGGGTGTGTGAGGATCCCTTCGGGGTAGCGATGTAGTACCGGGGGGCCGTTCTCGGATTCAGAGACAACCATGCAAATTTAAGGACATATTTTTAATGTTCTTCAGTAATGGACGTACATTTTTCTCTTTGTGAACAAGATAACAGTAAATGGTCTTTTTCTTTACGTTATCTTCGGAAACCCAACCATAAAATGCATCTGCCCTTCCAGCCAAATACACCACCCCCGCCGTTTCCGGATCCACATACAATACCCCCCTCCTGTCTTTTGTTCTGTCTCCCGTAATGATCCTTGTTGTCTCCTCTGGAAGAAGAAACCCAACATTATATTTCGGGGCGTAAATCATAATATTTCTCTCCAATTCATACGGGAGCTCGGAGAGCGTGAATCCTGTTCTTTGATTTTTTGATAATTCTTGATATATGTATTTAATCTTTTTTTCGAGCTCAAAATAAGATCGGTAGAAACTTAAAAACTTATTTATGAAGTTGTTCAAATGATCCTTACTTTTGGGGGGGAGAAACCCGAATGGTATAAGATGAAACACTCCTCCTATGGCTGAATAAATTTTCACATCCCTTACGGAATCCTGCTGTAAACACTCACCACATTTGAACATATGTGAGATTTTATGTGCTCTGTTTAGATTTTTCTCAGAATCGTAGGACAAACTTACTTCGATCACATCACCGTACACAAATTCAATAATAATGGAAAGTGGTATAAACACAAGACCATCACGTATCTCGAGTTTGGGAGGTAAGCTCAACTCATAAATGAGCTCCTCTTGTTTCTTATGGACGGATATTAGTTCTTCCTCAAGAACATTCTTCCAGATTTCGCCGAGCAGAGCTTTTTCTGCTCTATAACGTTCATCTATCATCACTCTCCTTTTCCTATCATCGTGTTGTTTCTGTTCTATAAGTCTGTCTGCCCTGAGAAAGTGTGTTTCTGTCATGTCATTACCCTTCATAAATGAAATTTCTGACAAAATTTTTAAATTTCATCGCCTGCTGCTAACAAGAATTCCTGTTTTCGATCTTCTCGCAGAGGAATGAGTACTCACAAAAGTCGCAGAGGGGTGTTGGCTCCTTCTCAGGAACTCTCAGCTCTGTAAGCGCGCGGTAGAGTTTCTCGAACCTTGCGAGATCAACAAGAAACATGTCCGCATCGAACTCTATGCTGAACTCTTTCCTTCCATTTCCGTTTCTTTCAATGTAGATTAGCGTGCCTTCTTTCTTGCCAAAAAGACCGAGATAAAAGTTAAGCTGCCTGACATGAGTAAGATATGGTCTGTTTGGAATCCTTGTTGTGGTTTTTATCTCAATAATCCGTTCTCCGCTCACAAGGTCAGCTTTACCAAGCACCGCAAAGTTCTCGTGAAGAAACATCGCTTCCTCTTCTGGCTTTGCTTCTTCATCTATCGTAGCGATCCACTCATTCTGAAAATTCTGGTGGATCGTCTTGCCCTCGATGACTTCGGGTTTTTTGGACACATTCTCCAACCTTCCCAGAACATGAAGGAAGTAAAGGTACCGTAAACACTTCCCCACCTCCGAAACCCTGAAGAACATCATTCGCTCCGTCATGAGGAAAAATTTTGCGGGAAAAATAATAAGAATTAAAGCTTTCAGAAGCGAAGTTAAGAAATATCTTCAGAGCTTCCCTACCAAGGCTAGGATGTCTTTGGCTCTACCCCCTCCTATCCACACGTTTCTGCCAGGCTTCATCCTGATCGCTAATCTGGACTCCAGCAACTCCCTGAGTCTCATGGCAGCATTCCTACTCTCATCGTTGTAGCTCACAACGATCTGAGCTCCTTTACCGCACGAGTTCACGACCACAACGGGTACTTGAGAGTTTTTGGCTTTTTCGCTCGCCATCCCCAAGATATCTCTGAGTTCCTGCCCTTCCGTTTTTATCAGCATGAATCTTATCCCATCCATCTCCTTTTCTTCGCCTTCAAGCGTTTCGACAAGTACCTGATTAAGCCTTGCCTTCAACTCTTCTATTTCCTTTCTCTGACCCTTCCACTCGTCGAAGAACCTCCTAACTGCTCTGGGCAGATGAGGCGGTGTAACATCAAGTACAGCACAACTCTCCCTAATGTACGATTCCATCTTTCTTAAGTGCTCAAGAAGGCTCAGTCCGGCAACGAACTCGAGTCTCACAACTCCGTCCTGAATTTTTGAAGTGCCGATTATTTTTATCGGTCCGACCTCAGCCGTTGATCTCACGTGCGTTCCACCACAGGCCTGAACATCAAAATCATCTATTTTTATTATTCTGAGCTCTCTTCCGGGCACGGCTCCGCCCTGATATATTATGAAGCCGAACTCCCTCTCAGCGTCATTTCTGTGCATGAGCTTGCTCTCAACTGGGAGGTTTAGCATGACTATCCTGTTCGCTTCCTCCTCAATCCTTCTGATGGTTTCTTCGTCGAGCGCCTCGTAATGAGTAATGTCCAACCTTGCCTTCTCCGGCCGCTTCTCGGCTCCGGCCTGCCACACATGCCTTCCGAGAATCTCCCTGGCCGCTCCTCCTATTATGTGGGTTGCCGTGTGAAGCTGTGTGAGTTTTATCCTCCTTTCCATATCTATTTTTCCCTCTACCTCCATACCTTCCCTAAACTTGCTCCCATCTTCCACCTCATGCACGATGACCCTTCCGACCTTAAAAACATCAATAACCTTCACGCCATCGAGCCACCCAACATCGTGCAGCTGTCCTCCGCTTGTCGGGTAAAAGGCCGTTGCATCCAAAACGATATAGTTTCCGTGTGCTTTCACCACCCTCGCTCTGAACTCAAGGAGGCGGTAATCATCATGATAGAGTATTCTGGTTGGAGGTAACTCGCCAACATTGAATTCGAGCTTTCTCTTCTCTTCCTTTCTTTTCTTCTCAAGTTCCTTTCTTCTTGCTTCAGCATGCTTTGCGGCAAGCCTCGTATAGAAATCCTTGGGAACAGCATCAATTATCCCTTCTTTTACCAGCATTTCCGGAGAGATACCCCTGCTATCATACAGCTCCACGAGCTTTTCTTCGGTCAGCTCCTCCTTTTTCAGCCTGCTCACAATCTCTCTGACCATCCTTTTGGTGGACTTGTATTTTTTCCTCTCCGCATCGAAAATTCTGACAACGTGTTCCACAACCTCCTCAAGCTCGGGGTACTGAGGTTTCATGTAGGACGCATGAGCTTCCAGCACCTTTTCAAGGTCAAATGCCCAGCTGTACTCCTCCATAAGGTCGAAGACCCTTCTCATTATAACGCGCAGGTTATAGCCTCCGCCAACATTTGAAGGAAGTGCTCCATCCCCTATAGCGAAGAGCAGACTTCTGGTATGATCAGCTATGGCGTAAATGGCTGCTGCTGGCAGTATCGCTTCCTTCAGCGTCTCCACATCAATACCGATCTTTTCAGCTATGAAGTTCCACGCCTTCTTAACATCTTCCAGCTCATCAACGTTCAGTATGCCAGAATACGGCAAAAATGCCTCGATTATGTCATGCTGCGGCTTAATGCCTGTGAGTCTGTAAAGCAGTTCAACAACCTCTGGCATATTGGCTTCATAGCTCGTTGATGTTGCAAGAGTGAGCCATGCGCATCTCTCCTGCCCCATGCCCATGTCGAGAACCTTTATCGGCAGCTCCTTTATGTTACCATCCCTTATATCGAACATCATGTAAACCTGATTTCCTATTTCAAGCGAGCGGGAGAAAAACTCCATGCTCGGTCCCAGGTTTCCCCCGCCGGCCCACGCATCCTCGTGGAAAGTTATCTCTTCCTTTGGTAGCTTAAGGCCCTTTCTCAGCCATGTGTAGATATCAGCAAGGTACTTCTCATGATCGTACTTCTCGGCAGGAACGAAAGCATGCTGGCCTATCATTACGAAGCCTGTGTAATGCCTGCCCGTTATCCCCACGTTCTCTATGTCTGTAAAGCGCAGGCAGAACTGAGGCACCACGAGCGGATTGGCCGGAGGTTCAACCTCTCCACTTACCACGTGCGGCTGGAAGTCCGCTATGCTTGCGATCACAAAGTCCAGATCGTCACGCCATCTTGCAACAACCGGGTAACGGTTTATGGGAGTGTAACCGAGCTTTTCAAATAATTTTGCAAACTCCTGCCATACATTTATGAAGTCCATCCTTGCAGGAGAGGGACTGTTACCTATAAAAGAATAAAATCCGGTGCAGTTGGGATCATCACACACTTCTCTGTTCTCATCCGTAGTCCAGAAGAACGTTCCGCATTTTTTGCATTGCCTCCTCACGAAACCCTCACTCTCCAGTAACCCAATAGGGTAATATTTTTCAGGGTTTTTCTGTGCTTTCTTCTTAAACTCCTGCTTGATCCTTTTTTCATCCACATCGCTCATGTTCTTGAGATGAGCAAAAAACTTTTTTATTTGTTGATCTGAGAATGTGAGGTGGGAGCTTGCCACATCATAGGAGAAAGTTCAGCAAAAATTTGTAAATGAAAAAAAGAGTAACAAAATTCGTTACCGTGCTGACCGCCGCATCAAATGTTTGCGGTCTGTCAGAGCTCAGGCTTTTGATAACATTTATCCCGTGTTTTAAAAATAGTGCTAGCCCCATTCCGAAAAATATGTTCATACCTAATCGTGAGGTCATCCACCCGATCGCTCCCACCATCCCGTCAAGAAACGACCCTATTCCTAAAGGAATCGGTCCCTCCTCGGGATCCGTTCTCTCCCGCCACAAGAAGAACTTGAGCGGCTGTATAAGAAAACCCGGAAGGAAAAATGCAAGAACAACACCGATAGGGAAACCGAACTTATAGCCAAGAAAATAGGTTGCCGATGTTGTTAGCTCAAGTCCGGGAATCCCGAAAATGGCAAGCTCGCATTTCTCAAAGTACATGATAAATATGCAAAACCCTAGCATGCGATCTATAAGAAATGCTATGGAGGATATGAGGAGCATGATGGGTGTGCGCAGTTTTCTAACTCTTTTTTCCATCTCATCATCGCTATCGCTTCCGGGGTAGATTGGACTTTCGAGTGTTTTTTTGTTTTCCACTCCTTCATACATAGGTATTCCGGACTCATGGCACATAGCGGTAAGAGCATGCTCGGTGCCAACACCGCCCCGAGAGCCACCACCACAATCAAGTTCGGTTTCACTTTTTTGCTGAGTATCGCTGCTATTACTGCGGAGACTCCGCTGGTCATTGTCTTCAGATTCGTTCCACTCCGAGACCATCCGTAAAAAATTTGTGGAAACATCCTTATTAAATTTTGGGAGAGTCCTAGAGTGTTCCTTAAAGAATTTAAAACATTAAGCGGTGCAATTTTTATGGTAAATGCAAAATTAAGGAAGGTTTACAGATAGATAAGAGGGACCTTCTGTGGAATAAAGTCACACATAAGTGCTGAGCCCTTCACTCATTATCGTACGAAATGTTACCGAACTGAACAACTATGGAGAAAGAAAAATGACCAAGGTCCGATACTATTTTTCCTCCCGCCCAGAGAAAACGCTCCGAGAAATCACAGAGTTGGCTGGAAATTGTTGCTTAAGGCTAGATAAAAAAATATGCGGAAACATTTTTGAGAGGAGGGTAGTTGCATTCAGATATAACGACCAAGAGATCTTCCCCAGGTCATCAATCAACATAATTTATCAAAAAATCAAAGAACGATTCCCTCAAAACAAGGTTCTTTTAAGCCGATAAACCGGTTTGATATTTAAATGTTCGATTTACTCTTCTGAGTATGCCCGAAAACAGGTTTCAGCCACCAAAAGGAATGAGGGATATCTATCCGGAAGAGATGGCTGCAAGACAGGCTATCTTCTCTAAAATTCGGGAGATAATGAAGCTTTATTCTTTCAGAGAGGTTGAGCCGACCAAAATAGAACATTTTGAGACTCTCGCTGCCAAGTCGGGCGAGGAGATAGAAAAGGAAATATATACATTTGAGGATAAAGCCGGCAGAAAGCTCGGGTTGAGGTTTGATCTTACAGTCGGTATGGCAAGAATGGTTGCAAGCTCCGCCTATCCATTGCCTGTAAGATGGTTTTGCATAGCAGACATGTTCAGGTATGAAGCACCGCAAAAGGGCAGGTACAGAGCGTTCTGGCAATGGGATGCTGAAATTTTTGGCTCTTCCAGCATTTTCGCTGATGCTGAATGCATAGCTCTTGGTTGTGATGCAATGAGCGCTTTCGACATAGAATTTGAGGTGAGGATGAGCAACAGGAAGCTTGTGGAAGGGATAATGAGAGTGGTGGGTATCCCTAAGAACAAAATACTTGATGCTTTCAGGTGTGTGGATAAGTTACAGAAAATTGGAAAGGAAAACGTGCTCATCGAGATGGAAAAACGGGGGATAGATCCCGAAAAAGGAGAGAAAGTGCTTGATGCTCTCAAAATAAGTGGCACGTACAAGGATGTTGAGGAAAGCGTGAAGAGTCTTAACAACTCCGATGACCCCCTAATTCCCGAAGCTCTCAAAGAGATGTGCATGCTCGATAAAGCTCTGAAGTTCTTTGGTGTTGATAAGCACTGCACCTTCGATCTTTCCATCGTGCGGGGGCTTGACTACTACACAGGCATAGTGTTTGAAGGCTACGCCACTAACAGAAAGGTGCTTGGAAGCGCGCTGTTTGGTGGCGGAAGATATGATGGACTTGTTGGGCGGTATGGTAAGGATGTGCCTGCGGTTGGACTGGCTGGCGGTGTTGAAAGGCTCATGGAAGTTTTAAAAGCTGAGGGTAAGTTACCATCAGTAACCACAGCCCCGGACTACTTTGTAGCTTTCGTGACTCCTGAATTGATGGATGTGTGTGCATCCATAGCCTCAAAGCTCAGAAAAAGGGGTATGGCAGCAGAGATGGAACTCATGGACAGGAGCCTCTCCAAACAGTTAAAGCGCGCATCACGCATAGGCGCAAAGAAGGTGATAATAGTAGGTCCAAAGGAGCTTGAGAAGGACAAGGTCAAAGTGAGAGATATGGAGAGCGGTGAGGAAGTGCTTGTGGAGGTGAATAACCTGTGATAACCATCTACTTTCTTGGCACAAGTGCAGGTATTCCTACAAAAGAGCGCAACCTTCCCGCCATTCTTCTGAAGTACAACGAAGACAGGATTCTGTTCGACTGTGGAGAGGGTACACAGAGGCAGTTGATGATCAAAAACCTGAAGTTCATGAGGATCAAGGCGATATTCATAACACACTGGCACGCTGATCACTTTGCTGGGCTTCCCGGCTTGATTCAGACTATGGCGATGGAGGGAAGAAAAAAGCCACTCTACATTTATGGTCCGGAAGGTACTGTGGAATTTGTTGAAAAGCTCCTTAGCATAGGTTATTTTGAGAGAGAATTTCCCATCATCGCTGAAGATCTGAAACCCGGCGATAGGGTTGAGTTCAAGGACTACTACGTTGAAGCATTCAAAACATACCACGGAATCCCATCGCTCGGATACATTTTTCAGGAAAGAGATAAACTAAAGGCGAACATGGAAAAGGCAAGAAAGTTCGGACTGATATCCGGCCCGCTGATAGGTAAGCTAAAAAAAGGAGAAGAGATCGTGTACAAAGGGCACAGGATAAAGCCAGAAGATATCGTGGAAGTTGTGAAGGGTAAGAAGATCGTTTACACAGGCGATACAGGCTACAGAAAATCTCTTTTGAAGCCATGCAAAGATGCTGATGTTCTGATCTGTGACAGCACGTTTTGCTCGGATTTTGAGGAGAGAGCGCACACATTCTATCACATGACCTCAAAACAGGCTGCGATGCTTGCTAAGGAAGCCAATGCAAAGCTTCTTATACTCACTCACATAAGCAGAAGGTATCAGAAGAATGATAAAGAAGATAGAAAGTACACAACCGAGAAGCTCTTGAGGGAATCGAATGAAATCTTTCCCAATACCATCCTTGCCGAGGATTTCATGGAATTAGATATCAAATGAAACTGCGGCAGGGTAAAAAATATTGAATAAACATCAGTCCGATAGATGTTTTGAAGGAGATTATGTTGCTTTTCCTCGGTTCAGTCAAATTTAACTGCGCACACGAGTCAACGATTATGGGAATCCTTCAGTTGGTTACGGCTGCGCGTATCGGCTCGTAGAAAATATGCTCCCACCGCGATGCTGGTAGCTGAATTAATTTAAAATTTAAAAACAGCACCATTCTTTGTCCCATTATAATTACCTGAATACAGGTCATCGGTTCAAAAATCCCGGAGGTGGTGGAAATGCTGCATGTCTTCGGCCACAAAAGCCCGGATACTGATTCAATATGTTCCGCGATAGCTTACGCTTATCTTAAGAACCAGGTGGGTGAGGAGGCAAAAGCTTTTAGGTTAGGTGAAACCAACAACGAGACGAAGCTTGTGCTCGGAAGGTTTGAAATGGATGCCCCTCCTCTACTGAAAAGTGTCGCCGGCAAGGATGTTGTTCTTGTGGATCATAATGAGTTTGAACAGAGCGCTGATGACATAGAGAAAGCAAACATAGTGGAAGTCATAGATCATCACAAAATTAAATTCAGCTGGGATAAGCCCATCTACATGCTTGTCATGCCGGTGGGGAGTACTGCCACCATCATAGCAAAGAAGTTCATATGGAAAGGTGTAAAGATACCACAAGAGATAGCTGGGATATTGCTCTCCGCTATACTTTCCGATACGGTCATTTTCAAATCCCCAACCACCACAGAGGAGGACAGGGAAGTTGCGAGGGAGCTCGCCAAGATTGCCGAAATTGAGGACATTGAGGCGTGGGGTGTGGAGATGTTCAAAGCAAAATCAGCGATAAGTGAGAAAAGCGCGAGAGAGATGATATACAATGATTACAAGACCTACGACTTCAGCGGCAGAAAAGTGCTCATAGGTCAACTCGAGGTGGTGGATGATGGCGAAGTCCTCAAAAGAAAGGAGGAAATTATGGAGGAGATGAAAAAAGTCAAAGAGGAAGAGGGTTTATTCGCTGTGCTTTTGCTCGTGACGGACATAATGAAGGAAGGTTCGACCGCATTGCTTGTAGCTGATGATGTCAAACCATTCGAGATGGCTTTCAATGTGAAGTTTGAGAACGGACAGGCATGGCTTGTGGGGGTGATGTCACGAAAGAAGCAGGTCGTACCACCGTTAGAATGTGTGTTCAAAAATTGAAAACTGCTAAAAGAGGCGAAAAGACTGTGCCGGAAAAGGGAAGAGAGGAAAAGAAAAACACATATGCTATGAGAATGACCGGCTTTTAAACGAGTCAGAAGCAACACCATTCAATAAATACAATATCTCCAATATTCCGTAAACCCAAACGACAATAGGCTTTTCGATAAGGAGAAGGTGATTCACGTGCAGAAACTCGTTCCCAGGAAGTGCTTTTTGACCAGAGGTGTTGGCGTGCATGAGAAAAGACTCGTGTCCTTTGAGCTTGCCCTGAGAGATGCGGGGATCGAGAGATTCAACCTCGTGCCAGTATCGAGCATAATTCCCTGGGGATGTGAGATTGTGAGCAGAGAAGAAGGCCTTGAGGAACTTAACGATGGTGAGGTCGTGTTTGTTGTCATGGCACGGAAGGAAAGCGATAAAAACGAAGAGATAGCAAGTGCCGTTGGTTATGCACGGCCCAGAGCAGAAGAAAAACACGGGTACATCGCCGAGTACTCCGCGAGTAACTGTGATGCTGAAACGGCCAAGAGAGAAGCGGTTGATATGGCCGTGAAAATGCTGAAGGCTAAACTTTCGGATGTAAAGGATCTTGAGATGGGTGGCATGGCCGTAAGCGCAAAAGCAAGGGAAGGAGAATACACCACGGTTATCGCTGTAGCTGTGTTTGTAATTTGAAAGGTTAAAGACGGTAATAATCACCGGGCCTCCAAGCCCGGATAAAACTTTTAAAATTACCCTTTTGGATAAATAATGATTATCGGATGACAGCGCCGAGGTAGCTCAGCTGGTTAGAGCGCCAGACTCATAAGCCGTGTGCTGGCTTGTGAGTGATGAGTTTGCCGAGTTATGAGGCGGCGATGATTTTGTGTTACGGCGCTGAGAAATCTGGAGGTCGGGGGTTCGAATCCCCCCCTCGGCACCATAATTTAGATGGTGGTCTTTTCGAAGAATTCTTGTATAGTTTTCTCAATGATTTCAACGAGGGCCTCTAAATCCTTTTTAACATAGCTCATTTCAAGTCTGATCTTTCTGTTCTCGTCTTTCAGAACTTCCATTTCATGTTTGAGCCACACCATTTCGCTTTTAATTCCCTCGGCGATCTTCTTCTTGATTTCCTCTCTGCTCTTCATTTCATCGGTGCTCAGCTTCTTCTCGAGATTCCTGATGTATGCTTCCATGTCCCTGATCTTTTCCTCCACGTCGCCTATCTCCGCTTTCAGACTCTCCTCCCTGGTCAGCCTATCCTTCTCGAGCTTCTTCAGCCTTTCTTCAGAATCTTTAACCTCGCTGACGACTTTTTCGAGACCTTTTAAGTTGTTTCTCAACCCATTGAATTCCTTCTTAAGCTTTTCGATTTCATTCTTTATTTTTCTTCCCTTCTTAATTTCATTATACACAACGGATATCTCTTTTAGTTTTTTCTCCGCCTCCGCTATGATGTCACTCAATGTCCCGATCTTCTTCTTAAAATCATTCATAATCTTGTCGAGTTCTTCCTTTCTGACAACCCCTTTCATCTCAATCTCGATTCTCTCAACAGACTCTCTGAGCTCTTCGACCTGAGAACCCAGAGTTTTGACCTCTTTCTTGACCTCAAGAAAATCTCTGTACCTTCGATCTATCTCCTCCAGCACGCTCATACTCTTTTCGGCGTTTATCTTGGTCGAAGCTTCCAGTTTTTTGAGCACATCTATGTTCTCTTTCATCTCCTCATAAAGATCCTTAACGACCTTCAGGCCTTTAAACTCAAGCAGGGTGCCGCGCAGATCTTTGATCTCATTCGCAAGCTTTTTTATCATGTTTTCATTTTTCTCGATCATTTCTTTCAGCAGAGATACCTTATCCTCGAACGTACCGATTTTATTAAGTATCTTTTCGGGTTTAATCTCTTTGGTTATTGTTTCCATTTTTTCATATGATGCCTTCATTTCAGCGAGGCTCCTCTCATTTTCAACAAACATTCCTCTCAGTTCACCTATTTCCTCCCTAATCTCACTTACCATATCCGTAAGGCTTTTCCTAACTTCGTTCAAAGCTTCGACCTTGGCTTCAAGTTCCTCCACCTTTACTATAAGTTCCGCTTCAGGCATGTTCCTCCACCATGCTCAAGGCATTCTTTAGTTTCTCAATCCTTTCCTTCAGCTTTCTGAGTTCCTTAATATTATTTTCTAACTTTGCCATTTTTATTTTTGGTTCTAATGTCTCGAGTTCCATCTCTATATCAAAGACGTCAATGTTTCTTGCTTTAAGGTCTGTTATTTTATCCTTCATTTCTTCGTACAGGTTTGAGAGGTATGTTGCAAGCTCTTCAGCCGTTTCAGTCCTGGCCTTCCCTATGAATTTCTCGAGTTCTTCGGCGCTTATTCTTTCTTTTTTCAGAGCCTTAAGGTTTATTCCGTATCTTTTTGCTTTTTCTACAGCGTTCTTTTCCAGCGAGCTCAGGTAGATATCCACCACCTCAAATTTGCCCTGAGCGAGTTTCGAATCGGCAAGCTTGAGTTCCGTTTCGAGCTCGAAAACATCTATGCCCTTGGCTTTCATTACCTTTACAAGTTTCCTTATCCTCTCAAGCTTTTTATCATAAGCCACATACTTGTCAAGTTCAGCGTCACTCAGTCTTGTGACCTGATGGAGGAGTGGTCTGAACTCTATGAAGTAAGGCCTTCCTCTGTTGTATTCGCTGAACACGAGCATCCCCATACCGACTCCAGCTTTAACCACGTTGGAAACATAAATATCACCGTATTTTAATCTTATCCTCTCGAGGTCGTTCTCGTACCTCGTTCTGAACTGTATCTCCATGCCGATGTTTGCTCTTATCTCTCCCACAAAATCGCTCAACACCTGACTTATCAAAATAAGACCTAAACCCCACTTCCTGAATTCCCTCGTTGCTTTTTCTATTGCAAGGAAGCCCTTCCCCGATCCTCCGAATTTCGGTAGCAATCTGTGTACCTCATCAAAAATCAGAACCGTATTTAGTTTATGACTTTCTTCCAGCCTCGCTTCAAAAATGCTCCTTATGAAGTTAACCACGAAGTCTTCGATTTCCTTGTGGCTCAATCTGTTAATAACAAAAACGGTTATTCTTCCTCTCTGGGAGAGAAGATCTTTTATGTCAATTTTCTCATAAGCATCCTCCACCACCTTGATTTTTCCCGGGAAACCTCTTGCATCCTCTTTCTTCATTCCAAATTCCTTGTATTTCTTGAGCATGAAATCTTCTTTGCACTTTCTCAGGAATCCCGTCCACTGGGCGGTTGGATCAAAAACTATAACATTCTTGCCTTTGAGTAATAGCTCTTCAGCTATTACCATAGCTGAAACCGTCTTACCAGATCCTGTAGCTCCTGCTACCATGACATGGGTTGATAGATGATCTGGGTGGATGAATGCTCTTATACCTTTGTTTGCGATGTTTCCAATGAAAAGGGTTGATGTCGTTGGTCTCGGTATGTGATGTATGTCGACAGGTATGTCGAGCTTCTTCTTTGTTCTCTGTTTTCTCCTCTGCCAGTACAAGTAATATAATCCAGCCATAATTCCGAATGTTTGAAGGAGAACAATAAGTTCCTTGACCTTCAGCCCCAGAAGTGTTTTTCTCTCCAGAAACGGTACCCCGACAGTTACATATTGGAGTGCCGTTGCCTTAAGTGGATATGATGCTGAAATGTATTCAGCTGTCGCTCTGACAATATATCTCTTTTTCTCTATGTTCTTTGGGATTTGTAGGGCCAATATCTTTGTCAGGCTTGTTTCAACGGCCATTGTTTCCCTTACAGCAGTGATCGTTTTAAGGGTGTCGGGGTCAACAAGCGCTATAGTCACGTTTGTGTCCACTCTATTAGTTTTACCGAGATTAAATAGTTCAACCTGAACCTTCAGCCTGTCCCCTGGGTCAACTGAACTCTGCAGAAGATTTATCTTCATATCCATCAGCTCTTCCGGTTTGGGTAGGACTTTAACGGTTATGGGTATCGCTGTGCTCTGGTTTTCTCCAAAAATCCTCATAACGCCGGAGTATGTCTTTGATCCTGCATTCTTTGGAATATCGAAAATCAGTATGAAAGCTCCTTCGCTTTTTGGATCCACAGTTATGGTGCTCTGATAAATTCGAGATATAAGCGCGATATCTCCGTATACTGTAGCTGAAAACTCCGCATCTCTGTCGAGCATGTTAAAAAGATACACATTCTTCATGACCTTCTCTCCGGGGTAGGTTGTGATATCTATTTCCTGTGTTCTGACCATAAAATTGGACTTGCCCAGCCTCTCAACTATTTTATTCACGAGCTCATCTTCGTTTATTTTCTGTACAAAAGTACCACCGCCACCTCCAGAACCCCCGACTCTGGTCGAAATAGGCGCAGGACAATCGGCGGGACATGTCTTGTAATTCTCGCCCGCATCACACACCCCATTGCCACATGTTCCGCAGTCTTGGGGGCAGTTATAAGGACTTTCTCCATACTCACACACACCGTTCCCGCATACAGCATAGGTTTCCGATTCTTCCGGTTCACCAAGGACGAGCAACGGGTCTGAATCATTAAGGGTTACAATCACTCTGGCTTTTCTATAATCGTAATGCGGTAGTATACTTGTGAAATTTGAGTAACATATACCATTGCTAACAGAATAGTTTGAGCACTTATAAACCATCAAATGGGAAAGATCCGAAATCTCATCAAGGTACGGTAGGACGTTGAAAATCACAGTCATATTTTTGAAAGGCGCACTGATGGAATACATCAGAGCTCTGTGTTTGATGCGCACACCGCTCATCGGAATGAGTTTCGGATTGAGCTCACTGAAAGACATCAAGGTGTTGTTTTTGGAAATGTTTATATTTTTCACAGAGATATTCTCTAATCCTATATATACGTCGAGATCGTAAGGGCCGGTCCTCATATTCACGATTTTATTACCCGTTACATTTATCCTATTGAAAACATAGTTCGTATTGCTCTTTTTGAAAGAAACATTCATGGAGGTGGAGGTGCTCAGGTTGACATTCACTCCCGGAGTATATCTAACCCATACGGTTTTTGAGACGCTGTTTTCGGTGGAGTCCCACACTGTGTAGGTCAGCTTGTAATCGCCGTTAACCGTGAGATTGAAGCTGGCATTCCAGCTTCCGGAAGCAGGATCCCATCCGAACATCACCGTGGTGTTATGGAGCAGAGGATCAATGATGGTTGCCTGCACGCTCGTTACGTTGACATTGTCATCCGCAAAAACTTGCATGTTGAGGACACCATTTTTTATTGTTTCATTCGTGCTGATTATCTCCGGAGGTGTTATGTCCCGGTAATAAAGGGCATTATCCTGAAGCGCCCTTACGGTGAACCCGTAGGTGTGATAGGTGCCAACAACGCTCAAATCGTGCCACCTCCCGTCCTTCAGGGGTGGTAGGGTGCACGTCATGATCCAGTACCCTCCCTGATAGGTGTAATTACATGGACATTCCTCGGAGTCCGCGTAAGCGTGAAGGGTAACGTTGTTATCGATAGGTGTATCCGCAAGAGTGAAGGATACGTTGATCGTTATCGTGTCGTTCGCGAGCAGGTCTGTGTACGGATTTGATGTTGTGGGCGAGAGAATGTTCAGTCTCGCCTCATAGACGTCCATTGTGATGGGTATAATCATCAAGGAATTATAATCGATCTCCTGAATCGTGAGGTTGCCCTCGTAGTGGGAAGCTACGGGGATGTTGCCGTATTCGAGGAGCAGTTCCGTTTTCTCCTGTGGATCAAGCAGAGAGGAGGTCTGATTTAAGGAGAGCACCGTGCTGATGTTGCCCGCCAGCGAGTAGTAGAACTTGAGCTGTGTGTTACCGAGGTTGCTCACCAGCATGCTGAGATTTCCGCTGATGTTGGCAACAGCGGAGATCGATATGGAAGAGAGGTTCGTGGCCCATGCCGGGCTCTCCGGTACGGTAACCTGAAGCGATTTCTCAACACATGTAGTTTCGCTACATGCTCTTATGACCGGGAAATACGCACCGTATGCGAAGCCTGCGGGTAAGCTGATGACCACTGTGATATTAGAGGAGTTTTTAGGATAAAGGGAAGTGAGAGTACTGGGGACAAAGCTTATGTACGGACATATGTCCGGCTGGTATGCACACGCGAAACTTATGTTTTCGGCCGGGGCATTACCCACCGAACTAATGACGAACCAAGCATAACCTGTTGAGTTGTGCTCCACCACGACGGATTCGAGCATTTCCGATATGTTCAGCTCAACGGTGGGCGTGACGTTAATGTAGATGGAATCCGCAAAGACCTTGTCCAGCAATGCAGGGTTCGGATTGACCCACTCGACGTAGGGCTTGATGATGTAGGTGGCCGGGGGTGTGCCTGCAGATATATTGATCAAAAGCAGACACGACTCAGTCTGGTTGGGAAGAAGCTGGGCGTAGTTGCACTTTGAAATGTTCCACGCGGTTCCGGCCGGCACATCCGCTGTTACGTTCACGTTGTAAGCATTCACATAACCTGTGTTGGTGATGTTGACCTCAACGTACACAACCTTACCACGATAACTTGTTACATTTTCCACCTTCACATAAGTTTCGTTCACCGCTATGGCCATCGTTGTTGCGTCGAGAGCCTGGAACGTGAAGCCATACTGGTTGCACTTGTTCCCGGTGTCGCATGCTATGAGCAGTGCACGATAAGTGCCTCTCACAGCAGGTGAATAGACGCATGAATACGTACCGTCGGGTATAGGATTGCCCTGTGCACAGATTATAGACTCGTTGGAGCCGTCAGGCAGGGTTATGTTGAGTTTTACAATGGCGAGTTCGTCCTGATCGTCATCAAAGTAAGCGGTAACCACCTGATCCGTGTTTATCTCAACTATATCCTTGTAAGTGACATCCGAAATGAACGGGGGCATATCCTTGTAGTGGAGGTAAAGCTCAACGTTTCTCTGCTGTGGCACAGCCGTATCGTTGAAGATCGTTATGTTGGTCGCATAAGTTGCTGAAACGTAACTTCCTTCCTGATAAAGTGTCAGGTTTTTTGCTTCCTGAGGTGCTAAATACACATACGTGGGGTTGTAGGTTGCATTGCCCGCCTGCTTATTCAGAATCATAAGTGGTGGAACCTGCGTGGTCGGATTAGCATAACCGAGAATATCAAGGTAAGACACGGTGAAGTTGAGAGGCACATTTCCCGTGTTTCTCAATTCTATTAATCCAGCGGTTCCGTTCTGATTCAGAGGGAACGTGATGTTCAGAACGTTTGTTGAAGTTCCGTTGGGATAAAAGACTCTTATCGAGTATGTTGTGTTTACGGGTACGGTTACGTTGATGGGTATGACCTTCCTTCTCTCATCCAGTCTCCCGAGATTTGCGGTTATGTTTATCCATCCAGCATATGTCCCGGGCGGGAAACCCGCAGGAAGGGTTATAGTTACCGCGGATTGCCCGCTTCCGCCCGGATAAATCACGTCAAAATAAGATGGTTGGATTGTTATGGAGGAGGCGGGCAGGTTTATCGGGGTGTAGTTGATCCATACACCGTAAAGTTCTGCGTTGCCGGTGTTGTTTATTACCATTATGTAGGTTTTCTGCGTGCCGTGTTCCATGGTGGTGGTTATGTTGTCTATATTGGTCGTGATCTGAGGGTTCCCGACAACGGTGATCACCTGCTGATTCGAGTAAACAAGTCTGGACGTTCCGTCGTTATCAATCCAGCTCATGTTGTACACCTGCTTGTAGGTGCCCGGAGGTGTTCCTGCAGGAATTGTCATGTTGAACGTTATGTTTATGGCCGTTTCCGGAGGTATGTCGGGGATGGAAGTTGTGTTGATGATGTTGAATGGACCGGAATATCTCCAGAGAGTTATGTTGTGCATGGTTGCTCTGCCGGTATTGTTTATGGTGATGTTGAACTGAACCGTCTTATTTTCCGTATTGGTAACGTTGTAAATCACCATATCTGGAGCAAAAGCTGTGGCGGATGTGCTGCTCTCCTCAAAATAGAACGATGTTACATCATCACGCGGGTAGTATAAAGCTGTTTCATTCTCTACATGAATCGTTATCGTTTTGTTTCCACCCTCCTGCTCGCAGCCGTACACCGCAGGGCCGAATGTGAAGTTTACGGTACAGTTTCCAAGGCCTGAGCACGTTTTTGTAATGCTTCCTACCCTCACAGTAAAGTTTCCGTAGAGTTGCTGAGCTGATGTCGCGTTGATGTAGTTGCCAACAGTGATATGGTACAGAGAGCACCCAGCAACGGTAACGAAATCCGGGACAAATATGTAAGTTTTTGTTAGGTTGGCAGGCCATCTAACCTTCAGAACTGTCTGGTTCTCTCCATAAATTTCCCGAGCATCCGTCAGATTGACTTTCAGAATGTAATCTCCCGCTTGAGATGGAGCCGTGAAGGTGTAGTTGTAGAAGCCGGAGGAGTTTGTTTGAGTTGTGTTCAGTAATTGTCCGTTCAGCCAGATTGAAATTGAATTGTTTGCTACCGGAGAATTATCAGGCTGTAGTAAAGCCTGGCCCTGGATTGTTATTGTCTGGTTTGGATTGACAAGGTATTTATCCAGGTTAAGTGAGACTGAAATGTTCTGAATGGCGAACCAGGTTTTTCTCGGGGGAATTTCCTGGGTTATGGTTGATCCGTTGCTTAAGGTTGAGTTTGCATAGAAGGTTACGGTGTAGTTGCCGAGCATGTTGTTGAATTCTTTGGTTATGTTGAGGATTGTGTACCATAAACCTGTTTCTGATTTTGAGGTTGTGTTCTGCAGGAAGTATGTGTGGTTTGTTCCGTTTGGATCCGTGATGGTTATCCACACTTCGTCTATCGGGTTGTCTATGTTTCTGTA
>WAPT01000027.1 GCA_015520605.1 Nanobdellati archaeon
TAAATGCACAGGACTGATTATAAATCTGGTTAAACCCGACAAAAAACGGAAAAATTTTTGCATCATCACGGGCAGCATTATTATTTTTTCCAATACAGGAAATCAGTAGGCAAGACGATCACCATACACAAAAAATCAAGCAAACGAGGTTTGTTCACGCTTCATCGTGATTGGTTTGCTGATATGTTGGGCTCATAGAGATTGGATTGATTAGAAAATGAAATTATTAAATCTCTGTAAACTTCCCTCAATGAAAAATAAAAAGAGAAAAATAAAAAATAAAGATTATTACGGTTACGATCAGTATTCGTAGCTGTCACCAAAACCGCAGTTGGTACTGACCTCTACTTTTCCAATATTGCTAACGGGCGTTGTGCAACCTATGATGTTATACCCGAAGTACTTCTCTTCACCGATCTTTAGCTGACCGTCCGTGGGAGTACCGTAGCACGCCAGAGAACCATTGGCATAATATACTTTTATCATTGTTACATTGACATCGCTCGCGCCGATATTTGCCACAAATACTCCGCTATCACTCGCGCCCGTTATCTGCACAAGTGCCTTGGCACACTCGACAGCTCTTTCCGTACCTGATCCGGCACGTCGCGTTGTCTGTTTTGCATACTGACTAAGCCAACTGGAGATTATTACACTGACACCTACTGTAAACACCACGAGCAGTACCACAGCTATTAGTGGTGAGATACCCTTTTTCGCCATCACCCATTCACCCCTTTGTCGATTTTGTAATCTTCAGTTTTTTTATGGATTAACCATTATATAAATATTACTGCAGAAATATCGAGACCGTCCGGATAAACCATTACCTCCTAACAAAATTCCGGTAAAATAAAAAACTACTCACACCACAACTCAAGCAAATACACAGAGCACGCTTATACCGGTGAACCTCTATCCGGCTTCAAAATAACCCTTTCCTTAGAACACACTTACCCAACACAATTCCTTTTCCCAGAAGTCACATGCTTCCACATAAAAATCCAGAGTTGTCATGTAATTTCTTGATGTGTACCTCAACGCAAACAAAGCTAATCCCGTTTCAACATCCATAGCTGCATACACGGTATTTAGCCCTGTTTTGTTAACAACTCTGAGATCCCGATTGAGAACTTTCCTCTGAATTTTAGATAGTGTGTTGTTCACGGGAGGCATCACCCTCCAATACATTTCATCACACAGAGTATCGGAGTGATGACCTGATTAATTTTTTTGGTTTGGGGTGGTTTCCAAAAAATTACGAATATTTTAAATATTTATCAGTAATAAAATATTAATTATGTTAAAGGTATGTGTATTCGAAGAACCAATTAAAATCAAAAATTATGGCGAACCTGTAATAATAAACAATGATGTGAGAAGTAGCTTTTCTCTATAAGATAGGAAAAAATTGAGATTTACTGGAAAGAAGTTGTTATACCAAAATATAATCATTTCAGAAGAGATATCCCGATAGCTAATCTAACGGGAATAGTCTATGACGAGGATAAGAATCATCTTCAAGAAATATTCAATAGAGGTTATTACGATGAGTTTGTGGCAGCACGTAATTCAGATTTAATACCTCCAAATGCAGGATTAAGTGAAGAGGCTTTGAAAAAAATTAACCCTCGTGCATATTCTGTAATAACAGAAACAGAGGATGATAAAATAGTTATGGGTTAAAGAGAAGCAAATGTTTTGGCCCCAGGCAAGAAGACTCCACTCCCCCAGGGAGTGGTGGTATTGAGAAATCCTAATGCATTCGATGCTGCTCTGAAAGGACTGGAACGGGAATTGGGAATTAAGCCGGGTTACGTAAAAGATATGGAAATGCTCGCATATGTGGATCACTCTGATTATCCTGACATTTCGACCTCCTTTAAGGTCTCTTTGAATCTTACATCCAAGGAGATTGAAGAGTTGATAGATACGGAAAGAATTTCAAGGGGATTCAACAGGGGTTTGCATTTCATGAATATAGAAAGAGACAAAATAATAAACTTTATAAAGAATTACAGGAACACGACGGGCGATAGCGCAGGAAACATGCTGGCATATTTGAAGCACAGATTCGACGAAAATGTCTTTGATAACGTTGTGAGAGATCTAAACCAGGAAATGGGCAGGGTGCTGGTTGATCTTAAAGAACTCTGTGAGATGCGAGGGATCAGATACCATAAAGTAAAAAGTTAATTTCATTTAGCCAGACTTCTCACACTTCTTTGAGAAACAGAGCGATGGCAAGATTTGCTTAATGAAATTTAAAGCTTGAAACCCTTCTTTAACTTCATGAGCCCTGACGAAATGGTAGGGATAATAGTCTCGGCTGAAAACTCGCCTTCAACGACTCAATTTATGTTCGTGTTAAATGAAGGTTATAAAACACTAAAAAAGGGACAATTCGTAGAAGCCATTGCAAAAGATGGCAGGAGGATAGCAGCATCTATTATCGACATTTTTTCCTCCAACCCTTATGCTGAAGATAAGCTTGTGGCAAGAGAGATATTTGGAAATAACGCTTCCATCCACTTCCCGGTTGAGGAGTGCCAAACGGTTTATGGGATCGCAAGAATAATTGGAGAGATTGATGATGGGGTGGGTGGCGGAATCAGGATCAGAAAGTGTGCTCTACCTCCATCTCCGGGGGACGCTGTTGTTATCCCTCCAGAGGAGCATGTTCGGGGAATAGTAGGGGTAGAGAATGACGGACTACTTATGGGTCGTCTGCTTTTTCAGCCTGAAGTGGAGGTGAGACTGGACGTCACTAAACTTCTCAGAAAACATCTTGCAATACTGGCAATGTCCGGTGCGGGAAAGAGCTACACCGTTGGCATTATCGTGGAGGAACTTCTGAAGAAAGGGGAAAAGGGTCATGCAATGCCTGCTATTCTGATCATTGACCCTCATGGAGAATACACGGTTTACGCTGAGGATGAAAGATTCGCAAGGATGACTCGGGTCTTTAGAGGCTCGGAGGTAAGGTTTTCCCTTACGAATGTACTGGATTATGATCTTATAAACAGGATAGTGCATATGAGCACGTCATCCGCAAGGAGGAAGGCGGCCAAAACATTTGTTCAGAAAGTGAGAGAATTCTTCAGAGAGCGCGGTCCCTTCACACCAGAGGACGTCCTTACCTGCATGAACAGTCTTGGTCTAAGCAAGAAGGAGCGGGAAGTGGGAGAGGAGATAGTCGAGGTGCTCACGTCTTACGGTGTGTTCTCAAACATAAATATACCTAATCTTCTTCAGATGGAACCCTCAAAACTCTACATCCTTGACCTGAGCGATCTGGACTCCATGGCGGTCAAGCAGCTCATAGTCAGGCTCATAACCCAGCAGCTTTTCAGACTAAGAATCAAGGGAGCTATACCACCATTCCTTCTGGTTGTGGAGGAAGCGCATAACTTCGCACCATCTCAGACTAGCAAGTACGAAGCCCTTGCCAAGGAATCAATAGAAACGCTCGCACGTGAGGGAAGAAAATTCTACGCATGTCTCTGTCTTGTTTCACAAAGACCGTATTACCTTTCTCCCACAGCCCTAGCGCAATGTAACACTCACATAATAATGAGGGTTACGAACCCCAATGACCTAAATCATATACGGGAGAGCTGCGAATCTCTAACCAGAGAGGCTCTTGACATGATAACTACCTTCCAGCCGGGAGAGTGCGTGATAATGGGTGATGCTGTACACACACCAATATTCGTTAAAATAAGAGAGAGGGAATGTAAAGCAGAGAAATTTGAGAAATCGCTGGAGGATGCAGTGCGCGAATGGGTAGAAGAGAGAAAGCGTATAACGGGGGATCTGGAGGCATTTCTCTGAAATATTTATAAAGATCCCCTCTAACTATATAACACTGTTATAAAATGGGTGTATTTGTATGGATAAAAGAAAAGTCTACCTCGATAACAACTCTACAACACCCCTTGATCCGAGAGTACTGGATGTCATGTTTCCCTTTTTAAAAGAGAAATGGGGAAATCCAAATAATATCCATGTATGGGGTAGGGAGGCGAGAGAGGCTGTTGAAACTGCCAGAGAAAACATAAAAAGGATGATAAACTGCAGGGACGGTAATGTTTACTTCACCAGCGGGGGAACAGAAAGCAACAACTGGGCGCTCAAGGGCATTGCGTTTGCGAACATAGATAAGGGAAAGCACATAATAACCACTAAGATAGAACATAAGTGTGTCCTCAACACCTGTAAATGGCTTGAGAAGCAAGGGTTTGAAGTTACATACCTTAACGTTGACAGGGAGGGATTCATAGATTTCGACGAACTTGAGGATGCTCTTAGGAAAGACACGATACTGGTAAGCATAATGCTCGCGAACAACGAGATAGGAACTCTTGAGCCCGTGAGGGAAGCATGCGAGCTTGTGAAGGATAAGAGTAACGCATATTTCCACACTGACGCCTGTCAGGCGATAGGAAAGATGGAGGTGGATGTGGAAAGTCTGGGAGTCGATCTGATGACAATCAGTGCACATAAATTTTATGGGCCTAAAGGAATCGGCGCTCTTTTTATAAGGAATGGTGTGAAAATAGACCCTCTTCTCCACGGTGGAGGGCAGGAAAAAAACATGCGCTCTGGAACCGAGAACGTTGCTGGGATTGTTGGTATGGGAAAAGCTGCAGAACTCGTGATGAAAGAGCTTGATGCAGATAAAGAAAAGTTGAGGAGGTTCCAGAAGATGATAATAGAAGAGATCCTGGAGAAAGTGAAGAGGACACATCTCAATGGGCCTTCGGACCTTGAAAAGAGGCTGCCAGGAAACGTGAACTTTTCTGTTGAGGGTGTGGAAGGAGAGAGCATAGTTATGATGCTTGATGATTATGGCATAGCGGTCTCCACGGGTTCGGCGTGCTCCTCAAAGCAGCTCATCCCGTCTCACGTGCTGATGGCTATCGGGTTGAAACCAGAAGTAGCGCACGGTTCTGTAAGAATCTCAGCAGGCAGGTTCAATACCGACGAGGATATAGCGTATTTCCTTGAGGTATTTCCGGGTGTGATCTCGAAGCTGAGATCAATATCCCCCCTGTGGCAGGGCTGATTCAAACTTTGAGAGGTGTAACGTAATGAGCGAACTTTACTCCGAAAAGCTGATAGAACACTTCCGAAACCCGAAGAATGCAGGGGAGATTAAGGATGCTGACGTGAGGGTTACCGTTGGCAATCCCGTGTGTGGTGATGTCATGACTTTTACCATGAAAGTCAGAAGGGAAAAGGATAAAGAGATAATAGAAGATATAAAATTCAAGACCTTCGGATGTGCGGCCGCGATAGCGAGCAGCGATATACTCGCTGAGCTTGCGAAAGGAAAAACAATCGAAGAGGCAAAAACGCTATCTTACAAGGATATTGTACGCGAATTGGGCGGCCTCCCTCCGGTTAAGGTGCACTGCACTCAAATGGCGGTTGATGGACTTAAAAAACTTATAGAGGAGTACGAAAGAAAAAAGAAACGAAATCATTGTTAAAATAATGTGCAGTAGTACGTAAAGAGAAGAAAAATTCTCACAGATTTCGTGAGATCCTTCCATTCTCCATTTTTATGAGACCTTTTTTTGATAGCTGGAATATTTTTAAAAAGGGATTCGTTATGCCAATTTCCTTTGCGGTATTAACAACATCTTTTAGGAGTGGTGGTTTAAGCAATACCATTTCAAGTTCATCCACAATATTCAAAATCATAAAAGATTCCATAAGATCTGTATCCTGAGATGTATATGGTTCTTTACTATGCGTTTCCGCATCGTCACTAAAAGTTCTTTCATATTCCTCATAATTTTCATCACCATTCAAATCTTCAGGAATATAATCAACACGGATAACTGCATGCCATTCGTCCATTTCCCGAAATTGAGTCAGCACATCGAACCCGTAATAAATAAGTCCGTACGTATCCTTTATGAGCTTTTCTATGTGTTTTGCTTTTCCCATACATTTTGTTATGGCCGTAGAGAGACTCTTGGCCTTCGCTTCAAGAACAACCGAATAAATAGGCTCATCATAACTATCATTCCTAACCAGCCTGTAACCCTTTACCTTGATTATGGCGGGCAGACCCACGAATTTTCACCTTCCTTCATACTCTCGCTTAATTTTAAGAATATTGACTCATCCTTAAAAAATTATGCCAAGAAAGATAAGGGCAGTTTTCTTTGACCTTGACAATACGTTGGTGGACTTTTTGAGATTCAAGAGAATGTGTCTGGAAGGAAGTGTTGAGGCGATGATAGATGCCGGATTGAAAATTGAGAAAGATGAAGCCTTGAGAAAGCTTTATGAGCTTTACGAAAAATACGGAATGGAATATAAACACATTTTCGATGATTTCTTGAGGGAAACTATGGGAGAGCCTGACCCAAAAATACTTGCTGCCGCGATCGTGGCCTACAGACAAAGAAGAATAAGCTTTCTCGAACCGTACCCCCACGTTATTCCGACACTTCTCGAGCTTATGAGGAAGGGCATAAAGCTTGGAATTATAACGGATGCCCCTAAGCTCAAAGCGTGGCTCAGGTTGTGTACCCTAAAACTGCACCACTTTTTCAAGATAGTAGTGACTTTGGATGATACGGGAAAAAGAAAGCCAAGCCCTGAACCGTTTTTACTCGGGATTGAGCTTGCGGGCGTTAAACCTCGTGAATGCCTGTACGTAGGGGATAGGGAAGAGATCGACATCTTTGGAGCGAAAAAAGTTGGCATGCTAACATGTTTTGCGAAATATGGTGGTGCGGAGTACAAAGAAACAGTGGTGTCGGACTATGTCATTGAAGACTTCGAAGAACTTTTGGAAATCATTAAATAAAGTGTTGTTACATTATGGCGGCGAAATCCTAATATAATTCGGAGTTGATACTATTTCAGTTCCGGTGGCAACTATTGCATATTCATCATCACTTTCAACACTGCCAAATACGCCTTTAAAACCATGAGGTAGTGATAAACTAAGTAAAATTGTTGAATGCGGCAACTCTATTGCAATACCGTATGGACCCATGCCATAAATTCTGTAATTTCTGAAAGATGAGGTCTGCGGAAGTTTAATTTTTATATAGTTCTGGATTGATTCATTGTCTAAATAAGCAGATGTAGTATATACGGATGTGAGCACAGCCTCACCCAAAATCCTATCGGCATTTCTAGCCATATCGTTGTAAAGCCTATTGACAAAAAGCAACAATGTCATGACCATAACGAGCCCTATACTGAACGTCATCACTTGTTCAAGGGTTATGACCTGAGCTTTCCTCCATGTGAACACAGGGATAACCTTTTTCCTCCTTTTCTTTCTTTTATTTATTCTGCACTTCCTATCGAAGCATAAACCGGTATGTTTATAACCTCTCCCCCAAGAACGCTCGGTTTCCCAGTTCTCGTAGCGCTTCCAGCAGATAAAGTCAGTATAACATTTCCTGGCATTGCCATTGTATTGCCACCCGCGGTGAGATTATAATAATAAGCATCTCCAGTATCGAGATCATAGAGCTTCCTGAGAGCTACTCTGTAAATAATTATATATTCTCCCTGAGCAGGCTCGACTTTCACCATCACTACGGCGGGTTGGTCATGTCCTAAAAAGGCTGTAGAGTTTTCCCATGGAGTACCCTTGACACCGTGAGGAACCTCACTTCCTAGAGGTATCCAAATATTCGTTGCATAGGGACTTTTTTTTGATCTTATGATGTAATCTATGGCATTTTCGTCGGGTTTTATTATTATCATTCCATAACTAGTAATTGTTATTGATTTTTGTCCACCAGTTTTTATTACCTCATTAAGTGTTTTTTGAATCTCCATAGCCGAAGCC
The DNA here is from genome assembly GCA_015520605.1 of Nanobdellati archaeon. Classification (GTDB taxonomy): domain Archaea; phylum EX4484-52; class EX4484-52; order EX4484-52; family WAPT01; genus WAPT01. Next base: position 7,832 of record WAPT01000027.1, read on the forward strand.
TTTGCCGATTCGAGCTTCGATGTTGCCTCCCCTTTCTGAAGAAGAGGCAACCCCCAAAAGTAAGTAGCTGACACGGTAGCCAGTATAACTCCAAGTACCAACACATAAGATACGGCCTGAATTTGAGCTTTGTGTGCCTTCATTTTTATCTTACCTCCAATTAAGGTGGTATGCATTGGCAGTTCTCATCGTTGGTTCCCGAACATGACATTTTACAGGTTTTACTGTCCATGTTTCCTGGAGCGTTTACGATAACGGTTATCACCTCGCCATTGTAATCCGCCATTTTAACGTTCAAGACAAGGGTACATACCTGGTTGGGGTTAACACTATCGCATGTGGATGATTTAATACCCGCGGGGACTCCGTTAATGGTTATGGCATTGGACAAGTACTGGGTCATATTCCAAGCTGCACTTCCGATATTCCTTAAGGCTATCGCAAAATCTTCAGTATTTGCCGATCTATCGTTATCATAGATACTTACTATATCAACTCTCATCGCTGCCTTTTCAGCCTCCGTGAGCATTTGCTTTTGAACAGATTCCTGCATGCTCTGTTGCATTTTGATGGCAAAGGCGAACAACATGCCACCGGCTGCAATCGCTAGCATCAGCAATAGCACCATCGCTATGATTGGAGTCAAACCCTTCCTTCTAACCATCATAATTTAACCACCAAGTTTTGCCGTTTCTCGCTAATACCTACCCATTATATTCCCATTTTATGTCTTTTCAGAACAGACATACTTTCCGGAGCCTGCTTCAACAACAGTACATGTTATACTGTCTGAATTTCCGGGTGCATCAACACGCACGGTGATGCGCTTACCATTGTAAGATGCAAGGTTTTCACCCTGCAAGGTTATTGTACACACTCTATCTGGTTCCGGTAACTTCGTTGTACAGTCTGAATTAGCAAGGTCGATGTTTTTGTATACTCCGTCAATCATCACAGTAGCATATTTTGTAATGTTCCAGTTTGTACTGCCTGTGTTCTTAACCAATATGTTGAATTTGGTGTTATCCCCATACACACTTACAATCTGTAACCTCATTGCGGCAGCTTCAGCCTGTGAAAGTGCTTGTTTGTTAACGCTCTCCTGCATAGCAGTTTGCATCTTGCCGCTAAAGGCGAACAATATGCCACCGGCTGCAATCGCTAGCATCAGCAACAGCACCATCGCTATGATTGGAGTCAAACCCTTACTGCGACCCCAAGATTCTATATCTCTATCATACATATAGATCACCTCTATAATATGTTTTTACCAAGGAATGTGAAATTATCCTACCTTGTCCTTGTAAATTTTGAACAACAGCACATCCGCAAGGATTATTCCTAAAAAGTTCAATAAGGATACCAGCACGAATGTTTGTTCCATTGACTGTGCATATGGTATCATGCCTAATATTACCCCTATCATTGTCAGTGCGATGATCCCAACTATATACTCCAGATATGTTAGAACATTTTTGGTTTCTCCATCCATTTCGCTATCACCTCCCGCCCTGACGATTTGGATCTTCTCGCAACATCAAACTTTATTTTTTAATAGATAGTTGTGATTGCGGAAAACCTCCCGCATGGGGCATGTGAGGCATTCCTTCCGTCCCTATCTCTCCGCTAGGGGGGTGAATAGGAACAGATGCAGGTGATGGCGGTGTCCTGTGAATTCCCCCGTGAGGCAAAATATTTTCAGTTGTGAGTTTTTTTAGTCTCTTTTCAATGGAAGCCAACATCTGCAACATGTTATTATTGCTTTCTGTTATTTTTTCAGCCACATCATTGAATTTGTCCAAAACTTTCACCATGATTTCCTCTCCAGAACTCTTCGCTTCCTCCTCTCCAAGCATCTTTAAAACATCCACGAACTGCTCTATCTTCTCCTCCAGTCTCTCCAACTTACCTACGAGAACCTCGATTTCTTCCCTCAGACCTTGATTTGACTTCACAACTTCTTCAATTATTTTCTGGTTCAATTCAGTCATATCTATGATTTTATCTATAAACTTCTCGAGATTGGCCAATGTCCGAGACTGTTCAAGAGCCTCAAGTCTCCGTTCAAGTCTTCGAAGAGGATTAAGCGGCATGACCTCGTACTCATCATCAAATATTTCGTATTCATCATCTCTTGTGATGGATTTTCGCGGGACCATGATTCCTCCCTCCAACTTAGTTTTAAATAAGGTTTTTAATCTTATATATACTTTTCGGTAGAATAGGTGGAGACCGTCCGGATAAAGGCACGAAATATCTTCTCTAGAATATAAATCAAAATTAAAGGGCATCACCTCGCTTTCATATAAAAATTTTAAGGAGGTGATGCCCCATGCAAGCACTCAGCTTAATAGAAAACATTATCTCAAAGATATTTAA